>NZ_CP187527.1:3316477-3617975 GCF_049852175.1 Xylanimonas sp. McL0601
GGGCCTGGAGAAGGCCACGATGCGCCGGGTGGCCCAGGCCCTGTCCACGGGGCCGGCCTCGCTGTACGTGTACGTGGCCAACACCGCCGAGCTGCACGCGGCGGTCCTCGACGAGCTCATCGCCTCGCTCGAGCCCGGCACGGGTGACTGGCGCTCGCGCCTGGAGGGCCTGCTCGGCTCCTACGCCGAGGTGCTCCATACCTATCCCGGCCTGGCACGCTCGGCGCTCCTGCTGCGCCCGACCGGCCCGAACGCGATGCGGCTGTACGACCAGATCCTGGGGCTGCTGCTCGACGGCGAGATCGACGCGGACCGTGCCGCGTGGGGCGTGGACCTGCTGTTGCAGCACGTCACGGCGACGGCTGCCGAGCACAGCACTCCCGCGCCCGGGATTGCCGACGAGTCCGCTGAGGGCAAGGTCCACGCCCTCGCCATCGCCTTCCGTGCCGCCGACCCGCAGGCCACCCCGCACATCGCCGCAAACGCCGAGTCGATGGTCTCGGGCACCCCGGACGAGCGAACCGGCTGGGCGATCCGGGCTCTGGTCGCAGGCATCGCCGCGACCCCGATCACCGAGGCCTGACGGCGTCGAGCAGCGTCGCTGCGGCGGTGCGGGCTGCGATGCCGACCGACTGGATGGCGCCGGCGTAGAAAGGCCCGTCCGCCACCTCAATGATCCGCTCGCGCAGGGCGTCGTCGCTCTCGACGACCCGGCTCGACCCGTCGCCTCCTGGCGTGAGGCCGATCAGCCCGGCTGCGGCTCCCCGCGGTCGATCCCGAGATAGGGCCAGAGCAGGTCGGCGAGCAGCCGCAGCGCGGTCCGCAGGCGACGCTGAGCGGTGCGTCGGTTGGGTGACCACACGTCGTGGCTGGCGCGAACCAGCATCGAGCCGATGATGTCGGCCATCAGCTGGGGTTGCGCCTCCCCGTGGGCACGGAGAGCGGCGACGAGCGGCTTCTGGAGCGACTCGTGGAACCGGTTCAGCGGCCCGGCAAGGAGAGCGGGATCTACGACGCTCGTCAGGGCGCGTGCGACGGCCTGCTCGGAGCTGGCGAACAGCTGCATGTTGGCCTCGACGTAGGCCCAGACCTGTTCTCCGGGGGTCGAGGCAGACTCGGTGGACCCGATGACCTGGGCTGCCCAGTCGGGAAACACGTCGCCGACCACGCCTGCCAGCAGCTCGTCGCGCGAGCCGAAGTACTCGTAGACGCTCGACCGGGCCAGGTTCGCCCGTGCGCCCACCTGTGCCAGGGAGGGCGCCTGCCCCTCTTCGGCAAGGTGGGCCCGTGCCGCATCCAAGATCGCGCGTCGCTGCTGAGCGCGGTGCTCGGCCACCGTGGGTGCCTGGATACGCGGCACGGGCTCACCTCACATGGTCATGGCCTCGGGACTGGTACGTGGGTGCCCAAGATACCGTCGGCCATCTCGAGCACCCGGTCGCAGTGGTGGAGCACGTCGTGGTCGTGGGTGACCATGACCGTCGCCACGCCGTGCTCGTGGGCCTCTCGCGCCAGCAGGCCGACGATCTCCTGGCTGCGCTGCCGGTCCAGGGCGGCGGTGGGCTCGTCGACCAGCAGCAGCCGGGGCCTGGTCACCAGGGCGCGGGCGATGCCCACCCGCTGTCGTTCTCCACCGGAGAGCTGGTGGGGGCGCTTGGTGGCGCGGTGGCTCATCCCCACCTCCGCAAGCAGGGTGGCGGGGTCTCGTGCGTCCTGCCGACGGCCGAAGGTGAGCGGGAGGCGGAGCTGGTCGACGGCGGTCAGGGCGGGCAGGAGGTTCGCGGACTGGAAGACGAACCCGATCAGGTCGCGCCGCAGGCGGGTCAGGCGACGTGCGTCGAGGTCGCCGAGGTCGGTCCCCGCGACGCGCACAGTGCCTCGGGTGGGCCGCACGAGCGCACCGCCGACCGCCAGCAGGCTCGACTTGCCCGAGCCGGAGGGGCCGACGACAGCCACGAGCTCACCGGGCTCGACGGAGAGGTGGACGTCGTCGAGCGCGGTGACGGTGTCTTCGCCGTCCCCGTGCGTCAGGGTGACGGCGTCCAGGACGAGGGCGGTCTCGTGGCTCATCGGTGTGCTCCCAGGGCGGTGAGGGGGTCGACGCGGGTGATCCGCAGCACGGCCACGACCGCGCCGAGCATCCCCAGCAGGACGAGCGCGGCCGTCGCGATGCCGATCGGCGCCGGGTCGAGGTGGAACGGCATCGGCGAGCCGGAGATGGCGGCGCCCATCGCGACGCCGAGCCCGACGCCCACGCCGGACGAGACCAGCAGCAGCACGAGCGACTGGGCGAGGCTGTCGCGCAGCAGGCTTCCGGTGCTGGCGCCCATCGCGCGCAGCACGGCGATCTCCTGGCGCCGCTGGATGGTCACCACCGTGAAGAAGGCTCCCACCACGAGGGCCGAGATCGCGTAGAGGAAGGCCTGGATCAGGTCCAGCGTCGAGGTCTCCGCGGAGAAGCCGGGCGAGGCCCCGAAGGACTGCTTCAGGGTCAACGACGTCGTGCCGGCCGCAGCGTCGCCGGCGGCAAGGTCGACGTCGGCGCCAGGCGCCGCACGGACCGCGACGGCGGTGACCTGGTCGTAGACGTGCGCACCCACCTCCTCGCCCGGTCGCACGCCCGCCCGGATCTCCTGCCACGTCGGCAGACTGACGTAAGCGACCTCGACATGACCGAACGTGTGCTGACCTTCGAGGAACCCGGCGACTCGAAGCTGTGTGCCCAGCTGGGCCACCGTGACCGTGTCCCCGACGCGCACACCGGCATCCCGTGCGGTCTCGCTCAGCAGCAGGCTGTCCGAGTCGGCCAGCTTCGCACCGTTGGTGGCCTGCGGAGCCAGCCAGCTGTCCGGCTCGACACCGAACAGCGCCAGGTCGATATCGACACCGCGGTCGGTGCGGGCGTTGGCCAGGGTGTTTCCGAAAGGCGCCGCGTCCTGGACGCCGGGCTGGTCGCGCCAGGTGCCCGCGACCTCCGGGTCGATCAACGAACGGGAGAACGCCGCGTCCGTGGCGACGTCCTTCTGGAAGGCCAGCGAGGTCACGTCCAGCTTCTTCAAGCCGGAGACGCCGTCGTTCACCAAGCCCACGGACAGGCCGGACAACAGGACCATCAAGACTGCGATCAGGGCCACGACGGAGCCCATCAGGGCGAAGCGGCCGCGGGCGAACGTCAGCTCACGAAGGGCGAGGAACACGTCGCCCCCTCAACTTTGTCGACATCATGTCGGCAACTATACCGACACTGAGTCGGTAAACTCGCACCGGCGGACCGACATCACCAGATCTACAGGTTTTGTCGACACGGTGTCGGGATGTACGGTCGGTGGCGCCGGGCGGCCGCCCGGTGGGAGCTCACCGCATGAGGAGCAGCGCATGTCCGAGACGTCCCGGATTTCCCGCCGACACTGGCTCGCGATGGCGACGCTGTCCCTGGGCGTGTCGCTGGTCATCATGGACGCGACGATCGTCAACGTCGCGCTGCCTGTCGTCATCGAGGACCTCGGCCTCGATGCGTCGGGGGCGCAGTGGATGAACGCGATCTACTCGCTCGTGTTCGCCTCGCTCATGCTCACGGTCGGCCGGATCGGGGACCTCTACGGGCGCAAACGCCTGTACGCGATCGGGCTCGCGACCTTCATGGTGGCCAGCGTCGGTGCCGGCGCAGCGGCGAGCCCGGCGATGCTCATCGCGTCGCGACTGGTCCAAGGCCTGGGCGCCGCCATGGTCCTGCCCAGCACGCTGTCCACCCTCAACGCGATGTTCCAGGGACGCGCGCGGGGGATCGCGTTCGCGATCTGGGGATCGACGATCGGTGGGATGGCGGCGGTCGGCCCGCTCGTCGGCGGCTGGCTGGCCACCGACGTGTCGTGGCGGTGGGCCTTCTGGCTCAACATCCCCTTCGGCCTGCTCGCGCTGTACGGCACCGCGCGGACCATCGACGAGACACGCGACACCACGCTGCGGCGCGGCGCGGACGTCCCCGGCGTCCTGCTGTCGAGCCTCGGACTGGCGGGCATCGTGTTCGCCCTCATCGAGGGCGACTACTACGGCTGGTGGCGCGACGCCGACGGGAGCCCGACGCCTGTCCCGTTCGCCCTTGTCGGAGGCGTGCTGCTCGTGGTGGCGTTCGTCCTCGTCGAACGACGCCGCGTGCTCGCGGGCAAGGTTGCGCTAGTCGACCTCGGCCTGCTGAAGATTCGGTCCTTCAGATTCGGGATCATCGCGGCGATGATCGTGGCGCTCGGAGAGTTCGGGCTCCTGTTCACATTGCCGCTCCTTCTCCAGGGCGCACTCGGGTACTCGGCGCTCGGCACCGGCTGGATCCTGCTGTGGCTCGCACTGGGCACCTTCCTCGTCTCGGGCGCCACCCCGCGCCTGTCGGCCAGCCTGGGCCGCACCTCCGTCGTTCGCATCGGGCTCGCACTCGAAGCCGTCGCGATCGGTGGCCTCGCCCTGACGCTGAGCACCTCGCTGCCCGGAGCGGTCATCGCCATATGGTTGTTCGTCTACGGCGTCGGGGTCGGTCTGGCGACCGCGCAGCTGACGAACGTCATCCTCGTCGACGTCCCGGCTGCCGAGAGCGGCCAGGCGTCGGGATTCCAGACGACCGTCCGCCAGCTCGGGTCCGCGCTCGGAGTCGCGCTGCTCGGCGGCCTGCTGATCGCCACGACGACGTCCCAGACGCAGGATCGCGTGGCCGACTCGAGCCTTCCCGCCGCCCAGCAGGAGCGAGTCGTCGCGATGGTCCACGACAGCGCCGGAGCCGCCATCCCGGCCCTTGCCGCGGACCCCGCGACCGCGGACGCTGCCCGTCACGCGGAGCAGGCACTCGTCCACGCGAGCCGGGTCACCACGGGCATCGCCGCAGGCGTGCTTGTGGTCGGCGTCGCGGCGACGTTCGGTCTGCCGCACTCGCCAGCCCAGCCCGCCGGCCGTGGCGCCGAGGGCGCAGAGCCGCGCACCGGCCGCGCTGGTCGCACCCGCGCCGCCCGCCCGTGACTGAGTCGTGACTCCGCCTAGGGGGAGTCACTTGTCCCCAGGATCCCGCCCAGGTGCGTGCACACCGCCGACACCGTGCAGCAGTCCCCTCCGCAGCTGCTGATCGCTATGGGGCAAGGTCACACGTCCACACCGGGTGCTCAGCGCCCGCTGAGCGACCAGCGCTGCACCTGCCACAGCGTCGGCAGCACGCCCGCGACGATGGCCGCCTTGACGGCGTCGCCCGCGAGGAACGGCAGCACGCCCGCGACGAGCGTGTCGGCGAGGCCGAGGTGCGCGTACACCGCGAGCCACGGGGCGCCCACCACGTAGACGAGCGCGCTGGCGGCTGCCGCGCCGGCGAAGGTCCGCCACACCGACCGGTCGCCGCCCGTCCGGGCGAGCCGGCCCATGAGGACGGCCGCGGGCAGGTAGCCCAGCACGTAGCCGAACGAGGCGAAGGCCCAGCCGCTCGTGCCGCCGGCGAAGGCCGGCAGACCGCTCACGCCCGCGACGATCAGCAGCCCGATCGACGCCGCCGCCAGCCGCGGCCCGAGCGCCGCGCCGACGCCGAGCACCGCAAGCGTGCCGAGCGACAGCGGGACGGGGGTGAACGGCAGCGGCACCATGACCTGCCCCAGCGCGGCGACGACGACGGCGCCGAGCACGACCGCGGTGACGGTGCGGACCCGCCCCGCAGGCAAGATCTCGACAAGGGTGCGCGCCGGAGCGGCGGTGACGGTCTGCGACATGGGGCAGAACTGTTCCAGAACCGTGCGCGTCATGTGAAGCCGCGCCGGGCATCGGCCCAGCATGTGGGCACGGCGGTGCCGAGCGGTCGCTGCCCGCCGCGGGCGCACACCGTGCGCGACGACGACGGACCGCGCCCGCCGGGCCCGCCTAGGGTCGGACGCTGAAGACTTCCCGACCGTACGGAGCGTGTTGATGGGCCACCCGAACGAGCGCGACACCGCGCCCGCGCCGCCGACCCCTGCCGGGGACGCCTTCCGGCGCGGGCTCCGCGCCCTGGCGTGGACCGCCGCGGGCGTCGCCGTCGTCGGCGCCGCGTACGCCGGCGCTCAGTGGGCGCTCTCCGAGCGCGTGCCCACGGGCACGTCCGTCGCGGGCGTCGACGTCGGCGGGCTCACCCGCGACGACGCGATCGCGAGGCTCGACGCGGGCCTGGCCGAGCGCATCCTCGAGCCGATCGAGCTGACCGCCGCGACCGCCACCGCCTCGGTCGACCCGGCGTACGCGGGCCTGGCGTTCGACACCGCGGCGAGCGTCGACCGGCTCACCGGCTTCTCCCTGCACCCCGTGCGCCTGTGGGCGCACCTCAGCGGCAGCTTCGAGGCCGACCCCGTGGTCCAGGTCGACCGCGGGAGGCTCGAGCCCGTCGCGGAAAGCCTCGCCTCGCAGCTCGAGGTCGAGCCGGTCGACGGCACGGCCGGGTTCGAGGACGGGCAGGCCGTCACCAGCGCGGCCCAGGAGGGATCGCGCGTGGAGCCCGCCGACGCGGCACGCGTGCTCGAGTCCGGCTGGCTGCGCCAGGAGGGCCCGCTCGACGTGCCGGCCGAGCTCGTTGCGCCCGCGATCACCCAGGACGCGACCGACGCGGCCTACGCGCAGGCCCGCCAGATCGTGTCCGCCCCGGTCACGGTCGAGGTCGCCGGGCAGCGCCCCGAGCTCCCCGGCTCGGTCCTGGCCGACGCCGCCTCCTTCGAGGCGCAGGACGGCGAGCTCGTCGTGTCCTTCGACGGCGCCGCGCTGCGCTCCGCCGTCGACGACCGCGCGACCAACCTTCTGACCCCCGCCGAGAACGCCCGGTTCGTGTTCGCCGACGGGCGTCCGCAGGTCGTCGGTGGCGCCACCGGCACGACGCTCGACGCCGACGCCCTCGCCGTCGCGGTCGAGGCCGCGGCCGTCGGCGAGGACCGGACCGCCCAGGCCGAGCTGATCGAGGAGGCCCCGGCCGACACGCGCGCCTCGCTCGAGGCGCTCGGTGTGCACGAGGTGGTCTCGAGCTTCTCCACCGGCATCACCAACGACCGTGTGCGCACCGACAACCTGCACCGCGGCGCCGAGCTGCTCACGGGCACGCTCGTCCGCCCGGGCGAGACGTTCTCGCTGCTCGACGCGCTCGGCCCGATCAACGCCGCCAACGGGTTCGGCGACGCGCCCGTCATCGTGGGCGGGCAGTTCGTCCCGGGCGTCGGCGGTGGGCTCTCGCAGATGGCCACCAACGTCTACAACGCCGGGTTCTTCGCAGGCTTCGACATCGTCGAGCGCCAGCCGCACTCGGTGTGGATCCCCCGCTACCCCGCCGGGCGCGAGGCGACGATCTTCACCGGGTCGATCGACCTGCGCTTCCGCAACACCAGCCCCTACGGGGCGGTCCTGCGCTCCTGGGTCGGGGGCGGCGAGCTCCACGTGCAGATCTGGAGCACCGAGCACTTCCGGGTCGAGACGTCGGCGAGCCCCAAGCGGAACA
This sequence comes from Xylanimonas sp. McL0601, assembly GCF_049852175.1. Lineage (GTDB taxonomy): Bacteria > Actinomycetota > Actinomycetes > Actinomycetales > Cellulomonadaceae > Xylanimonas. The sequence goes on from NZ_CP187527.1 coordinate 3,323,949, forward strand.
TCCAGCCGGCCAGGACCAACCCGTCGACAGCGGCGAGCTGCACCCCGCGTCGCGCCGGGCAGGACGGCTTCACGATCACGAACGAGCGCCGCGTTTTCCGCGGCAGCACCCTCGTGAGCGAGACCTCGCACACCTGGACCTACCGGCCCGACCACGGCACGTCCTGCGCGCCGCGCCCGCAGCCCGAGGCGCGCACCGCCGCCCAGGACGACGATAGCGAGGCCGCGCGGCCCGAGGATGCCTGAGCCTTCCTATCCGGCCGCCGTCCCGCGCTCGCTTTGGCGGGCGAGGCCCTCGAGCTGCCCTTCGTGGACGTCGGTGACCCACTCCCAGCCGTCCTTGGCCGATGACCCGAGGCGGGGGTCCTCGAGAACGCCGCCGTCACGCACGGCGAGAAGGTACGCGCGATCCTGGTCGATCCGCGCCTGGACCTCGTCGGCTCTGCAGACGGACCCGTGGCCGGGGACGAGAACATCGACGTCGCCCGCCACACCCTCGAGAAGCCGAAGTGCAGCGAGGTAGTCCTCGACCGGGTCGGCGCTGTTCAGATCGAGCATCGGAACCAGGACGTTCGAGAGCATGTCACCCGCGACGAGGACGCCGCGATCCTCGATCAGCAGCGCCGCATGGCCTGAGGCATGCGCCTGATGCTCGATGATCCGGACCCGCGGGCCGTCCCAGGGGATCCGCGCGGTCGCGGCCGACAGGCCCGTGATGAGGCCGAACGAGCCCAGCGGTATCTGCTCGGCGATGTCCGGCGGCAGGACTGCGGCGACCAGGGCCTGCCACTTCGGGTGGGAGAGGAGACCTCCCACGGCGGCCGAGCAACCGGCCGTGCCGTAACGGGGCGCCACGCCGAGCCCGGCGTGCCAGAGCAGGTGATCCCAATGAGGATGCGTCGAGAAGCCCGCGACGACGGTCTGGCCCGAGCCGTACAGGTCGTCCGCGAGGCAGGCCAGCTCCTCGCCGCGTATCCCTGGGTCGATCAGCAGCATGCCGGCGGTGCCCTGCGCCGCGACGGTGTTGCTCTGGCAGAACTCGCTCTCGTGGACCAGCACACCCTCCGCCACCTGCCGCAGCATGGTGACCCCTTCCGTCTGCGGTTCGCGATCACTCGTCGTGACGGCAGCACCCGGCGGAAGTCATCGATGGGCGTGCAGGCGTCACGGCGACGCCGCGCTCACCCGAGGTCGAGGGTCACAGTGACGTAGGAGTGCGCCGGCAGGTCGACCTCGAGCCCGCGCGGGTGCTCGCGGACGCCGACGTGCGCGGCCGGCGCGACGGCGTCGAGGCGGTCCGGGGTGTTGTGCGCGTCGAGCCTGGGCGGGAGCTCACCGCACGGGCGGCGCCGCCTGGGGCGGCGTCCATCCCATCGCCGCTTCGGCCCCACGCACGACGGCGCCCGTCGGTGTCAGCCGCATGAGCGCGTTGCGCAGCCCCTGACCGACGCCGAGGTGCGCCCCGAACCGCCCGGACGCGACCGACGCTCGCGCCAACCCTCGGCAGCGCGGTCTTCGGGCGGCATCGAAGCCCGCGAGTGCCGGGGCGAGCCGCCCACCTGCGGCGACGGGTGCGCCGACGAGCAGCCCGACGCACAGCCCGTCCTCGAGCGCGGTCGCTGCACCCTGCCCCATGGTCGGAACCGTCCCGTGTGCCGCATCCCCGACCAGCACGACCCGTCCGGAGGTGTACGACGGCGCTCCCCCGGGCAGGTGGTGGACGTCGTGGCGCAGCAGCGTGGCGGGGTCGGTGGCGTCGAGCACCTCCTGTACGGGTGCGGCCCAGCCGGCCGCACGCGCCTTGGCGGCGGCGAGCTCGCCGTCGGGCCCGCCGAGCCGCGTCCGCTCGGGCATGCGCACGTACCCGTACCAGTAGGTTTCGTCCGGCCCTCCGGCGGGCGTGGTCGGCAGGATGCCGTACTCGGCGTGCGGCCCCCAGAACTGTGTGAGCGCCTCACCGCCGAACACCCCCGGGACGACGGCGCGCCAGCTCGAGTACCCGCTGTACACCGGCGCGATGCGCGGGAAGACGACACCGCGGACGGCGGAGCGAATCCCGTCCGCACCGACGACGAGGTCCGCCGCGCGCCCACCGACGACGGCGGGAGCACCGTCGGCGACGCCCGGGTCGAGGTCGGTGACGGTGCTGCGCGGTACGACGTGGACGCCGAGCGCGACGGCTCGGCCGAGCAGCGCCGCGTGCACGCGGCGACGGTGGACGCCGATCAGCCCGACGGCGTCGCGCACCTCCGGTGATCCGGGGACCGTGAGGATCGGCCGACCCCGCCAGTCGAAGGTCCCGCCGGCCCAGGTTGCGTACCCCAGCGCGGCGACGTCGTCGTCCCCGAACCCGAGCCCGCGGAACGCGGCAACGGCGTTGCGCGACATCGCGAACCCGGCGCCGATCTCCCCGGCCTCCGCGGCCCGCTCGAGGACCGTGATCTGCCATCCCACCCGCGCGAGCGAGACGGCAGAGGCGAGGCCCGCGATCCCGGCGCCGACGACCACGGCAGACGTACTCATGCGCGGGAGCGTAGCCGTGTCAGGCGGCGGCGATCGTGACGGCTACCTTTCCCGGCAGTGCACTCTGTCGAAGCGCTCTCCGCGATCATGTCGGCGAGTGAATGGATTCAAAACGCGAGATGGGACGCTATGCTGCCGCGGAGCGGGAAGTGACGTCCAGCCCGACGACCAGGCACCTCACCTGGCACCCTCACCCGGCACCTCACCCGGCAACGCCGACGGGAAGGAGCACGACAGTGCGCATCGCGCTGGCGGCGACCTGCATCGCCGACACCCTGTTCCCCGCCGCCCCGCAGGCGGTGGTCCGCCTGCTCGAACGGCTCGGGCACGAGGTCGTCTTCCCTTCCGGGCAGGCGTGCTGCGGTCAGATGCACGTCAATACGGGGTACTTCGCGGAGGCCGTGCCCGTGATCCGCAACCATGTGCAGACCTTCGCACCCGTCGCCGACGGCGAGTGGGACGCCGTCGTGATGCCGTCCGGGTCGTGCACGGGGTCCGTGCGCCACCAGCAGGCGATGGTCGCGCGCCGCGCCGGCCTCGACGAGCTGGCCACGACGGCCGAGGCGGTGGCCGCCCGGACGTATGAGCTGTCCGAGCTGCTCGTGGACGTGCTCGGCGTGACCGACGTCGGCGCGTGGTTCCCGCACCGCGTCACGTACCACCCCACCTGCCACTCGCTGCGCATGCTCCACGTCGGCGACCGGCCGGTGCGGCTGCTCCGCGCGGTCGAGGACCTCGAGCTCGTCGAGCTGCCCGAGGCGGAGAGCTGCTGCGGGTTCGGCGGCACGTTCGCGCTGAAGAACGCGGACGTCTCGGCCGCGATGCTGGCCGACAAGACCGCGGCCGTACGCTCGACGGCGGCCGACGTGGTCACCGCCGGCGACATGTCGTGCCTCATGCACATCGGCGGCGGCCTCTCCCGTCAGCGCTCCGGCGTCCACGCCCTGCACCTGGCCGAGATCCTGGCCTCGACGCGCGAGGACCCGACGCCGATGCCGCGCACGACCTTCTCGGAGGTGACCGTCTCGTGAGTACGTTCCTCGGGATCCCGCGCCGGAGGGCCGGCGACGACGAGCCCTTCGGCCCGCTCCCCCACCCCGAGACGCCGCTGCGCTGGGGCGAGTCGTTCCCGGACGCCGCCAAGGCCGCGCTCGGGAACGACCAGCTCCGCCGCAACCTCGCGCGCGCGACGTCGACCATCCGCGACAAGCGGGCCCGCGTCGTGGCAGAGGTGCCCGACTGGGAGGCGCTGCGGGACGCCGGCTCGGCCGTCAAGCAGCAGGTCCTGGCGGAGCTGCCCGAGCTGCTCGCGCGGCTCGAGGAGAACGTGACCGCGCGCGGCGGCGTCGTGCACTGGGCGCGCGACGCCGACGAGGCCAACCGCATCGTCGCGGAGATCGCCAAGGCCAAGGGCGTCGACGAGGTGGTCAAGGTCAAGTCGATGGCGACGCAGGAGATCGGGCTCAACGAGGCCCTCGCCGCGCGTGGCATCGCCGCCGTGGAGACCGACCTGGCCGAGCTCATCGTGCAGCTCGCCGACGACATGCCGTCGCACTTCCTGGTCCCGGCGATCCACCGGAACCGTTCGGAGATCCGCGACATCTTCCTGGCCCGCATGGCCGACGCGCCGGCCGACCTGAGCGACACCCCGCGGGAGCTCGCGACGGCGGCCCGGGCGCACTTGCGCCGCAAGTTCCTCTCCGCGAGGGTCGCCGTGTCCGGCGCGAACTTCGGCGTGGCGGAGACCGGCACCATCGCAGTGGTCGAGTCCGAGGGCAACGGGCGCATGTGCCTGACGCTGCCGGAGACGCTGGTCACGGTGATGGGCATCGAGAAGCTGCTGCCCTCCTTCACGGACCTCGAGGTGTTCCTGCAGCTGCTTCCGCGCTCGTCCACCGGCGAGCGGATGAACCCGTACACGTCCCTGTGGACCGGCGTCACGCCGGGCGACGGGCCGCAGGAGTTCCACCTGATCCTGCTCGACAACGGGCGCACCAAGGTGCTCGAGGACGAGCGCGGGCGCGCCGCGCTGCACTGCATCCGCTGCTCGGCGTGCCTCAACGTGTGCCCGGTCTACGAGCGGGTCGGCGGGCACGCCTACGGGTCCGTCTATCCCGGGCCGATCGGGGCCATCCTGACCCCGCAGCTCACCGGGCCGTCGGGCACGCGGGGAGGCGGTCACGATGACCCGAACGCCTCACTCCCCTACGCCTCGACGCTGTGCGGCGCCTGCTTCGAGGTCTGCCCGGTCAAGATCGACATCCCGTCGATCCTCGTGGACCTGCGCGCCCGCGAGGTCGACGCCGACCGGGGCCGTCTCGTCGACCCGGTCGCGGCCGTGATGAAGGCCGCGTCCTGGGCCATGTCCGACGGCGACCGGTTCGCGGGAGCGGAGCGCCTCGCGGCCCTCACGCACGTCGTCGGCGGCGCGGACCACGTCGTCAAGCACCTGCCCTACCCCGGCTCGCGGTGGACGGGTTCGCGCGACCTGCCCGTGCCGCCCGCCCGCGCGTTCCGCCGCTGGTGGGCGGACCGGAAGGAGTCCCAGTGAGCGACGCACGCACCGACGTCCTGGCCCGCATCCGCGCCGCGCTCGGGCCCGCGCCCCAGGCGGCGGTCGAGGTGCCCCGCGCCTACCGTGCCGCCGGGGAGCACGCTCCGGGCTCGGAGGCAGTGCTCCACCTGCTCGAGGACCGGCTCGTCGACTACAAGGCCCACGTGCGGCGCGTGAGCGCCGCGGAGGTGCCCGACGCGATCGCCCAGGCGGTCGCGAGCCTCGGCACCTCGGCGCCGGTCGTGGCCCCCGACGGCCTCGACCCCGCCTGGATCGCCGGCCTGGGCGACGTCGTCCTCGACTCGCGCACCGCACCCCGCAGCAACGCCGAGCTCGACGCGTCCGCGGCCGTGGTCACCGCTGCGCGGGTCGCGATCGCGGACACCGGCACGATCGTGCTCGACGGCGAGCCCGACCAGGGCCGACGCGCGATCACGCTCGTCCCCGACACGCACCTGTGCGTGGTGCGCGCCGACCAGGTGGTCCAGACCGTCCCGGAGGCCGTCCGCCTGCTCGCCGAGCATGCGGCCCGGCCCCAGACCTGGATCTCGGGCCCGAGCGCCACGAGCGACATCGAGCTCTCGCGCGTCGAGGGCGTCCACGGCCCGCGCTCGCTGCACGTGCTGCTGGTCGTCTGACCTCGGCCCCGATCAGGCCACGACGGCGGCGCCGGTCGACTCGCGGAGCACGACCTCGGCCGTCAGCCCGCCGTCCGGGGCGACCAGCTCCTCGCCGTCGAGCTCCGCGACGGCCGCGAGCACCGCGCGGCGCCCCATCTCCTCGAGCGGCACCCGCACCGTGGTGAGCGCCGGCACGTGGTCGCGCAGCGTCGGGATGTCGTCGAAGCCCGCGACAAGCACGTCGTCGGGCACGCGCACGCCCCGTTCGCGCAGACCGGCCATGAGGCCGATCGCCATGACGTCCGAGGTCGCGAACACGCACAGCCGCTCGCCGTGCGACCGCTCCACCAGGTCGGAGACCGCCGCGGCGGCGCCGTAACCGCCGTCGCGCGAGAACTCCGCGACGGGCACGACCTCGACGACGCCCCCACCCGCCGCGACCGCGCGCGTGAAGGCCTCGCTGCGCTCACGCGGCGTCGCCCACGTCTCCCAGCGGCCGAGCACCACGAACCACCGGAGCCCAAGCCTCAGCAGGTCGACCGCGAGCGCCTCGCCGCCCGCAGCGTTCGGCGGCCGCACCGTCCGCACGTCGCCCAGCGGCTGCCCCACGAGCACGGCGTGGCCGCCCGAGTCGCGGTAGCGCGTCAGGGCGGCGTCGAGCGCGTCGTCCTCTGGCCCGTCCCGCCGCGTGCCGACGACGACGATCGCGTCGGCCCGGTGCGCCACCAGCGCGGCGACGGCCTCGAGCTCGACCGCCGGGTCACGGTCCGTGCTGGCCAGCAGCAGCTGGAGCCCGTGCTCGCGGGCCGCGACCTGCGCCCCCGCGGCGATCGAGGAGAAGTACGGGTCCGAGATGTCCTGCACCACGAGCCCGAGCAGGCCGGTGCGCGAGCGGGCCAGCGCCTGCGCCTGGGCGTTGACGACGTAGCCGAGCGCGTCGGCCGAGGCCCGGACCTTGGCGACCAGGTCGGGGCCGGGCTGGCGCGCGGATCCGTTGAGCACGCGCGAGGCCGTGGCGAGCGAGACGCCCGCGTGCTCGGCGACGTCCTGGAGCCGGGGCCTCGGCATGCCCGGATCCTATCGAGGCGGCTCGTACCGGCGGAGGCTGAAAGACGCGGCGACGACGTCGCGCAGCGCGTCGAGCCCGCCGGTCAGCGCGCCGGTTGCTCGCGCCTGCACCAGCACGTTGCCGACCGCCGCGGCCTCGCCGGGACCGGCGACGACGGGCAGACGGGTGGCCTCCGCGGTGAGCCGGCAGAGCAGCCCGTTGCGCGCCCCGCCGCCGACGATGTGCACGACCTCGACGGGAGCCCCGGCGAGCTCGGCCGCCCGCGCGATCGTGCGGGCATAGGCCGCCGCAAGGCTGTCGAGGACTGCGCGGGCGAGAGCCGGCCGGGTCTCGGGGACGGGCAGGGCGGCGCGCCGCGCTGCCTCCGCGAACCGGCGCGGCATGTCGCCGGGCGCGAGGAAGTCGTCGGTGTCGAGGTCGACGACGGTGACGCCGCCGGGCTCGCGCGCGGCGGCGTCGAGCAGCTCGGCGAGGTCGACCGGCCGGCCGTCGCGCGTCCACTCGCGGACGCACTCGTCGAGCACCCACAGCCCCATGACGTTGTGGAGGTACCGCACCGTCCCGTCGAGCCCGAGCTCGTTCGTGAACCCGGCCTTGCGCGAGGCTTCGGTGAGCACGGGCGCGTCGAGCTCGAGCCCTACGAGCGACCAGGTGCCCGAGCTGATGTAGGCGCCCCGCTCCCCGAGCGGGGTGCCCACCACCGCCGACGCCGTGTCGTGCGACGCGACCGCGACCACCCGTACCGGGCCGAGGCCTGTGGCCTCTTGCACCGCGTCCGCGAGCACCCCGACCACGGTCCCCGCCTCGACGAGCCCGGGCAGCAGCCGGCGCAGCCCGGCGAGCGCCGGGAACTCCGCCCCCAGTCGCTTCACGATCCCGTCCGCCCAGGTCCGCGAGGCGGCGTCGAGCAGCCCGGTGGTCGAGGCGTTGGTGACCTCGGCGACCTTGCGTCCGGTGAGCCAGTAGGTCACGAGGTCCGGGACCAGCAGCACGTCGTGCGCGAGCGGCCACACGGCGTCGGCCGAGCCGGCCACGAGCTGGAACTCCGTGGTGAAGGCCAGGTGCTGCAGGCCGTTGACGGCGTAGTGCTCGGCGGCGGGGATCCGCGCGTAGACCTGGTCGGCGACGCCCAGCAGGCGCGGGTCGCGGTAGCACCGCGGGGCGGCCAGCAGGGCGCCGTCGGCATCGAGCAGAGCGGTGTCGACCGCCCACGAGTCGACGCCGACGCCCGCGAGCACGGCCCCGCGGGTGGCGGCCTCGCGGCCCGCGGCCCGCAGGCCCTCGAGGATGCCGCGCCACAGGTGCAGCACGTCCCAGCGCAGCTCGGTGCCCGCCCCTGCGGGCACGGGCACCGGGCCGTTGGTGAACCGCCCGGTCTCGAACAGCTCGACGCGTGCGCCGCCGCCGTCGTGGTGCAGCACGCCGAGCATCACTCGCCCGCTCGTCGCGCCGAGGTCGACGGCGGCGTACGCCGTCGGGCTCACCGGAGGAACGCCGCGGCCACGCCGGCGTCGACCGGCACGTGCAGCCCCGTGGTGTGCGAGAAGTCGCTCGTGCACAGCGCGAACGCCACGTTTGCGACGTGCTCGGGCAGCACCTCGCGCTTGAGCAGGGTGCGCTGCGCGTAGAACTCGCCCAGCTTCTCCTCGGGCACGCCGTAGACGGCGGCGCGGTTGGCGCCCCACCCGCTGGCGAAGATGCCCGACCCGCGCACGACGCCGTCGGGGTTGATGCCGTTGACCTTGATGCCGTGCGGGCCGAGCTCCGCTGCGAGCAGGCGGACCTGGTGCGCCTGGTCGGCCTTGGTGGCCGAGTAGGCGATGTTGTTGGGGCCGGCGAACACCGAGTTCTTGGACGAGATGTAGATGATGTCGCCGCCCAGCCCCTGGTCCACGAGCGCCTGGGCGAAGTTCTTCGAGACGAGGAACGAGCCCTTGGCCATGACGTCGTGCTGCAGGTCCCAGTCGGCCTCGGTGGTGTCGAAGAGCGACCTACTAAGCGACAGGCCGGCGTTGTTCACGACGATGTCGACGCCGCCGAACGCCAGCACGGTCGCCGCGAGCGCAGCCTTGACCGCGGCCTCGTCGGCCACGTTCGCGGCGAGGCCGACGGCGACGTCGGGCCCGTCGATCTCGGCGGCCGCGCCCTGCGCCGTGGCCTCGTCGAGGTCGGCGACGACGACGCACGCGCCCTCGGCGGCCAGCCGCGTCGCGATGGCCTTGCCGATGCCCGACGCCCCGCCCGTGACGAACGCGATGCGGGTGGCGAGCGGCTTGGGCCTGGGCCGCCGCTGGAGCTTGGCCTCCTCGAGCGCCCAGTACTCGATGCGGAACTTCTCGCTCTCGTCGATCGGCGCGTAGGTGGACAGCGCCTCGGCTCCGCGCATGACGTTGATGGCGTTGACGTAGAACTCGCCGGCGACGCGGGCGGTCTGCTTGTCCGCGCCGTAGGAGAACATGCCCACGCCCGGCACCAGCACGATCGCCGGGTCGGCGCCGCGCATCGCGGGCGGCTCCTCCCCGCGGGCGCGCGCCTCGGCCGCTCCGCGCTCGTAGTAGGCGGTGTAGTCGGCCCGGTACGCCTCGTGGAGCTGCGGCAGCCGCTCCACGATCTCGTCGACCGAGGCCGTGGCCGGCAGGTCGACGACGAGCGGCTTGACCTTGGTGCGCAGGAAGTGGTCGGGGCAGCTCGTGCCGAGCTCGGCCAGCTCCCGGTGCTTCTCCCGCGCGAGGAAGTCGAGGACGACGCCGGCGTCGGTGAAGTGGCCGACCTGCGGATGGTCGGCTGAGGCCACGCCACGCAGGTGCGGCGCGAGCGCGGCCGCCTTGGCGCGCCGCTCGTCGTCGGGCAGCGCCTCGAAGCCGGTCAGTGCCGGGCCGAACGGCTCCGCCGCGCCGTGCTCGTCGATGTACGCCTGCGCGGTGGCGATGATCCACAGCGAGCTCCGCTCCGCCTCCTCGGAGGTGTCGCCCCACGCGGTGACGCCGTGGCCGCCGAGCACAGTGCCGACGGCCTGCGGGTTGGCCTCCTTGATCGCGGCGATGTCGAGCCCGAGCTGGAACCCGGGCCGGCGCCACGGCACCCACACGACCTTGTCGCCGAAGATCTTGGCGGTCAGCTCCTCGCCGTCGGCCGCGGTGGCGATCGCGATGCCGGCGTCGGGGTGCAGGTGGTCCACGTGCGCGGCGTCGACCAGGCCGTGCATGGCGGTGTCGATCGACGGCGCCGCGCCGCCCTTGCCGAACAGGCAGTGGTCGAACGCGGCGACCATCTCGTCCTCCCGGTCGACGCCCGGGTACACGCCCGCGAGCGAGCGCAGGCGGTCCAGGCGCAGCACCGCCAGGCCCTTCTCGGTCAGGGTGCCGAGGTCGCCGCCCGAGCCCTTCACCCACATGAGCTCGACGGGCTCCCCGGTGACCGGGTCGGTGTCGGTGCCCTTGGCGGAGGTGTTGCCGCCGGCGTAGTTCGTGGTGCGGGGGTCGGCGCCGAGCCGGTTGGACCGGGCGATTAGGTCGGCGACGGCGGGGTGCGTCATGGCGGGTTCGCTCCGAGGGCGTGGGTGCGGTCTTTGCGTGCGGGTGGGTCAGGCGCCCCAGGACGCCTGGGTGCCGCCGACACGCTCGGCGGCGATCTGCTGCTGGTACCCCGAGGCGGCGTAGGCGGCCATGGGTTCCGCAGGGAGTCCCTTGGCCTCGCGGTAGGCCGCGAGCGCCGGGCGGACGTCGGTCCAGAACGCGTCCATCACGACCTGGTTCGCGGTCAGGACGTCGCCCGCGGCCTGCGCGGCGTCGAGCGCGTCGCGGTCCACCAGCAGCACCTTGGCCACGGTCTCCTGGACGTTGAGCACCGAGCGGATCTGGCCGGGGACCTTGTCCTCGATGTTGTGGCACTGGTCGAGCATGAGCGCAACGGGCGACCCCTCGCTTAGCCCACCGCCCCGCGCGACCTCGAAGAGGATGCGGAAGAGCTGGAACGGGTCGGCCGCCCCGACGATCAGGTCGTCGTCGGCGTAGAACCGCGAGTTGAAGTCGAACGAGCCGAGCTTCCCGAGGCGCAGCAGCTGGGCGACGATGAACTCGATGTTGGTGCCGGGGGCGTGGTGGCCGGTGTCGAGGCAGACGAACGCCTTCTCGCCGAGGGCGGCCACGTGGGCGTAGGACGTACCCCAGTCCGGGACGTCCGTGTGGTAGAACGCCGGCTCGAAGAACTTGTACTCGAGCACCATCCGCTGACCCTCACCCAGGTGGGCGTAGATCTCCTCGAGCGCCTCGTGCAGCCAGTCCTGGCGGGCGCGGATGTCTCCCTGGCCAGGGTAGTTGGTGCCGTCCGCGAGCCAGATCTTCAGGTCGCGCGACCCGGTCAGGCCCATGATCTCGATGCACTCGAGGTGGTGGTCGATCGCCTTGCGGCGCACGGCAGGGTCGCGGTGGGTGAGCGAGCCCAGCTTGTAGACGTCGTCCTGGAACGTGTTCGAGTTGATCGTGCCCAGCGCGACGCCGTGGTCGAGCGCGAACGCGCTCAGCGACCCGTAGTCGTCGACCTTGTCCCACGGGATGTGCAGCGCCACGGTCGGTGCCAGGCCGGTGAGCTCGTGCACCTTGGCGGCGTCGGCGATCTTCTCCTGCGGCGTGCGCGGGGTGCCGGCCGTCGCGAACACCTTGAAGCGCGTGCCGGAGTTGCCGTAGGCCCAGGAGGGGACCTCGATCGCGAGCCGGTCGAGCACCGGGGTGATCTGGTCGAACGTCGTCATCGTCGTGCGCCTTCCTCAGGGTCGGAGACCGCAGCGAGCTGCGTCTCGAGGTGGAAGATCTCCGTCAGCTCGACCAGCTGCGGGGTCGACCCGGAACTGGAACATCACTCGGCGCACGGCGTGCGACCTCCTCCGTCATCATCGACGTCGTCCCCGGGCGGTGAATCGTTTCAAGCATTCCGAACGTACACCGCGCCCGCGGGCGTTTTCAACACCCGCTCCGGACGCGGTTGAAACGTTACGATCGGGCGCATGGCCAAGACGCCGGCGCGACGACGCGCCTCCATCGCCGACGTCGCCCGCAGCGCGGGAGTGTCGGTCGGCACCGTCTCCAACGTGCTCAACCGTCCGGCCGTCGTCTCGGCCGCGACCCGCGAGCGCGTCGAGACGGCGATCGCCGAGCTGCGGTTCGTCCCCAACGGGTCGGCGCGCCAGCTGCGCGTCGGGTCGGTCACCACCGTCGGCGCCATCGTGCTCGACCTGACCAACCCGTTCTTCACCGACGTCGCGCGCGGGCTCGAGGACCGCCTGACCCAGGACGACTGGACCCTCATGGTCGCGAGCTCGGAGGAGGACCCCGAGCGCGAGTCCAGGTTCCTGCGGTCGTTCGAGCAGCACGGCGTCCAGGGCGTCGCCGTCGTCCCCGCGACCGACGACGTCGAGCATCTGCTCGCGCTGCACGAGCGCGGCGTGGGCGTGGTGCTGCTCGACCGCCCCTCCCCCGTGCCCGAGCTGTCCTCCGTCGCCGTCGACGACGTCGCCGGCGGGACGCTCGCCGCCCAGCACCTGCTCGCGCACGGGCACCAGCGGATCGCGTTCATCAACGGCTCGCACGCCGTGCGCCAGTGCGCCGACCGGTACGCCGGCGTCGTCGCCGCGATCACCGCCGCCGGCCTCGACCCGGCCGACGCCCTCGTCGAGGTCACCACGCGCCTGGACGCCGACGGCGGCGAGCGCGCGGTCCGCGAGCTGCTCGCCGTCGGCCCGCTGCCGACGGCCCTGTTCTGCGTCAACGACCTGGTGGCGCTCGGCGCGCTGCGCACGCTGCGCGCCGAGGGAATCACGGTGCCCGAGCAGGTCGCCGTCGTCGGGTACGACGACGTCACGTTCGCCGCCGAGCTGTTCACGCCTCTGACGTCGGTGCGGCAGCCCACGCACGAGCTCGGCACCACGGCCGCCGACCTGCTGATCAAGAGCACCGATGCCGAGCATGTGATGTTCCAGCCGCAGCTCGTGGTCCGGGCGTCGAGCGGCGGCTCAACCGGCTGATCACCTCGCGGTGACCGCACGGCGCAGCACGCGCTCCGCGGGGGTTACAGCGGCACGACGGTTCAGGATGGGCTCGACGGACAGCACCGCCGCCGCCGCCAGGGCGACGGCGATCGCCACGCCGGCCGTACGGACGTCGAGGATCGCGACGACCGCCGCCGCGACGACGACGACGGGCCGCAGCAGGGTGAATGGTCCCAGGATGAGCGCCGAAGCCAGGTATCGAAGCTCCCAGCGGAGCGCGCCGTACACGCCCAGCGCGAGCAGCACGATCACGGCGTACGGCCCGACGACGGCGAGCGCTGCCAGGCCGGCGGACACGTAGGTCGACATCGCCGCCGGGCCGAGGGTCACGTCGAGCACGGTCGAGAGCACCGCGGGGACCGCGAGGGCGGTGATCAGGACCGCGCCCCGCACGAGGCCACGACGATCCTCCACGGCGTGCTCCACCAGGCCCGTCCGCCCGAGCGACGCCCGGAACCCGCTGAACGCCCCGTCGACGAGCGCAAGGCACGCCAGCGCTGCGATCACGAGCACCGTCATGCCTTCACTCCGACGATCGGCCGGAGCACGTCCAGCGCGCGCGGATGCCAGCGCGAACCTTCGTGCACCGCGACCCGATAACCGGGTGCAGCGTGGCGGGCGGCGGCGAGCAGGACGTCGGCCGGGTGCGCGCGCCGCGCGGACAGCACGCCGTCGTGGCGCGACACCGGTTCCCGCATCCGCGCCTGGTGGAACACCCAGGCACCCAGGGTCGACCAGAAGCAGGGCGCGATGTCCCAGTGGGCAAAGGCCTTCACCCGGAGCTGCGCCTGGGCCGCGAAGAACGCCGCGAGATCCTCCGCCGCAAGGTGATGGAGCAGACCGGTCGAGACGACGATCGTCGGGCGGTCGTCGTCGATGGCGACTCCCGGCGCGAACGCATCACCGGTGACGAACCGAACCTCGAGCCGCTCGCTGCGCGCGAGACGCGCGGCCTCTGCGGTCAGGACGGGGTTCAGGTCCACGCCGACCAGCTCGACCGACGAGGGCAGATCCCCGCGCGCGGCGATGGAGCGGAGCGCTTGCCCGAGCCCGCATCCGACGTCGACGACTCGGACCGGCTCGGCCGGGCGCAGCCCCAGGTCCGGAAGCAGCGCAGCGACGAGGGCCGCGACCCGCCGGCCCAGCTGCAGCTCCTCGCCGAGGCGGGACAGCTCGTAGTGGACGCGAAGACCGAGGTCGTCGACCGCCTCGGCGTCGAGATGGCCTGCTTTCGCGGGCAAACGGTCGAGGATCCGCGCAGCGCGGACCTGCCCGCGGTCGCGGAGAGTTGTGCAGGCTAACGACTTGACGATCGGCAGCCGCGCTCCGCTCGCATCGAACGACCACAGGAGGTCGGTGATCTCCAGGGGGCCGGCGCGCACGGAGGAAGTCAACCCCACTCTCGGGCCCGAGGGGGACGCCGGTCACTGCGTGAGCGCCACGGGAACCGCTCCGAACAACCTCCCGACCAGGCGAGAATGTCCCTATGCCCTCCGCACTGTTCGTCTGCGTCCACAACGCCGGCCGGTCCCAGATGGCCGCCGGGTTCCTCACCGCGCTGTCAGGCGGCACGGTCGAGGTCCGCTCCGCGGGCTCGATGCCCGGCGACCAGGTCAACCCCGTCGCGGTCCAGGCCATGGCCGAGCGAGGCATCGACATCAGCGGGGCGACGCCGAAGGTCTTGACCACCGAGGCCGTCCAGGCGTCCGACGTCGTCATCACGATGGGCTGCGGCGACGCGTGCCCGATCTTCCCGGGCAAGCGGTACGAGGACTGGCAGCTCGACGACCCGGCCGGCCAGGGCATCGACGCCGTGCGCCCGATCCGGGACGAGATCGAGCGGCGTGTGCGTGCTCTGCTCGACGAGCTCGGCGTCGAGGCCGTCGCCTGACCCACCGCCCCGACGCGGCCCGGTCAGGTGGTGAGGGCCGCGCGCAAGGTGCGTGCGCTGAACGCGATCCGGGCCGCACTGGCCGTGCCGGCGAGCACGACGACGGGCCACAGGACCAGCCCTGGGGCGGCAAGCAGCGCGACGGTGAGCATCGTGACGTCGACGACCGCCATGCCCAGGCACGCCGCGGTGCCGGTCCACCGGACCGCGTGGTAGCGCCGTCCGAACGAGGCGGCGGCGAGCAGGGCGATCGTGATCACGAGCAGACCGCCTGGCGCGAACGGGAGAAGCGCTGAGGCCGGCCGGGTCCACACGTGGTTCGTGACGAGAGCCGTGGCCCAGCAGAGCCCGACGACCGGTCCCGTGACCAGCAGCCGTCGCGCCGCCCGGCGCACGGGGTCGGACTCGACGAAGGCCGCGACGATCTCGCTCGGCCGGCCGAACTCGGTCATCGAGGCGCGTGCGGCGGCGTCGGGGTCGAGCCCCTCGCGACGGAAGCGGTCGAACGTCTCCGTGAGCCCGTCGGCGAGCTCGCTGACGACGGCGTCCGGCAGCTGCGCGGCCAGCGCCCCCACGTAGTCGTCGATCAGGCGGGGGCCGGCCACGGGGCTGCCTCCAGTGCCGTCGAGATCACGGCGGTGAACTCCACCCAGTCGGCGCGCTTGCCCTCGAGGGCACGGATGCCGGCCGGCGTCAGGCGGTACTCGCGACGTCGGCGCCCGCCGACGAGCGACCACTCCCCGGCGATCAGGCCGGACTGCTCCAGCCGGCGGAGGGCGGGGTAGATGGTGCCCGTCGGGAGGTTCAGCCGTCCTCCGCTGCGCTCGCGCAGCGACTCGATGACGGCGTAGCCGTGCCGCGGACCGCCCTCCAGCGCGGCCAGCAGCAGTGCGTCGAGGTGCCCCTTCAGCGCTTCCGCTCTCATACGTAGCGACGCTACGCCTGGGCCTTCCCACGCGACAAGAGCAGGCGTAATCTCGCTACATAAGTAGGCGTCCTACCTATAGCGGAGAAGCTGGAGGACTGACCGATGAACACGGCAACCCGCGTCCTCGGCGAGCTGGTCCCGTCGAGCAACCCGGCGTTCCTGGCGGTTCTCGCCGTGCATGTGGTGGCCGGCCTGACCGCGGTGGTCACGGGGGCGACCACGGCGCTCAGCCGCAAGGGCGGCGCGCGCCACGTCCGGTTCGGCCGCCGGTACTACTGGGCGATCGGCGTCGTCTTCGTCACGGCCACCGCCCTGGCCGCGATGCGCTGGCGGCAGAGCGCCTACCTCTTCGTGATCGGGGCGGCGGCCTTCTCGGCCGCCACGATCGGCTACCTGCACCGCCGGCGTCACCGGCCCGGCCACACGGGGCACATCGTCGGCATGGGCGTCTCGTTCGTGCTCCTGCTGACCGCCTTCTACGTCGACAACGGCCCGCGGCTCCCACTGCTCGAGCACCTGCCCGTGCTGGTGTTCTGGCTCGCACCGTCCGCGATCGGGGCACCCCTGATCGCGCGCGGCGTCGTGCGGTACCGGCAGAGCGGCGCCGCCGGCGTCCTCGCACACGACGACGGCGAGGGTCACGCCCTCGCGCTGGGCGACCCTCGCCGTCGTCCGCCGTAAGCGGCGAGAGCACCGTCGTCAGCGCCCCGCCGGCTTGGTCGCCTTGACGATCGCCCCGTGCATGCCCTCCGCGACCTCGTGGGTGAACGTCACGGACCCGCTCGTGAAGCCCGCGGCCGCGAGCCCGTCGAGGTACTCCTGCTTCGACAGCGCTCCCGCCACGCAGCCGACGTACGAGCCGCGCTCCGCGCGCTCCTCGGGGCTCACGCCGTCCTCTGCGACGACGTCGGACACCCCGACGCGCCCGCCCGGGGCCAGTACCCGGAACATCTCGGCGAGCACCGCCGGCTTGTCGGTCGACAGGTTGATGACGCAGTTCGAGATCACCACGTCGACGCTCGCGTCGTCGAACGGCAGGTCCTCGATGGTGCCCTTGCGGAACTCCACGTTGGCCGCGCCCGCCTCGGCGGCGTTTGCGCGGGCCAGCTCCAGCATCTCGTCGGTCATGTCGACGCCGTAGGCGAACCCCGTCGGGCCGACCCGCCTGGCCGACAGGAGGACGTCGATACCGCCGCCCGAGCCCAGGTCCAGCACCCGCTCGCCCTCGTGCAGGTCGGCGACCGCCGTCGGGTTCCCGCACCCGAGCGATGCCAGCACCGCCGTGTCCGGGAGGTCCACGACCTGGGTCGCGTCATACAGGTCGCGACCGAACTTCACGACCTGCGCGCCGGCGGGGCCGCAGCAGCCGCCGCTCCCGCAGCAGTCGCTCGACTCCTCGTACTGCCCGGCCTGCGCCGCGCGCGCCGCCTCCGCGTACCGGTCCCGCACCTCGTCGCGCAGCGACTTGTCCACCGCCATGAGAACCTCCACCACATCGTCAGGGTCACATCGACGCTCGTCGATGCGACGACTGTTGCACCTCGTATCGAAGACTGTCAATCTATGGCAGGATCAGACCCATGAGCACGCTGCTTCCCGTCCTCGACAACCCCGCCACCGACTGCTGCACCCCCGGCACCGGGGGGATCGAGCCGGCCCGGGCGGCCGACGTCGCAAGGACGTTCAAGGCCCTGGGCGACTCGACCCGCGTGCGGCTCCTGTCGATCATCGCCGCCGCCCCCGACGGCGACGCGTGCGTCTGCGACCTGACCGAGCCCGTCGGCCTGTCCCAGCCCACGGTGTCCCACCACATGCGGCTCCTGGTCGAGGCCGGGCTCGTCACGCGGGAGCAGCGCGGCAAGTGGGCGCACTTCGCCGTCGCCCCGGGCGCCCGCGACCTGCTGGCCGCCGCGACCGACGCCGTCCTGGACCGCCCGTGACCAGCGCGCCGAGCGTCCGGCCGCTCGCGCCCGCGGACTGGCCGGCCGTCGAGCGCATCTTCCGCGAGGGCATCGCGACCGGCCACGCCACCTTCGAGGCGGCGCCGCCGACCTGGGACGAGTTCGACGCCGGCAAGCTGCCCGGGCTGCGCCTGGTCGCCACCCTCGGCGACGACGTCGTCGGCTGGGTCTCGGCCTCGGCGGTGTCGAGCCGCGCGGTCTACCGGGGCGTCGTCGAGCACTCCGTCTACGTCGCGGACGCCGCGCGCGGGCACGGCGTCGGGGGCCTGCTGCTCGACGCCTTCCTCGCGGTGGCGCACGACCACGGCGTCTGGACGGTCCAGTCGGCGGTCTTCCCGGAGAACGTCGCGAGCCTTCGGCTGCACGAGGCGCACGGCTTCCGTACCGTCGGCCGGCGCGAGCGGATCGGGCTCATGACGTACGGCCCGTTCGCCGGGACGTGGCGCGACACGGTCCTCATCGAGCACCGCAGAGCGGAGAGGTAGCCGCTCAGGCGGTCACCGCGGTCACGAGATCAGGACGTGCTGCTCGCGCCACGTCGGCGGCAGGAGCGTCTCGACGGCGGGGGTCAGGTCCCCGCCTGCGATCTCGGCCCACCAGCCGACGTTCCGCGCCACGCGCGCGTAGCCCACGCCCTGGTCGCTCCACCAGTGCCAGGCCGACTCCGCGATCCGCACCTGGCCCGCCCACGCGCCGTCGGTCCCCGGCGCCCCGGAGGCCAGCACGCGGACGTCGCCCCGGAACCCCGGCTGCCTCGACAGGCGCTTGACGAGGTTGAGCGGCGCGTACAGACGCGGTGGCGCCGTGCGCAGCACCAGCTCCCCGCCGGGCCGCAGCTGCGCTGCCAGTCGGTCCTCGTGCAGCACGACGCCGACCTCGCGGAGCTCGGCCGCCATCCACTGCAGCGTGAGGTCGGACAGCCCGCACCGGGTGCCGCCTCCCCCGATGTCGCCGTGGGTGCCGGGGAACCAGACCTGCTCGACGCGGCCGGGCGGGTCGTCGTCGGGCACCTGCCACAGGCAGGGCGCGAAGGTGATGCGGTGCTCGTCGATGGCCAGGGCCTGGCGAGCGCGGTCCACGATGGGCGACAGGCCCACGTCGTGGAAGCGGTTCTTGCGGCGCGACGGGCCCGGGACGCCCAGCGCCCCGACCGTGTCGAAGACGCCGAGGAACGCGACGTGCACGCCCGGGCGGCTGTGCTCGGAACGGAACCGTGCCTGCCGCTCGGCCCGGTCCGGCCCGAGGTCGCGGTAGGCGGCCTCGGCCTCGTCCAGGCGGTTGTCGATCAGGGCCTGCGGCGTCAGGAGCCCGACGGCGGAGATCATGCCGACGACGCTGCGGGCCGTGTAGGCGCCGCGCGAGTAGCCGAGCACGACGATCTCGTCGCCAGGCTCGTAGTTGAGGGCCAGGAACCGGTAGCCGTCGACGACGTTGCGCGTGAACCCGAAGCCGAACGCGCCGCCGAGCAGCCGGTCGACCAGGTACCCGCGCGACCCCACTCCGCCGATGTACTCGACGACCTGCTGGACGCCGTCGACCACCCCGACGTGGACGGACCGGGCGAGCTTCTCGATGTTGGACACCTGGGCGGCGACCGGGGAGTTCCAGGTGCCGTCGCAACACAGGATGAGGCGCTTCATACCGGGAACGAGGCGTCGGGCCCCGGCGGTGATACCTGCCAGAAGCCCTGGTGAGGAGCAATTTCTAGGCGGGCGCGGACGGAACGAGCCCCTCGCGGACCACGCGGCGCATCACCTTGCCGATCGCCGACCGCGGCAGCTCCGGCACGACGACGATGCTGCGGGGCAGTGCGTACCGCGCGAGCTGCGTGGACGCCCACTCCCGGACGGTGGCCAGGTCGAGCGACGTCACGCCCTTGGCGAGCACGATCGCGGCGACGACCCGCTCCCCCAGGTCCCCGGCCGGGACGCCGACGACGGCGACGTCGGCGATCTCCGGCATCTCGCGCAGCCGGTCCTCGACCTGCGATGGGTACACCTTGAAGCCGCCGGTGACAATGACCTCCTTGGTCCGGTCGACGAGCGTCACGAACCCGTCGTCGTCGACGGTGACGATGTCGCCGGTGCGCAGCCAGCCGTCCGGCAGGAGAGCCGCCGCCGTCTCCTCGGGCCGGCGCCAGTAGCCGTCGAAGACCTGCGGCCCGGCGATCAGCAGCTCGCCGCGGGATCCGGGCTCGACGTCGCGCGTGGGGTCCTCGAGGTCCACGATGCGGATCCGCGTCGACGGGAACGGGAGGCCTAGCGCCCCTGGGCGCCTGCGGGCGTCGAGCGGGCTGCCGAGCGCGACCGGGGACGTCTCCGTCATCCCGTAGCCCTCGATGACGAGCCCTCCCGTCACCTCCTCCCAGTCCCGCGCGGTCTCGGCGGGCAGCGCCATCGACCCGGAGATCGCGATCCGGAAGCTGCTCAGATCCGCCTTGCGCTCGCGCCCGGCCTGGGTCAGCCGGGCGAGCATCGGCGGGACGGCGGGCAGGAAGGTGCCCGGCCGCCGGCGCTGGGCGGCGAGGACGGCGCCGACGTCGAACTTCGGGAACACGACGACGGTCGCGGCGACCACCGTCGCGTACACGAGGCACAGCTGGAGCCCGAACGCGTGGAAGTACGGCAGCACGCCGTAGACGACCTCGGGCGACGCGGAGTCGTGCCCCGTCCAGGCCTGGCCCTGCATGGCGTTGACCGTGAGGTGGCGGTGGCGGAGCATCACTGCCTTCGGCTCGCCGGTGGTGCCGCCGGTGTACATGAGCAGTGCGAGGTCGTCGATCGCCGGCACGGGGTGGTGGCTCGGCAGCGGGCTCGCGGCCGCCACGAGCGCGTGCCAGTCCTTCACCTGCGCGCCGCGCGGCGGCGTGCCAACCAGCGCCTCGCGCTGCACCCGCGCGGCGCGGACCGGCAGCCGGAGCGCCCACCGCCGGCTCAGCGGAAGGTCACGGCTGAGGTCGACGCGCACGACGTCGGCCTCCGGGGCAGCCGCGGCGATGTCCGCAGCGGTCTTCGACCAGGCCAGGACGACACGCGCACCCGAGTCGGCGACGAGCCGAGCAGACTCCGACGCACCGAGGGTCGGGTTGAGCTCGACGACGACCGCGCCCAGCCGGAGCGCCGCCCAGAACGCGACCACGTGGCTCGGGCTGTTGGGCAGCGCGACCGCCACGCGGTCGCCCGTCTGCACACCGCGTGCCGCGAGAGCACCGGCGGCGCGAGCCGTGGCGTCCGAGAGCTCGCGATAGGTCGTCGTCGCGCCGAAGAAGTCGAGCGCGACGCGCTCTGGGTGCTCCCCCGCCGCGCGGTCCAGGGCCGCGGTGAGCGGCCAGTCGGGGACGGCGACGGCGCGCGGTGTGGCCTTCACCCCACCACCGTAACCTACGGTTCCGTAGGTTAGGTGGAAGTTGCGTGATGACCGGAGCCTCGACGCCCGCGGCGCAGCCGGGCCGTGCCGGCGAGCAGGAGGGCGAGTACCAGGCCTGGACCGGCGACCCACAGGGGCCGGGCGAGCCACCACGCGGGCGTCGCCTCGCTCGCGAGCTCGAAGCCCGCCCACTCGTACAGCCAGATGAACACGACCAGCGCCGTCATGTGCCAGACGAACACCGGCATCGCGGCCGCGTTCGCGGCGACGACCGCACGCCATACGCGCCGGCGCTGCAGCCACGACGCCAGCCACGGCCGGGCGAGGAGGGCGAGCCCGAGCTGGAACACGGCGAGCGCGACGACGGCCGCCGTCGTCGGGAACATGTTGCCGATCGGGTCGCCCTGCACCGACACCATCGACCGCGGGTACGGGCCGAGCGCCGTGAGCAGGACCAGGGCCGCAAAGCCTGCCGCGGTCACGGCTGCGGCCCGCCGCCGGCCGCCCACCGGCAGCGTGCCGTCCCGCCAGAAGTAGCCGAGCTGGTGGCACGCCAGCCACACGGACGCGGACCCGACGAGCCCGACCGGCAGCCCTCCCCAGCCGAGGCCGAGGCGCAGCGCGTCGGCGGCGAGCGCGGCGACGGCGAGGACCGCCGGCACGCGCCAGCCCCACCGGGCGTGCAGGGGGGCCGTCCACGGCACCGCGGCGACGACCCCGACGTAGACGCCCAGGAACCACAGGGGGGCGAACACCGCCATGCCCCACTGCAGGACGCTGGGCTGCCCGCCCGCCTGCATCAGCAGGTCGACGACGGCCCAGCCGGCCAGCAGGGGCACGACCGGCAGCACCAGGCGGCGCAGGCGCGCCGCCACGAACCGCCGCGCGCCACCACCGCCGCGGACCACGGCCTGCCAGCCCGCGAGGTTCGCGTAGCCGCCCACGAGGAAGAACACCGGCATGACCTGCAGGACCCACGTCGCCGCCCAGCCACCGGGGACGTCCGGGATCGGGTTGGGCATCGTGAGCGCGCCGTCGGCCGTCCGATGGGTGATGGACAGCGTCCAGTGCCAGAGCACGACGACGCCGATGCTGGCGGCCCGCAGGAAGTCGACCACCCGCTCGCGGGACGGCGGGGTGGCGTCGACGAGCTCGTCGAGCAGCGTGCCGCCGCCGGGCGCCGCCCGGTCCCGATCGCCCGCCGTCATCGCATGGACCTCAGCTCGTCGACGCCGACGAGCCCCCGGTGGAGGCCGCCGCCGCCGATGAGCGTCGGGATCGTCACCGTGCGGATCTCGTCCTCGACGGTCGACCTGCTGGCCTCCAGGAGGTCGGCCACCTGGTCCGAGCCCGAGAGCTCGGCGATCTGCGCGACCGCCGCGTCGTCGTACCCGGCCTCGGTGAGCCACGCCTGGAGCTGGCGCTCGGCCTCCGCAGGCGACGCGACGTCGTTGAACCAGGCCTGCCACCCCATGCCGCCGGGCTTCTCGCCGGTGAAGAGGTGCCGCAGGATCGCCCAGTCGGTGGGGTCGTCGGCCGGGGCGCCGTCATCGGACGTCTCGACGACGCGGATCGCCGTGAGGTACCTCGCGATCAGGTGCGAGCTCGCGAACTGCGGCTCACCGGCCCGCATGATCGGGTAGACGATGTACGTGACGTTGGCGTGCTGCGACAGGCCGGCCTCGTCGATGTTGCGGTAGAGGCGTGCACAGAACACGCAACCGGGGTCGAGGACCTCGAGCACGGTGGGCAGGCCCTCGCGGTAGCCGCCGACGAAGCTGGCGTGCTCGGGCGCGAAGTCGGCGGCGTCCCAGGTGCGGAACCGGCCGGGGATCGTCGAGATCGTGTCGGCGAGCGAGGTGGCCTCGTCGCGGACGGCGCCGACGACGTCACCGCTGGTCAGCGACGCCCAGAAGCCCGGCTCGTCCGCCATGACGGAACAGGCGTCAGCCGCGAGCGAGCAGGCCTGCGGGTTCTGCTTGTCGCACGTGCCGTACGCCAGCAGGTTGAGCCCCCCGCGCGCGACGACGAACCCGCTGAGGAGCAGCGAGAGCACCGTCACCCACGCGGCGAGCGTGAGCCCGGCGCTCGCCGGGCGGACCAGCCGCGGGACCCGCAGGGCCAGGGGTGCGAGCAGCGACGTCTTGACGTCGTCGGCGAACGAGGAGTCGCAGGCCCGGAACGTCGCGCGGCGCGCGATGCACCCCCACGACTGACGCAGCAGCTTGCGGTGCCTGGCGGAGAACACCGACAGCACCAGGAGCACGACGAACGAGACGATGCACAGCATCTAGAGGCCCCGCAGCAGCTTCCCGACGACGTCGAGCGTCCGGTCGACGTCGTCCTGCGTGGTGTGCGCGCCCAGGCTGAAGCGGACCAACGGGTCGAAGTTCTCGCGCTCCTGCAGCCAGTGGTGGGTGCAGAAGTAGCCGCTGCGGACCATGATCCCGGCCTTGGAGAGGAACCCGGCCAGGCGATGCCCGTCGACCCGCTCGGGGACCACGCTCAGCAGCGACGAGCCGCGCTCGCCGAGCAGCCGCATGCGTGGCAGCTCGACCAGGCCGTCGTAGAGCGCGCCGGCGAGCCGGTGCTCGCGGGCCTCGTGGGACTCGCCGGTGGCGGCCTCGACGCCGTCGAGCCACTCGAGCGCCGTGCCGAGCGCGATGATCTCCGCCCACGGCTGGAGACCGGCCTCGAGGCGGGTGTGCAGCTCGGGCAGAAGGGTGAAGTCGTCCTCCCTCACCTGCGCGACCTGGCCGCCGCCGACGAACGTCAGCTCGAGGCTCTCGAGCAGTTCGTGCGACGCCGCGACCACGCCGAGCGACGCCCCGTACACCTTGTGCGCGGAGAAGCAGATGGCGTCGGCACGCAGCCCGTGGACGAGCGGGAGGGCGTGCGCCATGGCCTGCGCCGCGTCCACGATGGTCGTCCCGCCGCGCCGGCGGACGGCGGCGACGAGCTGGGCCAGCCCGCGCGTCGGAGCGCCGTCGACGTTGTTCATCGCCGAGACGACGACGAGGGCGTCGGTCAGGTCCTCGTCGCGGTACACCAGGGCGCCGGCGGCGTCGCGCTCGAGGAGGATGCGCTCGACGCCTTCGCGGCGCGCGAAGGACATCGTGCTGAGGAAGACCGAGTTGTGCTCGGTGCGGGTCGTGACCACCCGGCGGTAGCGGCCGGCCGGCAGCTGCTGCAGCAGCAGGTTGAGGCCGTAGGTGGTGTTGAGGGTGAACGACGTCGAGTAGCTGCGCTTCGGGAGGCCGAGCGCCTTCAGCACGGCGGCGCGGGTCGCCTCGACGCGCTCGTCGACCTGGCGGCCCCACGCGTACTTCACGCGGCCGCCGCACGCGTTGTAGTCGAGGTAGTACTCGTCGAGAGCATCGATCACCGGCTCGGGGCGCAGAGTCTGGCACGCCGAGTCGAGGTAGACGGACTCGCTCGACAGGTAGCCGAACCCGTACCGCTCCGAGGCCGGCGCTGCTGCCGCCGTCCGGGGGGCACGCCAGGGCCAGAGGCCGCGCCGGGGCGCGGCGCTCACGATCGTGCTCCCACGATCGTGCCTGGATGCGTGCTCGGGATGACCATGCCGTCGAACCTAAGCGGCCCGCGTGCCGGAATCCGAAGCCGTGGCGAACTGTGGCCGATTCCGCTGCAGGACGTGACGCGCCGGGCGTCCGAGCCCTCCGGACACGATCAGCTCGCGCCGCCGAAATGGGTGGTGGTGTCGGTCGTCGTCTGACTGACTGGCGACATGGATCGACGACACACGTACGACGTCACCACCACGTGGACGGGGAACCTCGGCACCGGCACGTCGTCCTATCGGGGCTACTCGCGCGAGCACGAGGTGCGTGCGGAGGGCCGCCCTCTCCTGCCCGGGTCGTCGGATCCGGCCTTCCTCGGCGACCCGGGACGCTGGAACCCTGAGCTCCTGCTCGTCGCGTCACTGAGCCAGTGCCACATGCTGTGGTACCTGCACATCGCCTCGGCGGCCGGCGTCGTCGTCACCGCCTACACCGACGAGGCGGTGGGCACGATGCACGAGGAGGCCGACGGCACCGGTCGGTTCACGGGCGTCGAGCTCCGACCGCGGGTCGAGGTCGCCGAAGAGTCGATGCTGACCGCGGCCGAGAACGCCCACGCGAAAGCCCACGACCAGTGCTTCATCGCCCGCAGCGTCGCGTTCCCGGTGTCCCACAGCCCGCTCGTCACCGTGCGGGGTTCCGCGGAGCCTGCCCCGCAACGCTCTGCGTGATCACCCCAGGTCGGCCCCGACGACGTCGGGGCCGGTCCGATGGCGCGGACGACTCGGCGGCTCTATCTTCCGGTCACGGACGCCGCGCCTTGGGGAGCCGCAACGGAGCGGGTCGGTGCGTGTCCGTGGGAGGAGCTTGACGTGAGAAGAGTCCTCATCCGAAGCGGAGCCGTGATGTCGGTCGTGCTCTCGCTTCTGTTGTCCACAGCCTTGCCGAGCTCGGCGACGAGCGGCTGGAAGTGGGCCAACTCGACCGACTACGGGTCCCAGGGCATCAACATCTACGGCAGCGGGCTGCAGATCACCGACCTGGTCGGACGGTTCGTGACCCCGAACGGCGACTACCTGAGGGACCGCGACTGGCGGTTCGTCATCGACAGGTACGGCTGCGACCCCCGGGGCAAGTCCACCTCCGCGTGCCCGGCGACCGACCGGTGGTTCTCCGGGACGCGTCACGGGAACCCGCCGAAGGGCGGGACCCTCTGCACGACGCTCAACATCGGGACTGTCGCCTCGATCCAGGACTGCCAGGACTACGGCATGGGCGTCGCGTACGCGAGCGACGATGCGTTCAGCGGCTTCGGCGTACCGCGCACCTCGGCTGACGGCATCTGGTTCTGCACCGAGATCCAGCGCAAGACGAACGCCGGCGCGTGGCAGAACAACAAGCCGGACGGCTATGGCCTGCGGGCCTGTGCGGAGATCAAGGCCTGACCCACGACGGCGCTGAGCCGGCTGGCTCGGCGGACGAGCGAGAGGCCCTCCGACCAGCATTGCTGCTGATCGGAGGGCCTCTTCGTACTCGAGGGTTATGAGCTGCAGGTGCTCGCGGCGTCGGGTCCGATCTCGACGTTCACGGAGCCGTCACCAGGCGCGACGCTCACGCAGCGCTCCTGCTCGACCGTGCCGAACGAGTCGACGCTGCGGTAGCTCAGGGTCTGCCGGTCGGCACGCTTGATCGTGAAGGAGCCGCCGTAGGTGACCCAGTCGCCGCCGTCGATCCGGTACTCGGTGCGCGCCAGCGTGGCGGGGGCGTTGGCCTCGGCAGCCAGGGACACGGTGACCCAGTTGTTGCCCTCGTAGGTCAGCGTCGTCTGAGGCGCCGCCGGGATGCCTTCGGGCCAGTTGACCAGGCGCTGGTTGCCGCCAGCAGTCAGCTTCTCGACGGTGATCGTGTTGATCGAGAAGGCGTTGCCGCCGCCTCCGCCGCGGATGGCGATGTTGCCGACGAGGCCGTCGGCGGGCTGCGACCCGTCGAGCGTGAGCTCGGTGACCAGGTTGTAGGTGCCCATGTTGACCATCCCGCTGTTGAAGTACGCCGGGATGAAGGACGCGACCTGGTTGGCGTTGTACGGGTGGGTGTTGACCACCGCGCCGTCACCGCTCGTGTAGCCGCCGTTGGTGTTGTCCTTGAGCCAGCGCTCGCGGATCGCCGTCGTGCCCTTGGCGGTGTAGCTCACGGTGAGGCGGTAGGTGGCGCCCGCTTCGGGACGGAAGGCCACCTCGCCGTCGTCGGTGGTGGACCACGGCCACGCCGACGCGTCGTCGCCCAGGACGATGTTCGCACCGCTCCAGGAGTCGCCCTTCGAGGTGTCGAAGACGTGGACGCCCGGGACCGGCGGCAGCTCCACGCCGCCCGACGTGTCGATGTACTCGTGCGAGGCGAGGAAGTCCGCCGGGTACAGGATGCCCAGCAGCGCGAGCTTGGCCTTGCCGTCGTAGTCGTACGGCATGGCGAACTCTCCGCCCTTCCAGCCGGTGACCACGTCGCGGACGCCCGCCAGCTTCACGGCGGTGATCACGTGCGGGTTGCTCGTCGTGTTCGCCGGGCCGGCCGCGTAGTCGCGGTAGATCTTGAACAGCTCGGCGTACTTCATGCCCTGGTTGTTCTCGTTCTCGGGCGTCAGCACGCCCGGCGGGAGGGCGATGTCCATCTCCGAGACGTTGATCTCCACGTTCCCCAGCGACGCGAAGAGCTTGATGCTGTTCTCGACGTCGGACGCCTTGGTGTCGAGGTTGTAGTGGCCCTGCATGCCGATGACCTCGATCAGCGGCTTGCCGTTCGGGCGCTCGCCCGCATGCTTCGCGTTGAGGTCCTTGACCATCTGGTAGACCACCTGCGCCTTGGCCGGGGAGTCCAGGCCGAAGTCGTTGTACGTGAGCTTCACGTCCCAGCCATTGGCGTCGACGACCTGGGCGGCCTTGACGAACGCCTCCTCGACCCAGTCGGCGCCCAGCGCCTGGTACCAGCCCTCGCCCTTGGCCAGAGAGGCGCGCCAGTCGGCCGGGTTCGCCGTGCCCACGGCCTCGTTCACGACGTCGATCGCCACCAGACGGCTGCCGAAGTGCTCGAGCACGTTCTCGATGTGGTTGTCCAGGTTGGCGAGCGCGACGTCGTGGTCGAACGTGCCGGGCTGGCCGAACCGCGCCGGGGGCGCGTCCCACATCCAGGTGGGCGTCTGCGAGTGCCAGGCCAGCGTGTGCCCGTACAGCTTGAGGTCCGGGTTCAGCGCCTGGTACTTCGCGAAGATCGCGTCCGCGGCGTCGAAGGTGAAGACGCCCTTGGTGAGCTCGGTGTTCTCGGGCTTCATCTCGTTGCCCGGGGTGAACGACGCGTAGTTGTAGATCAGGCCGTTCGTCTCACCGGAGCCGAAGGTGCCGAACGAGAAGTAGTCCTTGTAGGCGTCCTTCATCGCCGGGTAGTACTCGAAGGTCTGCCCGCTGGGCGGAAGCGCGGGCGCGGGCGCCGCGACCGCCGGGCGGTCGATTCCCGCGATGGTGAGCGCCATCAGTCCCGCGAGCAGGGTGGCCAGGACGGGACGGGTCGCCCGGCCGGCCCGGCGGGCGCTCCGCGGGGAGCTTGCCTGCCGCGTCGCGGTCCGTTCTCGTTGTGCGTCGAACATGTGGGGGGTTCCTCCAGCGTGCCTGTGCGCCACGGTGCGCACGGCCGGTTGCGGGTGCAACGAACTTCTTCGTCGAATATGTTGCGCCGCTAAACTTAACCAGACCGCCGGGGTTGTCAAGGGCCTCCGTCCCGCTGCCGCGGAGCGGCTCAGAGCTCGATGTCGAAGGCGTCGATGTCGAGGTTCGCGCTGGTCAGGTTGTGCGCGGTCCCGTCGAAGTACGTGTTCCACGACGTCCCGCTGCGGTGCACGACGTCCTCGTCCTGGACCGCGCCGAGCCCGGTGACCGTGGTGTCGGCGGCGAACGAGAAGTAGTCGTGCGTGCCGTCCACGCGCACGAACCCGTCGACGTTCGCCGCCGCCGGGATGCCGACCGCCGTCGCGTCCAGTACCCGGGCGAAGCCGGTGCCGTTCCACGAGTAGATGTCGGCGTCGTCGGCGGTCCCGGCCACCCCGGGCGGGTTGGTGTTGCCCAGCGTCGAGAAGTACAACGTGCCACCCACGACACTGATCGCGTCCAGGTCGAGGTTCGCGCTGGTCAGACCACGCGCGGAACCGTCGAACCACAGCGACCACACGCCGTCGGCGTAGTACACGACGTCCTCGTCCTCGACCGTGCCCAGACCCGTGATGCTCACCGTGTCCGCGAACGACAGGTACAGGTGCGTCGCGTCGACCCGGTCGAGCCCGTCGACGTTCGCCCCCACCGGCACGCCATGGGTGCTCGCGTCGAACGCCCGGCTGAACGCGCTGCCGCTCCAGGCGTACACGTCCGCGTCGTCGGCCGTCCCGGTCACGGTCGGCGGGTTGGAGCTACCCAGGGTCGAGAAGGACAGCGACGCGGCCGTCGCGGTCACCGTCAGGCTCACCGGAGTGCCTGCGGACCAGTTGCCCGCGGCATCCCGGGCGCGGACGACGAGGGTGTGGCTGCCCGGCGACCACGCCGCGACGTCGACCGACGCCGTGAGCGCCGTCGAGCCGGTGCCGGTGCCGGTGCCGGTGAGGACCATGACCGCCCCGTGTCCCGGCCCGGGATCCGCGCCATCGAACCACTCGGCGGCGACGATGCCGTTCGCGTCGGTGGCCGTTCCGCTGAGAGTCGCGGTGGGCGCACCCTGCGTCGGGTCCGGGCTGACGAGGGCCGTGACGGTCGGGCGCAGGGTGTCCACGACCAGCGTCGTCGAGGCCGCAGGCCCCCATGCGCCGGCGGCGTCCCGGGCGCGGACAGCGACGGTGTGCGGTCCGTCGGCCAGGCCGGCCACGACCGCCGCCGGGATCGTCGCGTCGAGGTCCGCCACCGCGCCGGCCGCAGACACCGACATTGGCGCGCCGAGGCCGCCGTCGACGGTGTACTCCCCCGCGGCAATCGCCGACCCTCCGGTCGCGGTGTCGTCGGCGATCGCGTGCACCGCGACGTCGGCCGAGCCGTTGGCCGGCGTGCCCACGAGCACGGGCGTGGCCGTCGTCGGACCCGCCACGTCGCCAGGCGGGCTCGTCACGGTGAGCGCCGCCGACGCGAGCCTCGTGGTGCCACCGCTGACCGCGGTCACGACGAGGGGGTACGTGCCAGGCGGCAGGCCGGGCGAGGTGACGACCGTGAGGGTGGCCGAGCCGGCACCGCCTGTCACCACCGCGGGCTGAGACGCCCAGGTGGCCTGGTCCGCACCGAGACCGGACAGGGACAGAGACACGTCGCCGGTGAAGCCGTTCGCCGGCGTCACCGTTGCGGCGAGGCTCGCCGTGCCGCCGGGCTGCACCGTCACGACGCCAGGCGACAGGTCGACGGCGAAGTCGGGCCCGCTGGTCAGCCACCGGTATGCGGCCAGAGCGTCGACTCGGCCGAACCCGTACTTCGGGTCGGGCCCCGCGATGCCGAGATCCGTCGCCGTCCCGGTCAGCGCGTCGCGCTCCCTGTCCACGGCGAGCGCCGGGACGGCGCCGATCAGGAGCGCCAGCGCGCCGGCCACGTGCGGCGCGGCGACAGACGTCCCCGAGACCTGCTGGTAGAGCCCGTACCTGTCGGCCGTCAGCACGTTGACGCCGGGTGCGACGACGTCCGGGAACTGCCCGCCGCGCCCGCCGCAGGTCGACGGTCCGCGGCTGCTCGAGGCCGCGACCAGGCCGGTGGCGCTTATCGCCCCGACGGCGAGGGACTCCGGGTAGTTGGCGGGGCTGACGCTCGTCGACGCGGCGGAGCCGAAGTTCCCGGCGGCGAACACGGGCAGGATCCCCGCGGCGCGCAGCGCCTGGACGTCGGGCTGGAGCGCCAGGTCGCAGCCCGGCCCGGAGCCTAGGGACCAGGATCCGTTGACCACCTGGGGCGCGTCGGCGGTGCTCGGGTCGCCGTCGGGGTCGAGGACCCACTGGAACGCCTGGTGCAACGCGGTCAGCGTGGCCGCGCCGCTGTCGTCGAAGATCTTCGCCGCGATCCAGCGGGCGCCCGGCGCCACGCCGATCGCCGTGCCGCTCGAGTCGCCACCGACGATCACGCCGGTGGTCGCGGTGCCGTGGCCCGTGAGATCGGTCGGGACGGTGGGGTGCTGCCCGTAGGGGTCGAACCAGCTGTTGCTTCCGCCGCGCCAGCGCGAGATCAGATCGGGATGCGAGACGTCCACGCCGCTGTCGAGCGTGGCGACGACGACGCCCGCGCCGGTCACGCCCTGGTCCCACAGCTCAGGTGCGTGGACGGCAGCGACGTTCGGCCCCGCGGCGCCGGCTGTCGGCGTGACGACCACGCTGTCGAGCGCGACACGCTCGACGTCGGCGCGGGCGGCGATCTGGCGGACGACCGGCGCGGTCCCGGTCACCGTGAGACCGTCGACCACCCACAACGGGCGGACGGCCGTCACCTCGCCGTGCGCGGCCCGGACCTTCAGCGCAGCCCGCAGCGGCCGCTGCGCGGTGTCGGCCGTCGCCCGGAGCGCGGCGACCACCCCCCGGACGCGGGCGCCGCGGTCACGGTCGGCAAGACCGGCCAGGTTCGCGCGTCCGCGCAGCGTGACGACGACCGTCGTCGTGGCCCCGGGTGGCAGAGCCGCGAGGACCTGCTCGACAGCCGGGTCGAGCGTCGCTGCGGCGGTTCCCGGCCCAGCGCCGACAGACGACGTGCCCGACGACGCCCTGCCGACCGACGACGCTCCGGCCGAGGACGCGGCAGCCGGCCACGCGATGGCAAGGGAGGCTGCAAGTGCGGCGGCGACCACGGCGCCCCCGAGCCTGTTCACGAAACCCTGCCAGACACGACGGGGGGCGCCGGGAGCTCGGAGGGCTCGTCCCGCCGTCGGGCCAGGCCGACACCCACGGCCGTGCCGACCAGCAGCACGATCGCGAGCCCGGCCGCAGCGGCCTCGAGCGGGCCGACGCCGTCGCCCGGCGGCGCGGCGACGACCCACCGCACCTGCGTCGTGGAGATCGGCAGGTCACCCCGCTGGATCGCGACCGACACCGTCCACGAGCCGGGCGCGAGCGCCGGGGCCGGGGCGTCCCAGCGGCCGGGCTCCACGGGTGCGAGCGGCACGTGCGACTCCCCCGCCGGGCCGGCGAGCAGTACCTCGACCGCGTCGACCGGCGCGACCTCTGGCCGGACGGTCGCGCGTGTGCGCACGACCAGACGGCTCGAGACCGTGCCCGCGGGCACGTCCTCGAGCGTGATGAACAGGCCGTCGACCTGGGCGGTGTGCAGGTACCTCAACTGCTCGGTCACGGTGGCCTCGCGGGCGGTCGGCACGGAGGTGAGCAGGGCCGCGACCGCCACGGCGACCGCGAGCACCGCCACCTCGGCGGCGACCAGGGCCGGCAGGCGCCGCGGTGGGAGCGGCGCCCAGCCCACCGGTCTGCGCAGCGCGCGGGCGACGCGCCCCGCGAGCGGGCCGCGCACGAGCAGCGTATTTGCGGTCGCGAGCGCCAACGCGAGAGCGACGAGCGCCACCTTGGCCAGGACCGCGCCGCCGTAGACGGTGCCGGTCAGCGCGTGCAGGTCGGGCACCTCGCGCGCGGCCGCGTAGACGCCCGTGGCGAGCACGACGGCCGCGGCGACCGCAGCCACGGGGCTGAAGGCGCGCAGGGCGGCGGCGAGCAGCGCGACGCGCTGCCCGGTCGAGCGCCACAGCTCCGGCGCCAGGCAGCCCGCGAGCACGGCCAGGCCGCCGACCCACACCGACGCCGCGGCGACGTGGCCTGCCGTCGCGAGCGCGGCGAGACCCGAGCGGGCGGGAATCGAGGCGGCGTGTCCCGCCGACGCGTCGCACCACAGCGCGCCCACCAGCGCGACGACCGCCATGGCCCACCTCCGGCGCCCCGCGCGCGCCTGCTCGCCCGGACCCGCGTCCCGGAGCAGGGCGAGCGCGACGACGACGAGCGCGGCCCCGCGGGCCATCCAGAGGTGCCCCCACGCGCTGCCCGTGAGGAGGTCCGCCACGGTGTGCACGCGGGCGCCGAGGGACTCCGCGCCGGATCGGGTGACCAGCACCGGGGTCATGGCACCGGTGACGACGGCGACGACGGCTGCACACGCCCCGACCAGCTCGGACCGGCGCCTGGTCCCGGCGGGGAACGCGCCCGCCGACCGCTGCGCGCGGCGGGACACGGCGAGCGATCCGCCCACGAGCACGAGCGCCGAGAGGTCGAGCCACCGCAGCGCGACGGCGTCCGGCGCCGTACGCCCGGAGCTGCCTGGGGAGGCTGCCGCCGGCCGCACGCCGACGCCGAACAGCACCGACCCGGCGGAGGAGTGCCCGTCGTCGAGCGAGACGGCGTGCCAGTCCAGCACGTACGTGGCGCGCGACAACGGCGGTGTGGCCAGGCCGATGACCGCGTCCTCGCTCGACGCGACCGTCACCAGCACCTCGCGGCCGTCGAGGGTCGTCAGCCGCACGTCCGCGGGCCCGAGCTCGACGGCTTCCGTGAACCACAGGGTCATGGCCGTGCGTCCGACCGCCGCCGTGCCGCCCGCGCTCGGGTCGGACCGCACCAGCTCGGCGTGCGCCGGTGCTGCGGACGCGCTCCCGACGACGATCGCGAGCCCGCAGCCGAGGGCGGCGAGCGCGCGCCCGGCTCGCCGACGCAGGCCGTGGCGGCTCCACCCGGCCACGGTCAGCCCTGCGCCACGATGTGCTCGACGCGCAGGTCGCCGATCACGAGCGTGAGGAGCGCCCCCCGCCGGATCGCGTTGTGGGCGTTGGCGAGCAGGAAGAAGTACGTGCCGCCGAGCTGCAGCGGCGCCGTGTGGTGGTGGGGAGTGGAGACGACCAGCGTCGCCCCCGTGCCCTCGACGACGATCGTCGGCAGGAGCTCGGTGTCGTGGATCATCGTCTCGGCCTTGTCCGGGTCCGCCACCTGGTAGCGGAACTCGACGAGCCCGCCCGCGGCCGTCACCGCGACGAGGTCCACGTCGATCCCGTAGGTCGCGGCCAGCCGTTCGGCCGAGACGGCGGTGGTCCCCGCCCGGACGTCGGTTCTCGGGTCCGCCGCCTGTTGCTGGACGATGACGATCCCGGCCGCCACGAGCACGAGGACGAGCAGGCCTGCGACCCAGATCGCGCGCCGGGGACGGCGGTGGGCCGGCGGGGCGGGGACCACCTCGGGGACGTCGGGGCGGCTGGTCACCGTCACTGTCGCTCACCTTCACTTCAGAGGCTGTCCGGTCCACGGCGGACGCGGGGTCCGCCGTGGACCGGCCGGCTCGGGCTACGGGATGTCGAAGGCGTCGATGTCGAGGTTCGCGCTGGTCAGGTTGTGCGCGGTCCCGTCGAAGTACGTGTTCCACGACGTCCCGCTGCGGTGCACGACGTCCTCGTCCTGGACCGCGCCGAGCCCGGTGACCGTGGTGTCGGCGGCGAACGAGAAGTAGTCGTGCGTGCCGTCCACGCGCACGAACCCGTCGACGTTCGCCGCCGCCGGGATGCCGACCGCCGTCGCGTCCAGTACCCGGGCGAAGCCGGTGCCGTTCCACGAGTAGATGTCGGCGTCGTCGGCGGTCCCGGCCACCCCGGGCGGGTTGGTGTTGCCCAGCGTCGAGAAGTACAACGTGCCACCCACGACACTGATCGCGTCCAGGTCGAGGTTCGCGCTGGTCAGACCACGCGCGGAACCGTCGAACCACAGCGACCACACGCCGTCGGCGTAGTACACGACGTCCTCGTCCTCGACCGTGCCCAGACCCGTGATGCTCACCGTGTCCGCGAACGACAGGTACAGGTGCGTCGCGTCGACCCGGTCGAGCCCGTCGACGTTCGCCCCCACCGGCACGCCATGGGTGCTCGCGTCGAACGCCCGGCTGAACGCGCTGCCGCTCCAGGCGTACACGTCCGCGTCGTCGGCCGTCCCGGTCACGGTCGGCGGGTTGCTGTTGCCGAACGTCGAGAACGTCAGGGGCGCTGTGACGACGAGGTTCGTCGAGCTGGTCGCGGACCAGTTCCCGGCGCCGTCACGGGCCCGGACGACGAGGGGCGTCGTGCCCTCGGGCCAGGTGCTCGTGTCGATCGTCGTCGTCGCGCTGTACGGGCCCGACCCGGTGACAGTCATCGGTGTCGCGTTGCCGGCCCCGGGGTCGGTGCCGCGGAACCATTCGACACGGGAGAGCGCGCTCGTGTCGGTGACCGTCACGCTCAGGGTGACGGTGCCGGCGCCGGCAGTCGGGTTCGGCGTGGCGGCGAGGCCGCTGAGCACCGGCTTGGTCTTGTCGACGACGAGCGTCGTCGTGGCGGTCGGTCCCCAGTTGCCCGCCCCGTCGCGGGCGTGCACCGTCAGGGTGTGCGGCCCGTCGGCGAGGAGCGCCACGGTCGCGAGCGGGATCTCCGCGTACGCGGCCTCCGACGGTCCCGACAGCGTGCCGTCGACGGCTGCCATCGCGATACCGGTGCCGTTGGCGCCGACCGCGTCGAGGAAGACCTCGGCGGCAACCACGCCGGAGCTCGCCGCACCGGCGTCTGCGAGGGTGCTGCTCACCCGCACGGACGGCGTCGAGGAGCTGTACGACAGCGTGCCGTTGTTCGGCGACGGGCTCACGCTCGAGCCGGAGGCCGTCGGCCCGGTCTTGTCGACGACGAGGTCGGCGGAGACGACCGCCCCCCACGCCCCGCCGGCATCCCGGGCGTGGACGTGCACGGCGTGCGTGCCCTCGCTCAGGGCGGCGACCGTTGCGGCCGGCAGGCTGCCGCTCACCGCGCTGACCGCGGCGTCCGAGCCGACGGCCAGCGGGATGCCCTCGCCGTCGTTCCCGGCCGTGTCCACGAACATCTCCGCCGCGGCCACGTGCCCGCCGGATGCGGTGTCGTCGGCCGTCGCGCTCACGGCGACGGCGACCGAGCCGTTGGTCGCGTGGGGCGCCAGGGTGACGCCGGTCGTGACCGGACCGGTGGTGTCGCCGCCCACCACGAGGACGGAGCTGAGCACGCCGGGGTTGCCGGCGGCGTCCTGGCCGCGGACGTACACGACGTGGTGTCCGGACGGGAGGGCAACGACGAGGCTCACGGCCTCGGTGGCCGAGTCGAAGGCCCCGTCGCCGGCCGCCATCGGCGTGCCGGCGCCCGCGAGCGAGTCGACCCAGGCGGTGGCGCCGGTGACGGCCGACCCGCCGGTGGTCGCGTCGCTGACGGTCGCGGTGAGAGCGTCGCCGGCGAGCGCGACGGCGCTCGCGACCGGGCCGGCGGTGTCCCCCGTGGTCCCGGTGCCCGCGACGTCGACGAACGCCAGCATGCCGCCCAGCCCCGCCGCGTTGCTGTTGTGCAGGAGCAGGTTCCCGTCGTGCAGGGCGAGGCGCCGGTCGGCTGCGGTGGTGGACGGGGTGACCAGGACGTCGGTCGTCTGGCCGGGCCCGAACGTGTCGGCGGCGTACCGGCGCGGGAGGTCGAGCGGGCTGCCGTCCAGCGCGATGACCGTCTGGTAGGCACCGTCGAGCTCCATCGAGTGGTACTGCAGGCCGGCATTGACGTAGCGCAGCAGGAGCCTCCCGCCCGCGCTCGTCGGGATGGGGGCGGTGTCCGGGTACGCCTTGCCGTTGACCAGGAAGTACCGCGGGGCGAACTTGCGCAGGTCGTACGTCGCGCGGGCGGCCGAGTTGTTGAGCGTCGGGTCGATCTCGCTCAGCACGAGCACCTGCTCCTCGTCGAACGCCGTCGCGGGGTCGGCATAGGCCTGCCCCGTCGCCGCGGGACGCACCACGAGCGCGCCGTACAGCCCCATCGGGACCTGGTACTGCGCGCCGGGGACGAGTCCCGCCTCGTAGAGGTAGGTGCCCGGCCGTGACGCCGTGAACGTGTAGCTCTTCGTGGCCCCGGGCGCGACGCCGGTCCGGTCGGGGGGCGTGCCCTGGCCCTGGACCAGCAGCGACGTCGCCGCCGGCAGGCCGTTGTGCAGGGTGATGGTGACCGCGTCGCCCTCGTCGACGGTGATCGTCGGACCACCCGGACCGGTCGGCGCCGCGCCGGCCGTCGTGTACCCCCAGACCGTCACCGGCGTGGCCGAGCCGGGGAACGTCGTCGTCCCGGTCCCGGCATACAGGTCGATCGCCACCGGCGCGGCGCTTGCGGCGCCCGCCGGGACCACCACCATGAGCGCCGTCGCCAGCGCTCCCGTCGCCGCGAGCACCACGGCCGCCCTCAGCGGGCTCGTTGCGCGAGTCATCGTCGTCCTCACCTCTCCGCTCAACCGCACTGGTTCGGCTGGGGCGGATCGATCCGCATGTACGTGATCGGGCCGGTCATCGTCGCGCCCCATGACGTGATCTGGAACAGGGCGTGGTTGTGGCTGATGATGTAGTACTCGCCGCACTGGTTCAGCGTCGGGGTCCCCGGCGGCAACGCCTCCTTCGTCCCGAGGTACGGGCTGCCGGAGTAGAAGACGCCGATGACCTGGTTCGCCATGCTCGGCACGGTGACGGGCACGGGGTTCTGCAGCGAGTAGCCCTCGGCGTCGTACCAGCGGAACAGGACGTCCCACGTCTGGCCCGGGCCGATGTTGATGTCGAACTTCTCGAACGAGAGGTCCTGGCCCGCGGGCCCGGCGAGCGGCACGCCGTCGCGCCCGATGACGAGCCCGTTGTTGCCGTGCGGGTGGAACGGGAAGTCCTCGGTGCCGACGTTGAGGTACCGGGCGACGGCCGGGCGTGTGCCACCTCCCGGGTCGGCCGGGTAGATGGAGGCGAGGGCGCCGTAGGGCTGGGTCGGCAGCCAGCTCGCGCCGTTGTCGGCGATGCTGTCGGGGAAGCCGCGTCCGTTGATGAGCCAGTAGCGCGGGTGGTAGTTGTTCATGTTGAACGTCTTGCCCTGCTCGACCGCCTGGTGCTGGTACGGGTCGATCTCCGAGAGCATCACCATGAACTCGTCGCTCGGCTCGAACACGCTGTCCTCGCGGTCGTACACGTGGTCGGCGCCGAGCGCCGGCCGCACGATCAGCGCGCCGAACAGGCCCATCCGCACCTGCTTCTCGGGCTCGGTTCCCGACTCGTACAGGAACGTCCCGGGGTGCGTCGCCGTGAAGCTGTACGTCACCGTGCCGTCGCCGGCCGCGGCCGTCGGCGCCAGCGACGTCGCGCGGCCCGTGCCGTCCACGACGGGCGCCGTCGGCAGGCCGTTCGCGAGCACGTCCTCCTGGCCGGGGAACACGATCGACGACGGTTCGGCCAGCGTGTTGTGCAGGATCACCGTGACGACGTCGCCCTCGTTCACGCACAGGACCGGGCCCGGGTGCTGGAAGCCGTCGAACCCGTTCGAGAAGCCCCACATGAAGGCGGTGTTGCCGTCCGGCAGGCTGATGTACCCGGTGCGCGTCGTCAGGTCGAACACCGGGCTGCCGGCGACCTCGCCCGCGCCCTCGGTGCAGACGATCCCGACACGCGGCAGGTCGGCGGCCGCCGACGGCGACGCCCCGGCGAGCGCCACCGCGGCGACCCAGGCCAGCGTGGTCGCGACCGCGGCCACGGAGACGTACCGGGGCCACCCGGCCGGCAGGACTGCGCTTCGACTCCTCACGGCGCTCAGACTCCCCAGTCGTTCGGATAGGCCTGCGGCGCGACGCCGCCGGGGTAGACGCGGATCTCTGTGGCCTGGCCGCCGAACCCGCCGGGTGCCCGGTTGTCCGACCGGGCGTAGGCGCGGTTGTACAGCATGTACGTGTCATAGGCGCCTGAGCCCTGGTAGGGCGGCGCGGTCACGATGACGTCGTAGCTCTCTCCGGGGCCGATGTTGAGCGTGTCGGTCTCGTACGAGGTGTTCGTGCCGTCGCGGCCGATCATCGGCGTGGCGTCGCGGCCGACCACCCGCATGCGCAGACCCGTGAGGGTCATCGCCGACTCGCGGAAGCCCAGGTTGGAGAACCGCAGCGCGACCTTCTCCCCCGCGTTGCAGTTCACCAGCGACGAGTGCGGCTGATAGCGCAGCTCGGGGCGGCCCGCGGGGGCGACGAGGTCGCCGCTCGCGTCGCGCACGGGGTGGAAGGGGTCGATCGAGCCGTTCGGGGCGATCGTGTCGGGATACACCCGGCCGTTGAGCAGGGCGAAGTCCGCCCGGTAGTCGCTCCACTCCGGCAGCTGGATGTGCGCGTCGGACCAGTGGGCCTCCGCCCAGACCTCCGAGAGGAACATGGCGAACTCCCGGTCGTACCCGGTCGAGCCGTCGGCGTCGTTGTACAGGTACTTTCCGCTCGGGTAGAACGCGGTGTTGCCGTCCTGGAGCGGCCGGACGAACACCAGGCCGGTCATGCCCATGTGCACGTGCTCCACGTCCTCGACGTGGCAGTGGTACATGTACGTGCCCGGGTCGCGTGGTCGGTAGACGTAGGTGAACTCGCGTCCGGTCGGCACGGACACCGACCCGGTCGGCTCGCCGTCGAAGAACGGGATGACGTTGCGGAACCCGTGCCAGTGCAGCGTGTGCGCGTCGAAGAGGTCAGGGCGCTGCTGGAGGCCGAGGTTCGTCAGCTTCACCTTGAAGTCGACGGGGTGGGCCGGGTCGTACTGGTTGACCCAGAACAGCGGGGCCGAGTGCTGCGCCTTGTTCTTCTGCGCGGACCGCTGGGCGTCCGCGAGCCCGGTGAGGTTGCGGAAGCCGAAGATGTAGGTCGTGAACGGGTTCGGCGCCAGCGAGTCGGGGTGGAACGGCGGGATCGCCGGCGTCGGGGGCAGATAGATCCAGCCGTCCGTGCCGCCGAGGAACAGGTCGGCGTTGTCCCCGGCCGCGAACGCGAGCTCGGGCAGGAGCGTCCGGCCGGCCCACGCGAAGGTGCCCGCGGCGGCGGTGACGCCGGCCGCCTGCAGGAACATGCGCCTGCTGAAGGCTGTCGACTCGGTCATCGACGGGTCTCCGATCGGATCGTCGGGAAGGCTGCTGGTGCGGCGGGGGCCGCCGGCGTCACGGGACATCGAAGGCGTCCAGGTCCTGGCCGGCCTGGGTCAGGCCGGCGGCGGTGCCGTCGAAGGACGTCGACCACGTCGCACCCGCGAGCTGCACGACGTCCTCGTCCTGGACGGCCAGGCCACCGGGTGCGGTCGTGTCGCTCGAGTACGAGAGCAGCACGTGCGTCGCGTCGGTCCACACCAGCCCGTCGACGTTCGCGGTGGACCACCCGAGGGCGGAGGCGTCCGCGACGCGGGTGTAGGAGCTGCCGCCGTTCCAGCGGTAGATGTCCGCGTCGTCGCCCGATCCGCCCGCGCCCGGTGGTACGAAGGTCGAGTCCGTCGAGAAGGTCAGCGTTCCGCCGTCGACGCTGATGGCATCGAGGTCGGTCGACCCCACGCCGTTGGCGCTGCCGTCGAAGTACAGCGACC
This sequence comes from Xylanimonas sp. McL0601, assembly GCF_049852175.1. Classification (GTDB taxonomy): domain Bacteria; phylum Actinomycetota; class Actinomycetes; order Actinomycetales; family Cellulomonadaceae; genus Xylanimonas. The sequence goes on from NZ_CP187527.1 coordinate 3,363,819, forward strand.
AGGTCCCGGCGTCGTAGCGGACGACATCCTCGTCCTGGACGGTGAGGTCCGGACCGGGCAGCGCGATCGTCACGGCATCGGCGAACGAGAGATAGAAGTGCGTGTCGTCGGTGCGTGAGTAGCCGTCGACGTTCGCGGTGCCCGGCAACGGGGTCGGCAGTGCGCTCACGTCGACCGACCGTGCGAACGCCGAGCCGTCCCAGCTGTACACGTCGGCGTCGTCCGCCGTCCCCGCGACGTTCGGCGGGTTGGTGGCACCGGCCGTCGAGAACCACAGCACCGGCGCTACCGGGCCGCCACCGCCGGCACCGCCACCGACGACGGCCGTCGCGCCGAACTCGTCGGCGCCGGCGTCGAACCCGCCGAGCGCGGGGCGCGCCTGGCGGTCGATGTCGGTCGCGGGCGCGGCCAGCGTGGAGCCGGGCTGCTGGTAGGGCGGGACCGCGATGCTCGGGACGCCCAGGTTGCAGGCCGAGGAGCCCGGGCACGCCGCCAGGTGGTAGTTGCCCAGCTGGTTGGGCGGAACCTCGACCATGGACAGCGTCGCGTCGACGAACGCCGGGTTCTGCCGCCACGTGGCGAAGGACACGGACAGGTCAAAGGGAGCGACGACGCCCGGGTCGGAGGCCGTGTTGGTGGGGCTCACGGCGTACGGGTGCGCAGCGGCGTCCTGCTGGACGACCGAGCTCGTCGGGGCGAGCGCGCCCGACCCGTCGGCGACACCGAGGTCCCACTCGTCGATCGGTGAGGCGTCACCGGTGAGGCCGAGTCCGGTGACGGCCGTGCCGCCACGGGTACCCGCCCGGTTGTCCCAGAAGACGTTGTTGAACAGGAGCGGCTTGCTGAACACCGGCGAGCCGGCGGGCAGGGTGGCCTGAAGCTGGTCGCTGTTCGCGGCGGTCGACAGGCCCGCGGGGGCCGGCTGGCCGTTCGACGTCACGGCCGTCGCGGTCGTGAGGTTCTTCATGATCGTGTTGTTGAAGACCCGGACGTTCGGCGCGTCGTCGATCGCGATGCCGCCGCCCTCGTGGGTGGAGACGTTGTTCGCGACGACGTTGTCGTAGACGTTCATCGGGAAGTTGCCGGCCATGAGGAACCGGACGCCACCGCCGTCGTCGTTGGCGATGTTCGCCTGGATCTGGTTCCCGTAGATGTCCACGGGCCCGGTGCCCGGCGACAGCTCGCCCGCGGTAGCCGGGAGCTGGCCGGAGACCATGATCCCGGCGCCCTCGTCGTTCGAGCTGTTGTAGTAGACGCGGTTGTCATGGATCTTCCCGTTCGGGCTCAGGCCGTAGACGCTGACGCCGCCGCCGTACTCGAGCGCGAAGTTGCCGCAGATGTCGTTGTCCGCGACCTCGTACCGGTCGGAGCCGTTGAACAGGCCCACCGCACCGGCCAGGTTCGTGCCCGCGTTCGAGACGAGCCGGTTGTGCGCGATCCGCACGTCCTCGTTGTGCTGGTTCGTGTCGGGCGCCGGCAGGTCCGGGGTGCCGATGCGGATGGTGCCGTACGCGCCGCCGTTGTTCTGGACGACGTTGTTGGTGATCTGGAGGTTGCGCGCATACGCGTTGGCGTAGATGGCGCCGCCCTGCGTGACGACGTTCGGGGGCAGGCCCGTGGGAGCGCCGGTGACGTCGCTGAGGTTGCCCGGGAAGCCCTGCTGGTCGCCGCCGCGGAGGTCGAAGCCGTCGATCGACGCCTTGTAGGACGCGGTGAACTGGCGCGCCGCGCCGGCGGCCGTCGTCTGGTTCTGCGACGCGAGCACGTAGACCGCCTGCCCGTCGTAGACGGACTGGTTGCCGTCCCAGGTCAGCGTGCCGATCTTCGCGTACCAGGCGGTGGCGAGCGCGGTGTCGCCGCCGAACGCTCCGGCGTCGATGATCGAGCCGGGCACGAAGGTGCTGCCCTGGAAGCCGCCCGGGCCGACGCCCTGGAGCTTGATCGGCGACGTCATGATGAGGTTCTCGTAGTACGCGCCGCGCGGGTTGCCGAACGGGTTCGACGCGTCCGGCTGGCCCGGGTAGACGACGACCAGGTCGTCTCCGTTGCTGGCGTACGCGGCGTCGATCGCCGACTGGATGGTCGTGAAGGCCCGGCCGGGGCCGACCTCGTAGACGTTCGGGCTGTAACCCGCGGCCCCGACGGTGACGGTGCCGCCGCCGAGGTCGTCGAACCGCACGTCGTTCGGCGCGGCGAAGGTCGTCAGACCCGGTGCCGCCGAGCTCAGGCCGATGCGACCGCCCGCCGCGGACAGTGCGGCCGGCCACGGGTTGGCCGTGGTCCGGATGTTGACGGACCCGACCGCCGTGCCGTTCTTGTACGCCGTCACGGTGCCGTCCGCGAGCACGCGCGCCCCGATCCGGTCGCCGTCGGCGAACGTGATGCCTGGGAACGTCGCCTGCGTCACCGGCGCGAGCGCCTGGAGCACGGTCGCGGACGTCGTCACGGTGACGGTCGAGGCGGTCGCGTTGTACCGCACCGCGACGTACGTCGTCGGAGCCCCCGCGACGAACCCGGCGGCCTTGAGGAGCACGCCCGCCTGCCGGTTGCCCGTCGCCGGGACGGTCTTGGTCAGGGTCACGTAGGCGTCCTGGTTCGCGCCCGGCGCCGCGCCGCTGCTCCGGTAGACGTTCCCGCCGATGCCGCGCAGCTGCGCCTGGTTCGCGGTCACGGCCGGCGAGCTCGGCGTGATCCGGTAGTTGGCGCTGCTGAGCGTCAGGTTCAGCCCGCCCCACGCGTTACCGAGCGCCTGGGTCGTGCTGGCGGTGCTCCTGTCGAAGGTGTCCAGGACCGCCCCGGCCGGGAACGCGGGCAGCGCGGTGCCGCTGAGCACGTGGAACGTCAGGCCGTTGACGGTGGTCATGCCGTTGTCCGCGGTGACCGCGAGCTGGTGCGGGCCCGGAGCGGTGCCCGGTGGCACGGTGACGTCGATGTGCCCGGCGTCCCAGGCGGTCGTCGGCAGCACGGTCGCGCCGTCGAGCGTCACCTCCCCGGCGCCCTTGCTCGCGCCGAGGCCGGTGCCGGTGATCGTGAACGAGCCGCTGCCCCTGACGTACGGCGTCGAGACAGCGAGGAGCTGCGGCGCCACGGGGTCCTGCTCGCAGGTCACGCCCGCCTGGATCCCGGTCCCGGGTGCCTCGACCGTCGTCCCGACCTGCGTCGGCGCGAGGTCCGTCGGGATGATCAGCCCGGGCAGCGCCTCGAACTCGGTGGCGATCGTCCGGTACCGCGGGTTGTAGTTCGGGTTGAGCCGCCCGGGCGCACCGGGGTCGTTGGCCACGAAGCGGTACATGTTCGCGCACACGCCGGACGGCGTGGGGCAGCTGATGTGGTTGGTCGACGGCAGCAGGACGTCGTAGATGCCGTTGAAGTCGGACTCGATCGTGTCGACGAGCCGGTTCGAGAAGTCGTAGATGCCGATCGGGGCGAACGGGACGCCGGCCTTCTCGCCGTACAGCGTGCTGCGCGGGTCGGCCGAGAAGTTGACGTCGTCGACGACGAAGCCGCGCAACCGGCTCGGTACCGGCACGTCCGTGAACACGTTGAACGCCGGGACGACGGACTTGCCGTTGTTGACCCGGACGAGCTTGGTGTCGCACCGGGGCTTCGCGGTGCCCTCGTAGGGCGAACCACCGAGGTCGATGAACGTTGCGTTGTCGACGGGTTCGGACGCCGGCACGGTGACGCCCACGGGGAGCTCGTTGTCGACCCCGCCGTCGCCCACGACCGCCGGGTACCCGTCGGTGCCGTCGCCCGCGAGGTCCACGGTGTGGAGGGCGCCGGCGCAGGCCGGCGGCGGCACCTGGGGAACGATCTGGTCCCCGCGGCCGATGTTGATGTCCTCCTCGCGCGTGAACGTGTAGCTCGGCGTCCCGGACGCGTCGTCCGGGACGACGACGTGCACGAGGTAGTCGCCGGCGCCGAGCGGGGTGAACTCGCCGCCGTCGCACACCGGCGCGGCGGGGTCGGTCGCGTCGAGCGTGCCGTCGACGCAGGCGTCGCCGAAGCCGTAGTTGCCGTCGAGGGCCGCACCGAAGTTCGCGTCCGCCGTGCCCTGGTCTGTCGGGTACGGGCCGAACTGCACCGCCTGCATCGGCGAGGACAGGCACACGCCGTCCGTCGACTGGTTCGGCACGAGCGCGTTCTCGTCGACGCCGTGCACCAGCGGGTTGCCGTCGACATCGCGTGCCGTGCACCCGGTCGGCCGGCTGTACGACTCGGTGACGTAGGTGTTCAGCAGCTTGCCCCGCGCGTACGAGCCGTCGGGGGCGAGCTCGTACTGCTCGTTCGCGTCGCAGGGCGCGCCGGTGGTGCCGCAGTCGACAGGCGCGTACAGCTCGACGGGCAGGTCGGACACGCCCGGCTGCCAGTCCTCGACCACCGCGTACTGCGGGTCGAGCTCGTTGCGCGTCGTGTCGTAGCTGACCGTGCCGACGATCCCGCCGTTGCGGGGGTCGGCCCCGCCGGTGGTACCGCTGGGGTCGTACGCGTGCACGCCCCAGTCCATGCGGCCGCCGAGGCCGATGATCGAGAGGACGCTCACGTCGACGCCCGCACCCTTGACGGTCGTGGGCTGCGGCTGGTTGTCGGCCTGGTAGGTGACGCCGGTCGTGTGGAACGAGTCGCTGTAGGCCTCCATGACGGTCCACTCACCCAGCGGGTAGGCGGCCTCGAAGGAGTAGTGGCCGGTGGCGTCCGTGGTCGCGGACGTCTGGCCACGGTCCAGGAGCGAGTTCTCCTGCCGGCGCAGCGTGAGCGTGAAGTTCGGGACGCCCGGCTCGCCGGGGTCCTTGACGCCGTTGCGGTTGGTGTCGTTGAAGACGTAGCCGTCGTACGTCGTCCACCAGCCGTTGAGCGGCAGGTTGCCGAGGTCTTCGACCTGGCCATCCTGGACGGTGAGCTGCGTCAGGCCGAGCGCGTAGTTCTGCGGCTCGTCCCACCAGCTCAGGGTGTAGTCCCCGGCAGGGACGCCGCTGATGTCGAACGATCCGTCGGCTGCGGCCCGGCCGACCCAGACCGCCTGATCGCCGTTGTTGACGTCCGCCAGCGACAGCCACGCGTAGGGCATCGGCTTGTCGGCGCGCGTCCCCGTCTTGGCGTTCCAGAAGTCGAGCGTGCCGCCCTTCGGCGGGGTGTACGCCTTGATCGTCTCGGCGACGCCCGTGATGTGACCGGTCCCCGTCGCGCTCACGGGCTGCCCGTCGCGGAGCGGCTGCACGAACCCGAAGATGGGCTGTGGCACGGGCTCGCCTGCGAGTGTGAACTCGGTGTCGAACCCGGTGGAGCCCTCCATCAGCCAGGCGTCCCAGTCGTGGTTGCCCTCGAGAGTCGTCGTCTGGATCCACGTCTCGCCGTCCGGCGGCGTCACCGAGAGCGCGTACCGGTTGCTCCCCAGGTGCGGCATCGTCAGCAGCCCGTCCGCGTCGGACTCGCAGGTGCCGCCGGGCGTGTCCACCACCGGCGCCATGTCCGCGTCCAGGCTCGCGAGCGGTATCTGGTGGGTGACCGGGTCCTCGCCGACGTACGTCGTGCACAGCGGGTTGCCGTAGACGTCGGTGGTGACCTCGCCGAGGTAGTCATTGATGTGGCCGACGAAGTGCGCCAGCCCCGGGTCACCGGCGTCGGGGGCGCCGTCGGTGGGCGAGATGTCGGCGAAGACCTGCGCGCGCAGCGTGCTGTCGGGCAGCGGGTCCGGCTGCAGCTCGACGACCACCGGCGCGGTGCCGTCCAGCGGCATCGTCACGTGGACGCCGTCGATCTTGTAGCCGTCGGCGAGGACGGAGATGAGGTAGCGCCCGTCCGGGAGCGTCAGCGTCCCGCCATCGGCGAAGTCGCTCTGGTCACCGTGCGTGTAGACCGTGCTCGCGTGCGGGACGTCCTGGACCGACGGCCACGCGCACGACGCGGGATAGCCGGGGTCCGATGCCGCGCAGCCAGTCCCGGGGGCGGGGGAACGCTGCTCCGCCGTGCCCGTGTTGTCGACGCTCACGAGGTAGGAGAACGTGCTGACCGGGTCGCCCTTGGTAACGCCGGCGCCGCCGAGGGCGCGGGGCTCGGTCCGGGCGCTGACGACCTGCAGCGTCAAGGCGTTGGTCGCGGCCGCGGCCGGGGCGGCGATCAGGATCGGTGCCCCCGCGCCGACCGTCACGACCAACCCGACCGCCGCCAACGTGGCCACCCATCCGGATGCGCCGCGTCGACCACCCCGACCGCGTGACCTGGCTCGCTGTCCACGCATGATCCGCACTCCTTCGACGAGCCGTCTCCTCGGAGGCCAAGATGCGCCGCGGGCGACGCCCGTTCCGGCTTCCTTGCGGGTTGCTCATCGGCCTGTCATCGACCTGTCATGAGGACGGCCGTGGCCGGACGGGCGTCTCGGGACCCTGGGTGAACTTGGCCGGTTGCACGTGCACCCGCGCGTGCGGGAGGGCGATGCTGGCCCTGGTCTTCCCAGCAAGTCCACAGACCCGAGGCCGGCGACGGAGCCGGGTCCCGAGGCACGGCGCGGTGCGCCGAAGGGATGTGCGGTCCGTGAGCACAGTGATGGTGGTCGACGACGAGGAACGGATCCGCCACCTCCTCGCCCGCTCGCTCACGGCCGAGGGCCACCGCGTGGTCACGGCGCCCGACGGCCACTCCGCACTGGACCGGCTCGCGCAGGGTGGTGTCGACCTCGTGGTCCTCGACCTGATGATGCCCAACGGCAACGGGTTCGCCGTCCTCTCGTCGCTCGGCATCCGCATGGACCCGACGCCAGTCATCGTGCTGTCCGCGGTCACCGACGTCGCGACCCGCGTGCAGGCGCTCGAGCGCGGCGCGATCGACGTCGTCCAGAAGCCGTTCTCCGTCGTCGAGCTGCTCGCCCGCGCGCGCCGTCACCTCGGCCTCGGCTCGGTGCGGGAGGCGCCCCGCTACGTCTCCGCCGGCGGCGTCCGCGTCGACCTCGACCGCCGGACCGCGCTCGTGAACGGCAGGAACGTCCCCCTCACGCAGCGGGAGACGGCACTGCTCGTCCACCTCATGCGCCGGCCCGGCGGGGTGTGCCGACGGGACGACCTCCTGCGCGCGGTGTGGGGGCTCGACGTCGACCACGCCAGCAACGTGGTGGAGGTGTGCGTGCGCCGCCTGCGCCAGAAGTTGCAGCCCTTCCCTCCGATCGAGACGGTGCGCGGTGTCGGGTACAGCTTCGAGATCGAGTGACCGCGTGGCGGGGGTCGCCGAGCGTGTGGGCGCTCGGACGCTGTTTCTCGTGTGGCTCACGATCGCAGCGCTGTGCACCTGGCTGATGGCGGCACTGCCAGGTGACGAGACGCTCCCCTACCACATCGCCTGGGCGTCGTTCGCGCTGCTGTACGCGATCGGCGACTGGCGCCTGTCGTGGGCCGTCTCGGGCCTCGCGCTCTGCACCGTCGCGACCGGCGCCGTGCTCATGAGCGCCGCGCTGAACGGGTTCGTCCCGTGGCAGGAGGCGACCGAGATCCCGCTCATGAGCGTGCTCATGGTGCTGTCCGTGTGGCATGTGCGCCGCCGCCAGCTCGCCCTCCAGTCCGTCACCGCGATGGCGCAGGAAGCGCAGGAGCTGGCCGCGAACCGGGAGCGGCTCACCCGGCTCACCTCGCACGAGATGCGCACGCCGCTGACGATCGCGCGCGGTTACGTCGAGGTGCTGCATGAGCGCACGGCTGACCCGGAGGAGCGCCGCGACCTTGCCGTCGTGGCCGACGAGCTGAGCCGCCTGACCCGTGTGACGGACCGCCTCATGCGGGCGATCCGGATGCAGGGTGGGGCGGACCTGACGCGCGTCGATGTCGACGCGGTCCTCCAGGAGACAGCCGAGCGCTGGGCCCAGGTCGTCGACCGCCGCTGGGTGGTCGAGGCGGAGGCGGGGTACATCCGCGGCGCGCGGGAGCGGCTACGCGCGGCGCTCGACACGCTGGTCGAGAACGCCGTGAGGTACACCGACGACGGGGACGTCGTCCGGCTGACCGGCCGGATCGGGCCGGGTGGGTGGATCGAGATCGGCGTGGGCGACTCGGGTCCCGGCCTGAGCCAGGAGCTCGTGGCGGCCATCAACACCGGCGCCGTCGAGGCCACCCCCAGCGCGGACGGCCTCTCGCAGAACGGGCTCGGCCTCGGCATCGTGCGCGGCCTCGTGGCCGCTCGCGGCGGCCGGGTGCGGGCCGGCGTCTCGGTGGACGGCGGCGCACTCCTGCTCATGCAGTTCCCGGCCCGGCCGCAGACCGGGCGCCCCGCGCTCGACGGAGAGGGAGACGGCGTCAGAGAGGGTGACGCCGGCCGCACCAGGCTCGCGACGGCTCAGGAGGGCTGAGGGGTCGCGCAGAAGCATCGGGGAACTCGACCCGCAACCGCTGATGAGGAGGCCACGCGGTCGGGTCGATGTCAGTTCGCGAGCACCGGGCCGCTCGCCCGGTCCTCGGCGGGCTCGTTCGCGAGGCGCGCGGCGCGGTCGGTCCGGGTCCGGAAGACGCTCCCCGCGACGATCGCGCCCAGGATGAAGATCCCGGCCGACCACAGGTACGCGACGGAGAAGCTGTGCAGCGCACCGGCCGCGATCACCTCGGGCGTCGCCGGGGCGTGGCCCCGGACGTACGCGGTCGCCGCGGTCGCCGCGAGGGTATTCAGGACGGCCGTCCCGATCGCGCCGCCGATCTGCTGGCTGGTCGAGACCATCGCCGAGGCGGCACCGGCCTGCTGGCGGGCGACGCCGAGGGTGGCGAACTGGAACGACGACGGCATGATCGAGCCCATCGCGATGCCCATGCCGATGAGGCCGACGAGCACGCGCGGATAGCCGCTGCCCGCCTCGAGCGTGCTGAACCACAGCATCGAGGCCGCGCCGAAGACCATGCCGACCGGCACCAGCACCTTGGGACCGATCCGGGGCACCAGGATGTTCGTCTGGATCTGCGCGGTGATGACGATGAAGACGACCATCGGCAGGAACGCGACACCGGTCTGCTGGGGCGAGTACCCGAGCGTGAGCTGCAGGTAGTACGTCAGGAACAGGAACACGCCGAACATGCCGGACCCGGCGACCAGGATCGACAGGAACCCTGCGCCACGGTCGCGGTCGACGACCACCTCCAGCGGCAGCAGCGGGTGCGCGGCGGACCGCTGCCGCACGACGAATGCGGCGAGCAGCACGACGCTCGCGGCCAGCGAGCCCCACACCACGGGCGCGTCCCAGCCCTGCGGCTCGGCCTGGGAGAACCCGAACACCAGGGCGAACAGCCCGGCCGAGGCGAGGACGACACCGGGAACGTCGACCTTGGTGCTGTGCTTCTCCTCGTGGCGGGCCAGCAGCATGGTGCCGGCCACGAACGCGATCGCCGCGATGAAGACGTTGACGTACAGGTTCCAGCGCCAGTCGATGTTCTCCGTCAGGTAGCCGCCGAGCAGCAGCCCGATCGCGCCCCCCATACCGGCGATGGCTCCGAACACCCCGAACGCCCGGGCGCGCTCCTTGGGGATCGTGAACGTCGTCGTCAGCACGGACAGGGCCGAGGGCGCGAGCACCGCCGCGAACATGCCCTGCAGGGCGCGCGCGCCGACGAGGAACTCGAAGCTCTGCGCGGCACCGCCGAGCGCCGAGGCCACCGCGAAGCCGACGAGGCCGATCAGGAACATCCGGCGGCGGCCGAACATGTCCGAGAGCCGGCCGCCGAGCAGCAGGAGGCTGCCGAACGCGAGCGCGTAGGCGGTGACGACCCACTGGCGGTCGTTGTCGCTGAACCCGAGGTCCGCCTGGGCGGAGGGCAGGGCGATGTTCACGATGGTCGCGTCGAGCACGACCATGAGCTGAGCGAGGGCGACCGTCGCCAGGACGAGCCAGCGGTTGCGTCCCTCGGGTGCCGGGGTGGGGTTCGGTGACGACATGGCGATGCTCCTGGGACGTCGTGGTCGATGCGCCGATACTATTCCAGCACTCGGCAGTTCCGAAACCCCCCAGTATCGTTGGAGTTCCGGGTAGGCTGATGCCCGTCACGAGCGGGAGGAACGCCATGAGCAGCGTCCAGACGGCAGACGACGCCGTCGCACGCCGAACCGGCCGCAAGCGTGACGAGTCCAAGGACGACGCGATCCTCACGGCCGCCCGCGAGCTCCTCGCCGAACGAGGCTTCGACGGCATGACGATGGACGCCGTCGCCGCCCGGGCCGGCGCGGGCAAGGCCACGGTCTACCGCCGCTGGTCGTCCAAGGTCGAGATGACTGTCGACGCCATCACCTGCGGCAGCGGCATGCCCCTGTCGATCGACGACCTGCCCGATACCGGCAACCTGCGCGACGACCTGATGTCCGTCCGGTTCGGACGGCACCGGCCCGACGACACCGAGATCATGTCCGGCCTGATGTCGGCCGTCCGCGAGAACCCCGAGGTCGCGGCGGTGTTCCACGACCAGTTCGTGCGCTCACGTGTCACCCTCATGCGGGAGCTCCTCGAGCGGGCGCAGCGCCGCGGCGAGCTGCGCGCGGACGTCGACCTGGAGATGGTCGCGTGCGTCGCACCCGCGATGATCGCGTACCGCAAGGTTGTCGCCGGCCAGCGAGTCGACGACGAGTTCGCGGTCCGGATGATCGACTCCGTCATCCTCCCGCTCACGCTCGCGCATCCCGATCGTCCGCAAGCCGCGCGCGTCGCACCGGCCTGACGGTGGCCGCGCATGCGGGTCGCCTCCAGGACCGCCTCGCGTCGGCGCGCGACGTGCGCGAGCAGGTCAGCGGCACCAAGACCTTCCGGGTGCCCAGGAGGAGCTCTACCGTTGCTGGAAGTAGCGGATGAGTTGACGTTCGGGCGCTGCGGCGGCGCTGACGCCAGTGGCGACCAGCCAGGCCCCGCCGGCGGCACCGACGACGCGGGCTCCAGCCGTCCACGCTGCAAGTGTGGGGTCGGGGTTCCCGAGGTGTGCGGCGAGCGCCAGAGCCGCCAGGGCGAGCGCGACGGCGGGGATTATCCACAGCACGGTTCGGATCGATGACGGCGTCGCCCTGCACGACGATGCCGGGATGGCGCTGGATCCGCAGGTTGACCTGCGTCGCTGGGCGCGCTTCTGGGCTGCTACCGCGATCTGGCGAGTTCGGGCAGGTATCGACAGCTCCAGCATCGACGACGCCGTCGATCGCGCTGCCCACCGCCTCGCGATCGCGGGCAACCCTGCCGTTCGCATCGAGCTTGATCGCACGCGAGCCGAGCTCTTGATCCGTCGCCATCAGCCGGCCCGGGCCCTCGAGATCTTGCAGGCGCTGCCGGGCGTCGACGACGGCGCCACTGCACGTGAAGCCGCCGGCGCGAGTCGCCTTCGAGGTCGCGCGCTTGAGGCGCTCGGACGGATCGAAGAGGCCAGTGACGCGAGCCGGACGGCCGCTCACCTCTTCGGCCAGGACGGGTCGACGAAAGACGCACTCGCGGAGTGGGAGCACTTTTCCCGTCTCGTCGACCTGGCGGAGGGCGGGACTGCCCGAGCACCGGCCGACATGTCCGGGCAGCCCGACTGACACCTTGCGGTTGAGACCCGGCACGGCCGCACCAGCGGTTCCCGATCTTCTGGCTCGTGACTCCCCGCGCTCCCGGGCAAGCGAAAGGCCCTCTGACCTGGCTTGAAGCCAGATCAGAGGGCCTTTCATGTGGTAGCGGGGGAGGGATTTGAACCCTCGACCTCTGGGTTATGAGCCCAGCGAGCTACCGAGCTGCTCCACCCCGCGTCGACTCCGTGAACATTACGCCACGCTCCCGGGATCGACCAAATCGGATCCCGGGAGCGGGCGTAGATCACACTCAGCCGGCAGCGTTGCCCAGCGCCTGGTCCGCCGCGACGGCCCGCTGCAGCGCCTCCTGGAGCCGCTGCTGGGCCTCGCCGTAGGCCGCGAAGTCACCCGACTTCAGGGCGGTCTGACCGTCGTGGAGCGCCTTGTTCGCGTCCTGCAGCGCCTGGTTGAGCTGGGCGCGCGCGTCGGCGTTCGCCGGCGGGGTCTGGCCGGTCGACGGTGGCGCCGGTGTCTGGCCCTGCCCGTTGCCGGCGTCGCCCGCAGCGGCGCCGGAGTCGCCCTTGAACACCTGGTCCAGCGCCTGGTCGAGGGTGTCGGCGAACCCGATGGAGTCGCCGAACGCCACCAGCACCTTGCGCAGCAGCGGGAACTGCGTGCCCGTCGCCGACTGGATGTAGACCGGCTGGACGTACAGCAGCCCGCCGCCGATGGGCAGCGTGAGCTGGTTGCCACGCTTGATCACCGACGAGCCGATCTCGAGCACGTTGAGCTGCTGGGAGATGGTCGGATTGGTGTTGAAGTTGGTCTGCACCTGGCCGGGGCCGGGCACGGTGTTGTCCCGTGGCATCGCGAGCAGCCGGAGCTTGCCGTAGTCCTCCGACCTCTTGCCGGCCGTCGAGCCCGCCTCGGAGTCCACGGCGAGGAAGCCTGTGAGGATCTGCCGGTCGGAGTTGCCGCCCGGGATGAACAGGCTGGTCAGCGAGAAGGCAGCCTGCTTCTGACCGGGCATCTGCAGCGTCAGGTAGTACGGCGGCTGCAGCGACGCGGGGCTGCTGGCTGCCGTCGGATCCTGCGGGCTGTGCCAGAAGTCCTGCCCGGAGAAGAACTGGGCGGCGTCACGCACGTGGTACTTCTGCAGGAGCGTGCGCTGCACCTTGAAGAGGTCCTCGGGGTAGCGCAGGTGGCTCATCAGGTCGCCCGAGATCTCGGACATCGGCTGGACCGCGCCCGGGAACACCTTCTCCCACGCCTTGAGCACCGGGTCGTTCGGCTCCCACGCGTAGAGGGTGACCGTGCCGTCGTAGGCGTCGACGGTCGCCTTGACCGAGTTGCGGATGTAGTTGACGCTCGGCGGCAGCTGTACCGGCAGCCCCTGCGCCTGCGCGGCCGTCAGCGTGTCGGCGATCGACTCGCTCATCGGCGTCGACGTCGAGTACGGGTAGGCGTTCGACGTCGTGTACCCGTCGACGATCCACTTGACGCGACCGTCGACGACGGCGGGGTACAGCCGGTTGTCGAGCGTCAGCCACGGGGCCACCTTCGCCACGCGCTGCTGCGGGTCGCGGTCGTACAGGATCTGTGAGTCGCTGGTGACGCGGTCGGAGAACAGCATCTCCTGCGAGCCGAACTTGATCGCGTAGAGCAGCTTGGCCCACAGCGAGCCGACGCTCGGGCCGGCCGTGACCTTGTTCGTCGGGAACGTCGTGTTGACCTGGCCGCCGCCCTTGTCGTCGTCGGCCTGGTAGTCCAGCTCCCACGACGTCGTGCCCTTGGGCGCACCCACGATCGAGAACGCCGTCGTCTTGGGGCTGAAGTAGATGCGCGGCTCGTACTTCTGCTCGTCCGACAGAGCGCCCTGCGTGGGGATGCCACCCTCGAAGAACGCGGGCCGCCCGTCCGGGCCGGTCTGGTTGCCGTACGCCGCGACGACGCCGTACCCGTGCGTGAACACGGTGTGGTCGTTGACCCAGTTGCGCTGGGAGGCGCCCAGGCCGTCGAGGTTGAGCTCGCGCACCGCGATGACGGTGTCGCGCGAGGTACCCGCCACCGTGTACCGGTCGACGGCGAGGTGGCTCGTGAAGTCGTAGTACTGCTTGTTCTGCTGGAGCTGGCGGAACGACGGGCTGACGATCTGCGGGTCGAGCAGGCGGATCGACGCCGTCGTCTCGGCGTCCTGGCGCAGCGCGCCGGCCTCGGCCGTCGTCTTCGCGGCGTACTGCTCGGGCGCGACGCCCTGCAGTCCGAACGCGGCGATGGTCGCGTCGATGTTGCGCTGGATGAAGGGCGTCTCGAGCTCCTGCGCGTTGGGGTTCACCTGGAAGCGCTGGACCACCCACGGGTAGATCCCGCCGATCGCGATGGCCGAGACGACCATGAGCCCGACGCCGATCGCGGGCAGGCGCCAGTTGCCCCGGAAGGCCGCGATGGCGAACGCGACCGCCACGAGCACGGCCACGCCGGCGAGGATCGCCTTGGAAGGGATCACGGCGTGCACGTCGGAGTACGAGGCGCCGTCGAACTTGTCGCCCGCCGACGTCAGCAGGGCGTACCGGTCGACCCAGTAGTTCGCGGCGACCAGCAGCATCAGCACCGCGGCCGTCAGGGCGAGCTGGACGCGCGCCGCACGCGTCGTGCGGGACGTGCCCTCGGGCACGGGGCCGATCCGCAGCCCGCCGTAGAGGTAGTGCGTCACCACGGCCGCGATGCCGGCCACGATGACGACGGCGACGAGGAAGCTCAGCACGAACCGCAGCGCGGGCAGCTGGAAGATGTAGAAGCCCAGGTCGATGTGGAACTGCGGGTCGTCCTTGCCGAACGGCACCGAGTTGAGGGCGAGCAGCACGGTGCGCCACTGCGACGACGCGGCGACCCCGGCGAAGAAGCCGACGACGATCGGCGCGGCGATCATGACCACGCGCCGCAGCGGCTCGACGGCTTCGCGGTACTGGTCGAGCGTGGCCTGCTCGGGCGTCGACGGCGCATACACGGGCCGCGCGCGGTAGGCCGCGCTGAACGACCAGTAGAGCGCCCCGGCCATGAGCGCGAACCCGAGCACGAAGAGGACGCCGCGCGTGATCCACTGCGTCCAGACCACCCGGCTGAAGTCGAGGGCCTGGAACCACATCACCTCGGTCCAGAACTGGGCGAGCAGCAGCACCGCCGCGATCACGACCGCGAGCACGACGACCGTGATCACGATCGGGCTCGGGCGCCGCCGCGAGGGCGGGGTGGGGCGGCGGGTTGAAGCGAACGACACAGGTACCTCGCTCGGATGGGTCCGGGCCGCGAGTTCACGCGACGTCTGGGCTAACGTCCCCCGGTCTACCCAGGTTCCCACCTCACCCTCTTGCCTGGTGGCGCGATGTGCACGGCGAGCCGCTCACTTCGCGGTCTCGAGCCCGGACGGTCAGGAGCAGGTGGGCAGCGTCGCGCCGTCACCTGCGCCGATGGCCGTGATCGCGTGACGCGCCTCCGCCAGCGTCGACACCTTCGCGACGTGCAGCCCTGCGGGCACCGCGCCGACGACCTCGTCGCAGTTGCTCTCAGGCGCCAGGAACCACGTGGCGCCGTCGCGCAGCGCTCCGTGCATCTTCTGCTCGATGCCACCGATCGGGCCGACGGTCCCGTCGACGTCGATCGTGCCGGTGCCGGCGACGACCTGGCCGCGCAGCTCGTCCTCCGGCGTAAGGCGGTCGATGATCGCGAGGGCGAACATCATCCCCGCGCTCGGCCCGCCGATGTCCTCGATGCGGATGGAGACGTCGACCGGGAAGTCGTAGGCCGACGAGACGAGCACGCCGAGCGCGGCGCGGCGGCCGCCGTCGGGCGTGGTGCCGTCCCTGGTGGTGACGGTGAGGTTCTTCCGCGCCCCGTCACGGTCGACACCGAGGACGACATCGTCGCCCGGCGTGACCGCGGCGAGGCCGGACAGCAGGTCGTCGTACGTCGTGATGTCGGAGCCGTCGAGCGTGCGGATGACGTCGCCCTCCTTGACGATCCCCTCCGCGGGCGAGCCGCTCGGCGCGCCGGAGATCGTGAGCGTCACCCGGACGGTGTAGCCGAGCTCGGTGAGCGCGGCTGCCGTCGCAGACTCCTGCGAGCTGGTCATCTGCGCCTGGCCCTGCTCCTGCTGCTGCTGCTGCGTGATCCCGACGGGAAACACCGTCTCGACCGGCAGCACCGCCCGCTGCGGCGAGGACCAGGCGGCGAGCACGTCGGCCGCGAACACGTCGCTCACCGGCCCACCGCCCACCGAGACGGTGGTCAGGCGCAGCTCTCCCGACGGCGGGTACGTCCGCGCGCCCTTGATCTCCACGAGCGGGACCTTGTTCTGCGAACCCAGCGTGTCCTCGGTGGGGCCCGGGCCGCGCACGGCGAAGCCCGTCGGCAGCACCATGGCCGCGGCCGCGAGCGCTGCAGTGGCCAGGAGGGAACCGCTGAGCACCCGGGAGCGGGGTTCGGTCGATGTCACGAACCCATCATCCCCGCTGCGCCTGGCGCAGCCTGACCGCTGGCTGCGCTGTGGGCGAAAGGGGGAACCGCCCAGGCACTCACGCTCGTCGTCGTGGTTACGGTGAACACCGACCCCTGAGGAGTGCTCGATGTCCTTCCCCGACGACATGTCCAGTCCTGACGACGACCGCGAGCGCCGGCTGCGCGAGCTGCTGAGCCAGCTGTTCGGTGACCGCGCAGACGACGTCCTGGCGCAGATGCGCGCGCAGGGCCTGGACCCCGCGGCGTTCGCGGACGAGGGGGCGCTGCCCGACCCGGCGACGCTGCAGAACGCGCTCGCCCAGGTGCAGCGCCTGCTGTCGACGCCAGGCGACGGGCCGGTGAACACCGACGTCGCACGGGACCTGGCACGTCAGGTCGCGATCGCGGAGGGCGACCCGTCGCTGACGGCCAACCAGGCCCGTGCCGCGACGAGCGCGCTGACCATCGCCGAGCTGTGGCTCGACGCGGCGACGACGCTGGCGCCGTCGGGCGGCCAGAAGCATGCGTGGAGCCGCTCGGAGTGGGTCGAGGCGACGCTGCCGGCGTGGAACAGCCTGGTGGCGCCGGTCGCGGCGTCGATGGCCGACGCGCTGGCCACGGTGCTGGGCGACCAGCTGCCGGACGACGTCGAGGTGGGGCTGCAGCTCCCTGGCCTGCCGGGGCAGGAGGGGCTGGGTCTCGAGCAGCTGGGGCTGGGCGGGCTCGACCCGGCCCAGATCCTGCGCCGCCTGGGCGCGGCCGCGTTCGGCATGCAGGTGGGCCAGGCGGCGGGCACGCTGTCCCGCGAGGTGTTCGGCGCCACCGATGTCGGCCTACCGCTCCTGCCGGGGTCGGGCACGGCGCTGCTGCCGACCAACGTCGCCGCGTTCGCCGAGGGCCTCGACGCCCCGGCCGACGAGGTGCGCTCGTTCCTCGCGGTACGCGAGGCCGCGCATGCACGCCTGTTCACGCACGTCCCGTGGGTGCGCGCGCACCTGCTGGGTCTCGTGGACCAGTACGCGCGCGGCATCACGATCGACCTCGGGACGCTCGAGGAGCAGGTGCGCGACGTCGACCCGGCCGACCCGGACCAGCTGCGGGCCGCGCTCTCGGGAGGCGGTGTGTTCGGCGTGCAGCCGACGGCAGAGCAGAAGTCCACGCTGCTGCGGCTGGAGACGGCGCTCGCCCTGGTCGAGGGGTGGGTCGACGAGGTCAGCGCCCAGGCCGCGCTCCCCCACCTGCCGCACGCGGTGCCGCTGCGCGAGATGCTGCGCCGCCGCCGGGCCGCGGGAGGGCCGGCCGAGCAGACGTTCGCGTCGCTCGTGGGCCTGGAGCTGCGGCCGCGGCGCTCGCGCGACGCGGCGGCGCTGTTCGCCCACGTGTACACCGCCGGGGGCGCCGAGGGGCGTGACGCGGTGTGGGACCACCCGGACCTGCTGCCCGGCCCGCGCGACCTGGACGACCCGGCCGGCTACCTGGCCCGCCGCGCGGCGCAGAAGATCGCCGACACGGAGATGGACGCCGCCCTGGCGGACCTGCTGGGCGACGAGTGATCAGTCGTCCTGGGTGAACGACACGCCGTCGAGGAAGCCCCGCGCGCGCTCGGTGCGCGGGTAAGCCTCGAGCAGCCGCCAGAATTCCGTGCCGTGGCCTGCGTGCAGCAGGTGCGCCAGCTCGTGCAGGAGCACGTAGTCGAGCACCCAGGCCGGCATGCCCTGCACGCGCGTGGAGATCCGGATCGTCCGGTCCCCCAGGGTGCACGAGCCCCAGCGCCGCCCCTGGTTGCCCGACCAGCGGACGCTGGACGGCTGCGCCCTACCGTCGAGGTACCGCTCCGAGAGGTCGACGGCGCGCGCCATGAGCTCGCCGTCGGACGGGCGGCGCCGCTTCTCCTTGTCCTCGAGCCGGGCGAGCATCTTGGCGACCCACTCCTGCTCCTGGGCGCGCGAGAACCGGGCCGGGATGGCGACGATCGTGCGGTCGCCCTCGCGGTAAGCGCTCACCGTGGAGGTCCGTCGCCGGCTGCGACGGACCTCGACGGACGTCGCGAGGGACGTGCGCGTGTCAGGGGCCACGTCCCGACCGTACCCAAAGGGTCAACCGAGTGGCGCAGCACACACCGGGATCGGCCACGTACAGGGGCTGTGGACGACGCCGGACGTCCCGTCGCCCGCGCTGCCACGCTGGCGCCATGACTCGGGACCAGAGCATCGCGCGGCTGCGGATGCGCGCCGGCACGCCCGTGCTCGACCGCGGCAGGGGCGAGGTGCAGCTCGGCACCGACCCCCGGTGGGCGCTGCGCCTCGCCGGGCTCGACGCCGCCGAGGTCGCCTGGCTGCGCGAGCTGGCGACGCGGCGCCACACGTCGCCGGTGGCGTCGGCCGACCGCCACGGCGTGGTCCCGGCACGGCGGGAGGAGATCGCGGCGGTGCTCCGACGCGGCGGGTTCCTGCACGCGGCCGACCCGGCGGGCGGTCGAGCCCCGGTGCTGGCGGTCGGTGACGGCGCCGCCGACGCCCCCGCGCTCGGCGCACTGCGCCCCGACGGCGCGGGCCGCCTGACGCTCGCCAGACGGGCGCGGTCCGCGGTCGCCGTCGCCGGGCTGGGGCGGCTGGGCGCCGCGATCGCGCTGCAGCTGGCCACGGCCGGCGTCGGCACGCTCGTGCTCGCGGACGCTGCGCCCGTCCAGACGACGGACCTGGGGCTCGGTGCCTACGGGCCCGGAGACGTCGGGCGGCCGCGGTGGGCCGCGCTCGCCGTCGTCCTCGCGCGGGCAGCGCCGCGCACGCGCGTGCAGCCCGACGGCGCCGCCGACGTCGTCGTCCTCGTGGAGGCGCACGTGCCGACGCCGGCGCGCTACGTGCGGCTCATGGGAGAAGGGGTGGCGCACCTGACGGTCGCCGTCCGGGAGGCGGACGTCGTCGTCGGGCCGTTCGTGCTGCCCGGCGTGACGCCGTGCGCGCGCTGCGCCGAGCTGCACCGGGCCGACGAGGACCCGGTGTGGCCCGCGCTGGCCACCCAGCTGCGGCAGACGGAGGAGCTGCCGCAGGAGACGACGCTGGCCGCGGGGGCGGCCGCGCTCGCGGCTGCGCAGGTGCTCGCGCACCTCGACGGGCTCCGGCCGGCGTCGGCCGGGGCGCTGGTCGAGCTCGCGCTGCCGCAGGTGCTGCCGCGGACGCACGAGCTGCGGCCGCACCCGAGGTGCGGCTGCGTGACCCTCCGCCGCGAGTGAAGGGTCACGCAGCCGCCACGGCCTCCGACTTGCGGGGCCGGCCGCGCCCGCGCTTGCGGGCGACGACGACGCCGTCGACGAAGACCTCGCCGCCCCAGACACCCCAGGGCTCGGCGCGCTCGATGGCGCCGGCCAGGCAGCCTTCCATGAGCGGGCAGGTGCGGCAGAGCGCCTTGGCCTCCTCGACCTGGGCGCTGTGCTCGGCGAACCAGAGCTCCGGGTCGTGGGTGCGGCAGGGAAGGACGCCGTTCATCACGGCGTCGAAGGCGGCCCGGTCGACGTCTTCGCCGACCGGCAGTGGTTGGTGGGGGGTCCAGGCGGCGGCACCCGGAGCCATCTCCAGGTAACGCTCGTCCAGCAGGTGCGCGAGTCGCACGATTCCTCCGTCAGGTTCTGAAAAGCTCGTCTGTGGCTCTTTCAGGACCTGCGGGGCGGGGTGTTCTCATCGACGATGAAACACGAAGGCCGCGGGTCCTGGGAGGACTCCGCGGCCTGGATCTGGATCTCCGGTCTAAGCCGGCGATCTCCCAGATGCGGAGTCGGGTGCGAGGGCGGGGCGGAAGCTGCCGAGCCAGACTCGCTTCTGTCCACGCGTACGGGACGGCACGTCGTAACCCAGGGCATGCGTGGGCGCGACGAGAGCCGTCGTCATCGTGATGTTGATCTCCACTGCTTCCACCTCCTTCGTTGCGCTCGGACGCTCGCCGCTCGGCGCGCGCCACCTCCGTCAGGGACACTCAGAGGATAGAACGACTCTCCCCGCGCGCCACATCTTTTTTTACGAGAAGTTTTTCGCGCCGTCCGCACGGGCCACGACGGCCAGCACCGCGGCCCCGTACTTGTCGATCTTTGCGGGGCCGATGCCCTGGATCCGGGCGAGCTGCGAGGCCGATGACGGGCGCACCTCGGCGACCGCCGCGAGCACGGCGTCGGTCAGCACCGTATAGGCGGGCTTGTCGATCTCCACGGCCACCTGGCGGCGCCACTCCCGCAGCGCCTCGAAGAGCGCGGCGTCGTGCTCGCCGGTGAGCAGGGCGCGGGGCCGGCCGCGGGACGGCGCGGTACGGCGGCCGCCGTCCGGCTCGGGCCACAGGCCGTCGAGGAACCGCGTGCGCTTGCGGCTTGCGCGCCCGCCCGGCGTGCGGGACCGCGCGAACGACACCTCGAGGTGCACCCGTGCCCGCGTCACGCCGACGTACAGCAGTCGCCGCTCCTCGGCGACGGCGTCGTCCGTCTCGGCCAGGGAGATGGGCATGAGGCCCTCGCTCGTCCCGGCGAGGAAGACGGCGTCCCACTCCAGGCCCTTGGCCGCGTGCAGCGACGCGAGCGTGACGCCCTCGACCTTAGGCGCGTGCTGCGCCGCGGCCCGCTCCTCGAGCTCGGCGACGAGGCTCGCGATCGTGGCCGGGCCGGTGCGGGCAAGATCGTCGGCGAGCCCGACCAGCGCCTGCATCGCGTCCCACCGTTCGCGCGCCGCGCCGCGCGCCGCCGGCGCCTTCTCGGACCAGCCGGCCGTCGTGAGCACGTCCCGAACCTGCTCGGGCATCGGCTGGTCAGGGTCTGCGGACCGCGCGGCGCCACGCAGCAGCACGACGGCGTCGCGCACCTCCTTGCGCTGGAAGAACCGCTGGCCGCCGCGCACCTGGTAGCCGATGCCGGCGTCGGCGAGCGCGGCCTCGAACGCCTCCGACTGCGCGTTGGTGCGGTACAGCACCGCGATCTCGCTCGGGTGGATGCCGTTCGCGATGAGCCGCGCCGCCTTGGCGGCGATCCCCGCGGCCTCGGCCTCGTCGTCGTCGTACGCCATGAAGCTCACGGGCGGGCCGGCCTTGCGCTGCGCGCGCAGCTCGAGCGCGCCGGACACCCCGCCGCGGCGCAGCACCTCGTTCGCAAGGTTCACCACCTGGGGCGTGGAGCGGTAGTCGCGCACCAGCCGGATCTCCTGGGCCGCGGGGAAACGCTTGCGGAACCCGAGCAGGTAGTGGGGGGTGGCGCCCGTGAAGGAGTAGATGGTCTGCGAGGGATCGCCGACCACGCACAGCTCGTTCCGGTCGCCGAGCCACTGGTCGAGCAGGAACTGCTGCAGCGGCGAGACGTCCTGGTACTCGTCGACGACGAAGTGGCGGTACTGCCCGCGGACCTCGTCCGCGACCGCTCGGTTCTCGGCGAGGATCCCCGCGAGGATCTGGAGCACGTCCTCGAAGTCGATGACACCCCGCTCGCTCTTGACGTCCTCGTAGGCCCTGGCCAGGCGCGCGACCTGCTGGTGGTCGAAGCCCGCCGGGGCCGTGCGGCCGTCGGCCAGGGCGCGGCGCTCGTAGTCGTCCGCGGCGACCAGGCTGACCTTCGCCCACTCGATCTCGGACGCGAGGTCGCGCACCGCGACCCGGTCCACGCTCACGCCGACGAGCCGCGCGGCTTCCGCGACGAGCGGCGCCTTGTGCTCGAGGATGCGGTTCGGCGCCCCGCCGATGACCCGTGGCCAGAAGTACCCGAGCTGCCGCAGGGCTGCGGCGTGGAACGTGCGGGCCTGGACGCCGGCCACCCCGAGGTCGCGCAGGCGCGTCCGCATCTCCCCCGCGGCGCGGGCGGTGAACGTCACGGCGAGCACCGCCGTCGGTGTGTACACGCCTGTGCGCACGCCGTACGCGATGCGGTGGGTGATCGCGCGCGTCTTGCCCGTCCCCGCGCCGGCGAGGACGACGACGGGGCCGCGCAGGGCGGTGGCGACCTCCCGCTGCTCGGGGTCGAGGGCGTCGAGGATCGCGTCAGGGTGCGTGGACATCGCTCGCGATTCTCGCAGCCGGCGCCGACACTCAGCGAGCCGCGAAGGCGGCCACGAACGTCGCGGCGGCGCCGTAGTAACACGGTGGTGCCGCATCGGGTGATCGCGCGCCGCACCGGCGTCGCGGAGAACGCCTGAACGCGCTCATCGCGCCGGAGGCCGAGACGGCGGAGGTCGACGACCCGGACCGTCGACGGTGTCAGGGATGATAGGCACGGCCGGTGCGCGAGTACCGGCGGACGTGCCGATCCCCGACCCGGAGGCGACCTTGGGCTCTCTGACGATGTACACGACGACCTGGTGCGGCTACTGCCGTCGGCTCAAGACGCAGCTCGCCTCCGCAGGCATCGCCTACACCGAGATCGACATCGAGGAGAACCCGGAGACGGCCGCCTTCGTCGCGGAGGTCAACGGCGGCGACTGGATCGTCCCGACGGTGCTCTACCCGGACGGCACGACGGCGACCAACCCGTCCCTGGCCGACGTGAAGCGGGCGCTCGCGGCCTAAGGCTCCGTCTCGGTCGAGTCCGCGTTGCCGGATCCAGGTCTGGACCTGGTCGCCCTCCGGGTGAGGCGCTACCGCGTCCGGAGCACCTCGCGGGCGAACCGCTGGGAGCGTTCCTGCAGCCCAGCGATCCGCAGCTCGGTGAAGACCTCGTGGACGGCGGGATCGTTGCCGGCCTCCGTGTACGTGGGCTTGCGGCGCACGTTGCGCGAGCAGCCGAACTCGGTGCACACGAGCGTCCCGATCGTGTCCCCCTTGCGGCCGGCGGCCCCGGCGCGGCGCGCGGCGTAGAGCGAGACGTCGTCGGTGACGACGACGTCCTCGCACCACGCGCACACGCCCTTGCTCCGCCGGCGATCCGCACCGGCCGAGGGAGCGCGCAGCAGCACGCTCACGGGCTCGCCGTCGCACCACACGGTGACGTACGCCGCGAGCGGCGCCTTGCGGTCGCGCCAGCCGAGGTAGTCCAGGCGCTCCCAGGCGACCTCCGCGAGGTCCGGGAGGGTGGCCTGCGCGATCTCCCGCTTCGTCGCGTTGACGAAGGAGTCGCGGATCTGCTTCTCGGTGAGGGGACTCATGCGCTGTGCTCCGGAACAGGCCATGGCGCAGCAGGGCGTCGAGCTGCTGCCACCTTCTGCTGGTTGGTACTTGCCTACAGCCTATAGGAAGAGCCTCGTGCCCTTCACGCCGTCGCGTCCCGCAGCCGTCCTGCCGCCGGCCCTGTAATGGCCTTAGGCACCCGGGAGCGGGGCCCCGTACCACTCCTCGATGAGCGCCCGGGCGATCGAGAGCCGGGTCGGGAGCGCGACCTCCCCGTCCTGCACCGCCTCGAGGAGCTCGGCGCGCGTGAACCAGCGCGCGGCCGTGAGCTCGACGCCGTCGGGCGCCGCCTCGCCCGCGCTGCCGGCCACGTGCGCGCGGAAGCCCAGCATGAGCGAGGCCGGGAACGGCCACGTCTGCGACCCGCGGTAGACGACGTCGCCCAGCCCGTCGGCGACGTGCACCCCGACCTCCTCGGAGACCTCGCGCCGCACCGCCTGCTCGAGGCTCTCCCCCGGCTCGACGAAGCCGGCGAGCGTCGAGAAGCGGTGCGCGGGCCAGTGCGCTGCGTGGCCGAGCAGGATGCGGTCGGCGTCGTCCACCACCGCCATGATCACCGCCGGGTCGGTGCGCGGGTACAGCTCGCGGTCCTCCACCGGGCACCACCGCACCCAGCCCGCCTTGCGCACGTGCGTCGGCGCGCCGCAGCGCGGGCAGAACGCGTGCACGGCGTGCCAGTTCGCGAGCGCGACCGCCTGGGTGGCGAGCCCCTGCTCGAGGTCGTCGAGGCCGTCGAGGTTGCGGAGGATCTCCCAGCGCCGGCCAGCCGGCGTGCCGGAGGTCGCGACGCCGTCGAGCTCCGCCAGCGCCGACTCCGTCTGCGGCAGGACGAGCGCGGTGTACGGGACGTCGTCGTGCTCGCCGAGGAACAGCCACAGTGGCGGCTCCTCGGCGGGTGGGGTGTCGCGCACCACGTCCGCCGGGTCGTACGCCGCATCGGGCCGCGGGGGCGGCGTGGGGCTGTGGTCGGCGGGCGCGGGGAGGCCCCCGGGGCTGAGCAGCGCCAGGCGCGTCCCGAGGTCGCCGGGGACGACGCCGAGGCGGTCCCCGTGCAGGACCAGCACGCGGGTCGCAGGGTCCGCGTGCAGGCGGGACAGCAGGACCGGGTCGTCCCGGTGCTCGGCCGCACGGTCGTGGCGGGCGCGGGCGAAGGGCAGGTCGAGCGCGGGGACGGCGGGAGCTGGCGTGGTCACGGTTCGACGGTAGTGGGCCCCCGGCCGGGCCGGGGCGCCGGCCCGTCGCGGCTCCCCGGGAACGCCCGTCGCGGATGCCGCCCAGCGAGCGGCAGCCCACCGCGGCGAGGCTGCGGGCGCCGTCGGGCCCGACACGCCCGCTCCTAGCGACGGCGGCGCCCAGGCCGCCGCTACGGTGAGCATGTGGCTCGCTCCCCCCTCGCCCTCGCCGCGCTCACCACGGCCGCCGTGCAGGGCCTCGACGCACACTCGGTCCGTCGCGAGATCGCGCCCGGCGAGTACGACGTCGCCGTCGTGACGGCGGCCGACGGCACGCAGTGGGAGGTGCGTGCGCCCCGCTCGGCCATGGCCGGCGCCGCGCTCGAGGCCGAGATGGAGCTGCTCGAGGCGCTGCACCTGTACCACGAGGCGGGCGTGCTGCCCTTCGCCGTGCCGCGCGTCGCCGGGTCGGCGCTGCTGCCCGAGGGCGGCCGCGCCGTCGTCCACAAGCACATCGCCGGGGCGCCGCTCGACATCGAGACGCTCTCTCCCGGGCCCGGCCTCGCGGCCGACCTCGGGCGCACCCTCGCGGCGGTCCACGAGCTGCCCGCCTCGGTGGTCGAGGCGTGCGGCCTGCCGTCCTACGCCGCCGAGGTCTACCGCGAGCGCCGTCTCGTCGAGCTCGACGAGGCCGCCGCGACGGGCCGTGTCCCGACGGCGCTCCTGCGCCGGTGGGAGGCAGCGCTCGAGGACGTGGCCCTGTGGCGGTTCCGGCCCGTCGTCGTGCACGGCGACCTCGCCGCCGACCAGGTGCTCGTCGCCAGCGGTCGGGTCGCAGCGATCACCGGCTGGTCCGACGCACGCGTCGCCGACCCCGCGGACGACCTCGCATGGCTGCTCGTCGCGGCCCCGCCCGAGTCCGTGGACTCGATCATGGAGGCCTACCAGCTCCGCCGGACGGAGCTGCAGGATCCGCGGCTCGTCGACCGCGCGCTGCTCGTGGGCGAGCTCGCGCTCGCGCGCTGGCTGCTGCACGGCGTGCGGCAGGGGCTGCCCGAGGTGGTCGAGGACGCCGAGGCGATGCTGGCCGACCTGGACGAGGCGACCCGGGAGGACGACTCCGCCTGACGCGGGTCACGCGCCGAGGTGCCTTGCACGCGCGTGCCGGCCCTGTCGAGGGAGGCAAGCAGCTCGTCCCACGCCCCGGGCTCCCGCGGCGTCACGGCTTCCGAGAGCTAGACACCCCCGATCAGCGCCTCCAGCTCGTTCTCCGTGCGCAGCCGCTCTGGCCGCACCGTCTCCCCCGTCCCGACGTAGTAGAACGCCGCGCTCACCTGCTCCAGCGGCAGACCCGTCCACCGCGACCACGCCAGCCGGTAGACGGCGAGCTGCACCTCGCGCGCCGCGCGGGCGTCGTCGTCGGCGGGCGGCCGGCCGGTCTTCCAGTCGACGACCACCACCGAGCCGGGCCCGCGTTCGGGGTCCGGGAAGACGGCGTCCATGCGCGAGCGCGTCATGACCCCGGCGAGCGGGGTCTCGACGTCCTGCTCGACGGCGATCGGTGTGCGGGCCGCCCACCCGCTCGCGCGGAACCGCGCCTGCAGCACCTCCAGGTCGGCGTCGGTCTGCATGTCGCCGTCGTCGGCGCCGGGCAGGTCGTCGACGTCGACCAGCGACGACGACGTGAAGTACCGCTCGACCCACTCGTGGAACCGGGTGCCACGGCGTGCATGGACCGTGGGCTGGGCCGGGACGGGGCGGCGCAGCTGGAGGGCGAACGCGTCGCGGTCGGTCGCGAGCCGCACCAGCCCCGACGCCGAGACGTGCGCGGGCATCTCGACCTCGTGGCCGGTGCGCTCGTCGCGCTCGGCCAGCAGCATGCGCGCGAGCTCGACCACGTCGTGCCCGGCGGCGTCGCGCAGCACGTCGGCCGGGGCGGCGACCTCGCCTGCCGGGACGTCTCCACGCGCCGCGGCCGCGGCGTGGACCAGGTCCGCCGTGGCGCGCAGCAGGTCGCGCGGCGAGCCCGCCTCGACGTCGTCGGGCGCCGGCCACGAGGCGCTGACCTCGGCAGCGTCACGCGGGTTGGCGTCTTCGGGCTCGGGCAAGGCGGCCCAGCCGCCGGTGCTGACCAGGCCCGTCTCGGCGAGTTCGGTGAGGAACGGCGAGATGCGGCGCGGCTTCGAGGCCGTGCCCCACCAGTGGGCCGCGAGCAGCAATTCCCGGCGGGCGCGCGTGAAGGCGACGTACGCAAGCCGGCGCTCCTCGGTGAGCACGTGCTCGCCGCACGCGGCGCGAAACTCCACCCGCCGCGCCTCGAGCTCGCGCGTGTCCGCAGCAGCCTCCCAGCGGAACGCGGGCAGGTCGGCCGCGTCGCCCCGCAGTGGGTACGGCAGGGCGCCCGCGTCGGTGAGCCAGCCGCTGTCGGTGCGCTGGCCCGTCGACGTCTCGGCGATCGTCGGGAACACGCCGTCGACCAGGCCCGGCACGGCGACGACGTCCCACTCCAGGCCCTTGGCGGCGTGCGCGGTGATGACCTGCACGGCGTCCGGGTCGGGCTCGCGCACGGGCATGTCGAGGCCGCGCTCCTGGGTCTGGGCGACCCCGAGCCAGGCGAGGAACGCGCCGAGCGTGGCGACGTCGGCCGACTGCGCGAACGTGGCGGCGACGTCGCGGAACGCGTCGAGGTGCTCGCGCCCGCGGCGGCTCACGCGTTCGCCCGCGTCGGGCGCGAGGGCGGCGAGGACGTCCGCGGTCGCGACCTCGACGTCGAGCCCGAGGGCACGCTCGGCCTGCACCACGAGCTCCGGCAGGGACAGGTACGTGAGCCCGCGCAGCCCGCGGAGCACCCGGCCGAGTGCGCTCAGCCGGGCGTGGCCCGGTGCGCTGAGCGTCCGCCCGTCGCGCGCGGGACGGCTCAAGGCGGGCAGGTCGTCGAGGGCGTCCACGAGCGAACGGTGGTCGACAACGTCCCCCTCCACCACCGGGTCGCCCTCGTCCGGCCCCACGGGCGCGGCCGCTCGCCGCGGGTCGTCCGCGCGCGCGAGGTCGTACGCCCACGACCCGAGGGCATGCAGGTCGGCCGCGCCGAGGTTGACGCGCGGCCCGGTCAGCAGACGCAGCAGCGAGTCGCCGCGCGACGGGTCGTGCACCGCCTCGAGCAGCGCGACGACGTCGACCACCTCCGGCGTGGACAGCAGGCCGCCCAGGCCCACCACCTCGACCGGCAGCCCGCGCCGCCGCAGCGCGACCTCGACGGCCGCGAACTGCGAGCGCGCCCGGCACAGCACGGCGCCGGTCACGCGGCCGTCAGGGTGCGAGCCGGGGCGCCACCGCTCCGCGACCCACTCCGCGACCGCCTCGGCCTCCTCCTCGAGCGTCGTGGCCACGTGCGCGGTCACGACGCCGATGCCGGCGCCGGGCCGCAGGTCGAGTGGCGGCACGTGGGTCGCGAGGCCCTCGCGCAGCGGGGCCGACGCCACGTTCGCGGCGGCCAGCACCGCTGCGTCGTTGCGCCACGACGTCGACAGGTAGCGCACGCCGGCGGGGGCGCCGTCGGCGTGGCGGAACCGCTCCGGGAACCTCGCAAGGCCCGACGCCGAGGCGCCGCGCCAGCCGTAGATCGACTGGTGCGGGTCGCCCACGGCCGTCACCGCGTGCCCGCCGCCGAACAGCCCGGCAAGCAGCTCGACCTGCGCGTACGACGTGTCCTGGTACTCGTCGAGCAGCACCACGCGGAAGCGCGTGCGCTCGACCTCGCCGACGTGCGGCACCGACCGCGCGAGCTCGGCCGCGAACGCGATCTGGTCGCCGAAGTCGAGGGCGTCGGCCGTGCGCTTGCGGCGGCGGTACTCGGCGACGAGGTCCAGCAGGCTCCGCCGCTCCGCGAGGCTGCGCAGCAGCTTCTCGACGTCGGCGCCGCGCGTCCGCTGGCGCGTGCCGAGGGGCAGCGCCTCGAGCCGCTCGAGCATCGCGTCGAGCGCCGCCCGCGCCTCGTCGACCGGGACGAGGTGCTCGCCGAGCTCGCCCGAGAGCCCGATGACGGCCCCGACGACGCCCGACACGGAGCGGTCCGTCCCGAGGTCCTCGTCCCAGGACTCGACGAGCTGGTTCGCGAGCTGCCACTGGTTGGCCTCGCCCAGCAGCCGCGACCCGGGCTCGACGCCGAGCCGCAGCCCGTGGTCGGTCACCAGCGACGCGGCGTAGGCGTTGTACGTGGCGACGGTGGGCCGGGCGAGCAGGTCGATCGCGGCGTCGGCGCGCGACGTCGTCCGCCCCCGCGCCCGCGCGAGCTGGGCCAGGCGCGAGGTGATGCGGGTCTGCAGCTCACCCGCCGCCTTGCGCGTGAACGTCAGGCCGAGCACCTGCTCGGGCTCGACCAGCCCGTTGGCGATGAGCCACACCACGCGAGCGGCCATGGTCTCCGTCTTGCCGGACCCGGCGCCCGCGACGACGAGCGTCGGTTCGAGCGGCGCCTCGATGACGGCGACCTGCTCGTCCGTCGGCGCGTGCCGCCCGATGAGCCGCGCGATGTCGCGGGCCGTGAGCGTCGGCGCCGGCGTGCCGACCTCCGCCGGCTCGGGCTCGAGCGCCGACCAGTCGTCGAGGGGCGCCCCGATACCGCCGAGCTGGAGCTCGAACCCGAGCTGCTCGTCCTCGGTGCTCACGCGACCACGCCACTTCCCTCGGGCTGCAGAGGGCAGGACCTGCGCACCGGGCACATGGGGCACAGGTCGTTGGTGTGCGCGGCGAACCGCGCGGCCGCCATCGTGTCGGCGGCGCCCTCGACGAGGGCGCCCGCCCAGCTCGAGCCGTCGGGTTCGGGGGCGAGCGCGGGCTGCTCGCGCAGCGAGGCCCGCACGGTGTCGGTGCCGACGTACACGAGCCGGGCCCCCGCGCTGCGCGTCCCCTCGGGCAGGCCCAGCGCCCCGCTCTCGACGGCGAGCTGGTACACGCCGAGCTGAGGATGCTCCGCGGCCTTCTCCTTGGTGGGCACGCTGCGGCCGGTCTTGAGATCGGCCACGATCGCGGCGCCGCCGCCGCCGTCCTCGACCCGGTCGACCTTGCCGCGCAGCCGGGCGCGCCCCACCTCGAGCTCGAACTCCGCCTCGATCGCGAGCGGCGCCCCGGCCCCGGCCAGATAGTCCGCGAGGCGCTCGACCATGCGCTCGGCCCGCTGCCGCAGCTGCCGAGCAGGCCAGCCGGGCGGCAGCGCGAGCTGCGGCCAGCGCCGGTCGAGCTCGGCCTTGAGCTCGTGCAGCGAGCCCATGGGCAGGTCCTCGGCGATGGCGTGCACGAGGGTCCCGAGCGTCTGGCTGGTGTCGTCCGCGGGCGTGCCGCCGGCGCTCTCGAACGCCCAGCGCAGCGCGCACGTCGTCACGGTCTCGACCTTGGACGGAGACACCGGGACCACGTCGTCCTCGCCCCACAGGCGGGCGTCGCTCGACGCGCCGGCCACCCCGTACCAGGTGCGCGGGTCGGCCTCCGGCACTCCGGCGGCGGCGAGGTCGGCAAGCAGCATCGCGGCCGCCGCTGCCCGCGCCCCGCCGGCGGTCGAGCCCGGCGACGGCACGCCGGACGGTGCAAGAGGTGTGACTGAGGGAGCCGATGCCGCCGCCTGCACGAGCGCAGCCCGGGCCGTCGCGACGACACCGCGCAGGTCCAGCGGCGCCCCGACGTCGAGGCGACGCGGGTCGCGCGCCTCGTCCTCGCCGTCGCCGGGTGGCACGACGAGGTCGCAGAACACGCTCGGCGCGTCCTCGGCGTCCTCGACCGCGGTCACCAGCAGGCGTCGCCGCGCTCGCGACGTCGCGACGACGAACGCGCGCAGCTCGTCCGCCAGCACCTGCTGACGCGCTTCCGGCCCGAGCCCGTGCGCGTCCTGCGACCGTCCCGCCAGCAGCTCGACCAGCGCCTGCGAGCCCAGCAGCGAGTCGCGCAGGCGCAGGTCGGGCCACACGCCGTCCTGCACGCCCGCGACCACGACGACGTCCCACTCGCGCCCGGCCGCGCCTGCGGGCGTGAGCGCCTCGACGGCGTGAGCGCCCGACGCCGACGCCGCCAGCGAGTCCGCGGGAAGGTCCTGCGAGGCGAGGTAGTCGACGAACGCGGCGACGGGCGCACCCGGCAGGCGGTCGACGTAGGTCTCGGCCGCCCGGAACAGCGCGAGCACGGCGTCGAGGTCGCGGTCCGCGCGCATCCCGGCCGCGCCGCCCGCGAGCGCCGCGTCGCGCCACCGCTCGGCCAGGCCCGTCGCGGCCCACACGGCCCACAGCACGGTCTGCGCCGTGGCGCCGGGCTCCGCCGCAGCCTCGCGCCCGGCGGCCAGGACGCGCGCGACCGCCATCGTGCCGCGCCGCACCGGCCCGGGCAAGGTCGCCGAGCGCGCTGGGTCGCCCAGCACCTCGACCAGCAGCGTGTCCGACGTGCGCCCGCCGCCCGCCGCGAGCTCCTCGGCCCGCAGGGCCCGGCGCAGGCGGCGCAGCGCGACGGCGTCGAGCCCGCCGACGGGCGAAGTCAGCAGCGCGGCGGCCGTGTCGGCGTCGAGCAGGGGATACGGGTCCGGCGCCCCGCCGTCGGCGAGGTCCTCGAGCAGCGCCTCGAGGCTGCCCGGCGCCGCGCCGGTGCTCACGCGGAGCGCGGCGAGCAGGGGCGCGACGGCGGGCTCCTCGCGCAGCGGCACGTCCGATCCGAGCAGCGCCACCGGGACCGACGCTGCGACGAGGTCGCGGCGCAGCGCCGCGAGCCGGTCGCCCGAGCGCGCGATCACCGCCATGCGCTCCCAGGGGGTGCCATGAAGCAGGTGCTCGGCGCGCAGCTCGCGCGCCACGTACGCGGCCTCCTGCGCGGCCCCGGCGAGCACCGCGACTGCGACGCCGGCGGGGGCACCGCCGTCGGGCGCCCCGTCGCTCGCGGCAGCGAGCGCACCGCGCTGGAACGGCCCGCCCACCGTGGGGATCCGCGACGTCACGTCCCGCGTGACCTCGCGCAGGTCCTTCGTCTGCCGCCAGACCGAACCGAGCACGACGACGTCGGCCCCGAACGCGCCGAGCGACCGCGCGGGCGCCGCGGCCCGCCCGACGAGCCCCGGCGTCGCACCCCGGAAGCCCTGGACCGCGGAGTCCGGGTCGGCGAGGAGGACCAGCCGCGACCCGGCGTCGTGCAGCACGTGCAGCAGCCGCGCGGTGGCGACCGTCGCCTCCTGGTAGTCGTCGACGACGACCAGGTCCCACGCCGGCCGCGCGGCGCCCGGCACCTCGTCCTCCCACGCGTCGAGCGACTGCGCCGCCTCGTCGACGACGACGGCCGGGTCGTACCGTGCGCCGGAGTCGGGCGTGCCCAGGCGCAGCGCCGTGACGTCGAGGTACTCCTCGTAGAGCTGGGCGGCCATCCTCCACTCGGGGCGCGCGTGCGCCCTCCCGAGCTCCGCCAGGTCCGCCGGCCCGACGCCGCGCTCGGCCGCGCGCATGAGCAGGTCGCGCAGCTCCTGGCGCAGGCCGCGCAGGCCCAGCGCGTCCTCGGGCAGCCCGTCGGGCAGCAGCAGCGGCGCGCCCTCGCCCTCGAGGTGCCCGGCGAGCAGCTCGGCGAGCACCAGGTCCTGTTCCGGCCCCGACACGAGCGTCGGAGTCGGCTCCCCGAGCGCTGCGGCGCGCGTGCGCAGCACCGCGAACGCCGCCGACGCCGCCGTGCGCACCATCGGTGCGCCGAGCGTGCGTCCCGACGCCGCCGCGACCTGGTCGCGCAGCCGCGCGGCCGCGCGGCGGGACGCAGCGAGCACCAGCACACGCCCGGGGTCGAGCCCCCAGGACGTCACTGCCTCGACCGCGATCGCCGCGGCCACCGTGGTGCGCCCGGTGCCCGGGGCGCCGGCGACCAGCAACGCCGGCGCGGTCCGCGCCTCCTCGAGGGCGGCCAGCTGCGTGATATCGAGCACCACCTCCGGGCCGACGACGGGTGCCGGAGGCACGAGCCGGGGCGCGGAGGTGATCGTCATGCCGCACATCCGACCATGGGCCACCGACAGCCCCGCGCCCCGCGGCGTTGTCAGAACGACACGGATCGGCCCTCGGCGAAACCTCCGCCCGGAGCACCGTTCCCTCAAACAGCCCTGACTAGGATCGATCCAGGCTCCGGCACGCCGGAGTATCCGCAAGCCCTGCGCGCACGCGCGCCTGCGAAGGAGAGAACGTGGAAGTCACGATCGGTGTGCAGAACCTGCCGCGCGAGCTTGCCCTGGAGACAGACCTCAGCGCCGACGAGGTCACCGCGACCCTGAAGAAGGCGCTCGCGGACGGCAGCGTCCTCGAGCTCACCGACACGCGCGGTCGCCGCATCGTCGTGCCGACGTCGGCCATCGGCTACGTCGAGGTCGGCCCCGAGGAGACGCGCCGGGTGGGCTTCGGCTCGCTCTGACCGACGTCGCGTGGTCTGGCTCGTCGAGACCTGGTCTCGACGAGCGGACCGCGCTCGGCGCTCAGGCCGCGAGGCCCATGCGGTCCATGCGCCGCGTGTGCTCGGCCGTGAGCTCGCTCAGCACCCAAGCGACGGGGTCGGCGGGTGCCTCGCCGTCGAGCGATGCGGCAGCGGCCACCGCCCGCGCGAGCCTCGCGAGGCCCGGTCGCGTGGCCAGCAGCTCCTGCGAGAGCGACAGCGACTCGCCGACGACGCGCCGGCTCCACAGCGCCATCCGCGAGGCCAGGCGCGCGTCGGCCTCGGCAGCGGCGCGCACCAGCGCCGTCGTGCTCTGGTACCCGTCGGGATCGAGCGCGAGCGCGTCGCCGACGGCGGCCGCACCCTCGGCCGGCAACCCCCGCGCGAGCAGCCGGCACAGGTCGCTGGGGACGCCGTGGCCGACGATGCCCTTGAGCAGGCCCTCCCACCACGTGGTCTCGTGAGTGCGCGCCTCGAACGAGTCGAGCACCCCCTCGAACGGCGTCATCAGCGCCACCGGCTCCACGCCGTGCGCCGCGCCGATCGCCAGCAGCGCCTGCTGTTGCGCGGCCACCCGCTGCGCGATCGTCACCATGCGCTGCGCCGCGCCGAGGTCCGGGGCGTCCAGCACGTGCTCACCGATCAGGCCGAAGAGCCCCAGGCGCACGTAGGCGGCGAGCCCGGCGAGCTCCAGCAGCGGGCCGGCGTCGACGGCGGACACGGCGTCGGGCATGGCGTCGGGAGCGGCGGGCTGCTGGCTCATTCGGTCAGGATACGGGCCGGTCACAGCCCGTCGCGTAGACTGCCCCCGTACCACGGTTGCCCGGTCGTCCCGCACAGATCTCCCGCGACGATCCGGCGGACTCCCGCCGGCGTCGCGACGCCCTTCCGCGATCGGCTGCCGTCCGCCCGGTGCCGCGCCCGTTCACCGCGCCGCGCCGATGATCCGACCGAAGGCAGTTGTGACCACTCCTGAGATCGCGAGCGCCGCGAGCGCGCTCGCCGCCCCCAACAGCACCAAGGCCCACCACGCGGCCTCTGCCATCCAGCGGCAGGACGTCTCGTTCGCCGACTTCGGCGTGAGGCCGGAGATCGTCGAGGCGCTCGCCGCCGTCGGCATCACGCACCCGTTCCCCATCCAGGCGATGACGCTGCCGGTGGCCCTGCAGGCCCACGACATCATCGGCCAGGCCAAGACCGGCACGGGCAAGACGCTGGGCTTCGGCGTGCCGCTGCTCAACCGTGTCGTCGCGCCGGGCGAGCCCGGGTGGGACGACCTGGTCGCGCCCGGCAAGCCGCAGGCCGTCGTCGTCGCCCCGACCCGCGAGCTCGCGGTGCAGGTGGCCGGTGACCTGGCCACGGCGTCGACCAACCGCCCGTCCCTGCGCGTCATCCAGATCTACGGCGGCCGCGCCTACGAGCCGCAGGTCGAGCAGCTCAAGCGGGGCGCCGAGGTCGTCGTCGGCACTC
This sequence comes from Xylanimonas sp. McL0601, assembly GCF_049852175.1. Taxonomy (GTDB): domain Bacteria; phylum Actinomycetota; class Actinomycetes; order Actinomycetales; family Cellulomonadaceae; genus Xylanimonas. The sequence continues at coordinate 3,397,991 of NZ_CP187527.1, forward strand.
CGGGCCGCATGGTCGACCTGCTCAACCAGGGCCACCTGAGCCTGCTCCGCGCCGAGACGATCGTGCTCGACGAGGCCGACGAGATGCTCGACCTGGGCTTCCTGCCCGACGTCGAGAAGATCCTGTCCCGCCTGCCCGCCAAGCGGCACACCATGCTGTTCTCCGCGACGATGCCCGGCCCCGTCGTGTCCATGGCCCGCCGTTACATGTCGCAGCCGACGCACATCCGCGCGGCCGACCCCGACGACGAGGGCGCGACCGTCAAGAACACGACGCAGTTCGTCTACCGGGCCCACGCGCTCGACAAGATCGAGGTGCTCGCCAAGCTGCTCCAGGCCGACGGCCGCGGCCGCACCATCGTGTTCGCGCGCACCAAGCGCACGGCCGCGAAGGTGAGCGACGAGCTGCGCGACCGCGGCTTCGCCGCAGGCGCCATCCACGGCGACCTCGGTCAGGGCGCCCGCGAGCAGGCCCTGCGCGCGCTGCGTCACGGGAACATCGACGTGCTCGTCGCCACCGACGTCGCCGCCCGCGGCATCGACGTCGACGACGTCACGCACGTCGTCAACTACCAGTGCCCGGAGGACGAGCGCACCTATCTGCACCGCATCGGCCGCACCGGCCGCGCGGGCAACAAGGGCACCGCGGTGACGTTCGTCGACTGGGACGACATGCCGCGCTGGTCGCTCATCGACAAGACGCTAGCGCTGGGCCTCCCGGAGCCGGTCGAGACCTACTCGACCTCGCCGCACCTGTTCAGCGACCTCGGCATCCCCGAGGGCACCAAGGGCCGGCTGCCCAAGGAGAGGCGCACGCTCGCGGGCCTGGACGCCGAGGAGCTCGAGGATCTGGGCGAGACGGGCAAGCGCACGTCGTCGCGCCCGTCGAGCGGCGACCGCTCGGGCGGCGCACGCTCCGGCGGTTCGCGCGACGGCGGTTCGCGCGACGGCGGTTCGCGCGACGGCGGTCGTGGCCGCTCCCGCTCGGGCGAGCGCCCGGCCCGCGAGGGCGCCGCGTCGTCGGACGCCCCCGCGACGGCGGCGGCCGGCGAGGGGGAGAGTGCGTCGAGCAGCCGCTCCCGCAACCGTCGCCGCACGCGCGGCGGCCGCCCGGCCACGGGTGGCGCGTCGGAGGGCTGACGGCGCCACACGGGCCGCGGGCGTGAAGCGCCTCGCGCCCGGGCCTCATCGCTAGAAGGGCCGGCCGTCGGCAGTGCGAGCTGCCGAAGGCCGGCCCTTGCGCACGTCGACCCGAGACCGTGTGGCGCCGTCGGACCCTCGCGATACCCTCCCCGGCATGCGCCTCCGGTTCTCCGCCCCGCTCTGGCAGTGGCAGGCGCGTACGGACTCCTGGTGGTTCGTCACCGTCCCGCCCGAGCTGTCCGACGAGCTCGCCGAGCTGCCCCTGCCGCCGCGCGGCTTCGGCTCCATCAAGGTCAACGTCACGATCGGCGCGACGACGTGGTCGACGTCGGTCTTCCCCAGCGACGCCCAGCAGGGCTACGTGCTCCCGATCAAGAAGTCGATCCGCACGGCCGAGGGGATCGCCGACGGTGCGACGGTCGACGTCGTCCTGGAGCCGGTCCGGTAGCAGCCGTCAGGCCCGCGGCCAGGGCCGCCCGTCGAGCTTCTCGATGCCCTCGTTGAACCGCCGCATGGCCGTGGCGAACGCGTCGGCCTCCTCGCGCGACCAGTCGCTCACCACCTTCCGCAGTGCGGCGACCACGTCCTCGCGGTCGGCGTCGAGCCGCTCGACGCCCGCGGCCGTGACCCGGAACTTGCGGGCGATCCCGCCGTCGGGATCGGGGATCCGCTCGACGACGCCGGAGCGCAGCATCGCGGCCGTCTGCCGGTGGAGGGTCGACGCGTCGAGCCCGAAGGCGTCCTGCAGCTCCGGGATGGACATCGGACCCTGCGACTGGAGCCGCGTGAGCAGCACGTAGGCGCTGCGGTCGAGCCGGTTGCCGCGCCCGCGCGAGCGGGGGCCGCTCAGGAACGCGTGCCGGCTCAGCAGCATGACCTCGAGCTCGATGCGTCTGGCGGCGTCGACCATCGACCGATCCTACCTGCAGCCGTGCATGGGACATGAACTATGCACGATACATATTCGATGTATCGTGCACGCATGCCCACGCCCTCCCCCGCCACGCACGAGGGGCGCATCGTCGCCGTCCTCGCCTACGCCGGCATCGTCGCGGCCGTCATGCAGACGCTCGTCGTCCCGCTGATCACCGAGCTGCCCAAGCTCCTGTCCACCACCGCGTCCAACGCCTCCTGGGTCATCACCGTCACGCTGCTCACGGGCGCCGTCGCCACGCCGGTCGCCGGGAAGCTCGGCGACATGTACGGCAAGCGCCGCATCGCGCTGGTACTGACCGTCCCGATGATCCTCGGCTCCGCGGTGTGCGCGCTGTCGTCGTCGCTCACGCCGATGGTCGTCGGCCGCGGCCTGCAGGGCCTCGGCATCGGCATCGTCCCGCTCGGCATCTCGCTCCTCAGGGATGTGCTGCCGCCCGCTCGCCTGCACTCGTCCATCGCGCTCATGAGCGCCTCGATGGGCATCGGCGGCGCCCTCGGCCTGCCGTTCGCCGCCACCGTCGCCGAGAAGGCCGACTGGCACGTGCTCTTCTGGGTCGCCACGGGGATGAGCGCCCTCATCACCGTCGCCGTCTTCCTCTGGGTGCCCTCGGTGCGGCCCGACACCGAGGAGCGGGCGCGGTTCGACTTCGTCGGCGCGCTCGGCCTGGGTGCCGCGCTCGTGTGCCTGCTGCTCGCCGTCTCGAAGGGCTCCGACTGGGGCTGGGCCTCGGCGAGCGTCGTCGGGCTGCTGGTGGCGACCGTCGCGATCGTCGCCGCGTGGGGCTGGTTCGAGCTGCGCCAGGACCACCCGCTGGTCGACCTGCGCGTGACCGCCCGCCCGCAGGTGCTGTGGACGAACGTCGCCTCGTTCTTGGTGGGCTTCGCCATGTACGCGCAGTCGCTCGTGGTGCCCCAGCTGCTCGAGCTGCCCGCGGCGACCGGGTACGGGCTCGGCCAGTCGATGATCCAGATGGGCCTGTGGATGGCTCCGGCAGGCCTGGTCATGATGGCCATGTCACCGGTCGGCGCCAAGATCACGGGGCGGTTCGGCGCCAAGGTGACGCTCTCGCTCGGCGCCCTGGTCATCGCCGTCGGCTACGGCGCGGCGCAGGGCCTGCTCGGCTCGGCCTGGGGGCTGCTGGTCGTGACGCTGCTCTGCGGCTCCGGCGTCGGCCTGGCCTACGGCGCGATGCCCGCGCTCATCATGGCCGCGGTGCCGCACCACGAGACGGGCGCGGCCAACGGCTTCAACTCGATCATGCGCTCGGTCGGGTCGTCGGTCTCGGCGGCGGTCATGGGCGCCGTCCTCGCCAGGCTCACCGCCACGACGGGGGGCTACACCTTCCCATCGCTGGGAGGGTTCCGCGTCGCGCTCGTGATCGGCGCGGGCGTCGCGCTGGTCGCCGCGGTCGTCGCGGCCCTGGTCCCGACGGCGTCGCGCACCGTGGACGCAGCGGCGGCCCCGGAGCGCGAGCCGGCTGCCGTCGCCTGACCCATCCGCTGAAGGCGGGGCCCGGCGGTCGCCGGCGCCCCGCCGTCAGCATCCAGGACTGCGCTACGCCGCCCGGACGAACGCCGTCACGGCGTCGGCGACCATCTGGATCGCGATGGCCGCGAGCAGCAGGCCGGCGATGCGCGTGATGAGCGTGACGCCCGAGTCCCGCAGCACCCGCTGGATGACGTTGGCGAACCGCATCGCCAGGTAGGTGCACACGTGCACCGCGATGACACCCAGCACGATCGCCACCCAGTGCGCCGCGACGCTGTCGGCCGCGTCGGTCTTCTGCTGGACGAACACCATGGTCGCGACGATGACACCGGGCCCCGCGAGCAGCGGCGTGCCGAGCGGCACGAGCGCGACGTTGACCGAGCCGCCCTTGGCGGGCTCGGGGTTCTCGGCCTTGCCGGTCAGCAGCTCCATCGCCACGAACAGCAGCAGCAGGCCGCCCGACGCCTGCAGCGCCGGCAGCGAGATGCCCATGTAGCGCAGCACCTGCTGGCCGATCGCGCCGAACACCACGACCACGCCGAACGCGACGAGGATCGCTTGCCGCGCGGCGCGGTTGCGCTGGTGGGCCGTCATGCGCGAGGTCAGCGCGAGGAACACGGGGACCGTGCCGGGCGGGTCCATGATCACGAAAAGGGTCACGAAGACCTCGGTGAACAGGGTGACGTCGATGAGCTGGGTCACGGTCTGAGCACCTCGACGGTGCCCTGATCCTCGATCTGCGCAAGCGCCTCGGCCGATGTCGTGTTCTCTCCGAGGCGGTTCGGCTTTCCCGCCCCGTGGTAGTCGCTCGACCCGGTGACGAGCAGCCCGAGCGTCCGAGCGAGGTCGCGCAGCCGTTTTCGGGTGGGCTCGTCGTGGTCGCGGTGGTCCACCTCGAGCCCCGCGAGGCCGGCGGCCGCGAGCTCCTCGATCCGCTCCTCGGGCACCACGCGGCCCCGTTGCGACGCGCCCGGGTGCGCGAACACCGGGACGCCGCCCGCCGCGAGCACCGCGCGGACGGCGGCGACGGCGTCGGGTGCGCTGTGCGGGACGTAGTAGCGCGTGCCTGGCCGCAGCATGGTGGCGAACGCCTCGTCGCGCGTGGCGACGACGCCGGCCGCGACCAGCGCGTCGGCGAGGTGCGGTCGGCCGACGGTGGCGCCGGGGCCGGTCTGCGCCAGCACGTCGTCCCACGTGATCGGGTAGTCCTCGGCGAGCAGGCCCGCCATGCGCTCGAGCCGCGTCAGGCGCGAGGCGCGCGTGCGCTCGAGCTCGGCGACCAGCACCGGGTGCGCCGGGTCGTGCAGGTAGGCCAGCAGGTGCACGCTCACGCGGTCGCTCACCGTGGAGATCTCCGCGCCCCGTACCAGGGCGACGCCGGTGCGCGCGGCCGCCTCGGCGGCCTCGGCCCAGCCGGCGGTGGTGTCGTGGTCCGTCAGCGCGACGACGGTCAGCCCGACCGCCGCGGCGGCCTCCACCACGCGGCCCGGGGCGTCCCTACCGTCCGACGCCGTCGAGTGGGTGTGGAGGTCGATCACGGGGCAACAGTAGTCGTCACAAGGTTTTCACCAGCCTTCACCGCTCGGCCAGCGCCCGACCCGGGCGTGTCACCACCGGGAGGACGACGATCGTCGTATGGGAACCGAGACTGCCGTCGTCTTCGTGCACGGCATGCGGACGTCGTCCGCGATCTGGGATCAGCAGCTCGCGCACGTGCACGACGGCGGGTTCGACGCCGTAGCCGTCGACCTGCCCGCGCACGGCGAGCGGCGCTCCGAACGGTTCACCCTGCAGGGCGCGTTCGACGCCATCGACGAAGCCGTCGACTCCTTCGCCCCTGACCGCCGGGTCGCGCTCGTAGGCCTGAGCCTCGGCGGGTACGCGTCCCTCGCGTACGCCGCGCGGGAGGCGACGCTGCTGCAGGCCGGCGCCTCGCCGAGCCCCGGGCGGCTGGCCGGCGTCGTCGCTGCCGGGTGCTGCTCCGACCCCAAGGGCAAGCCCGTCGCGCTGTTCCGCGACGTCGCCCGGGTCACGGTGGCGGGCGCGAGCGCCGCCCACCGCCGGGCGTGCGCGACGACGACGCGGTGGCGCGCTGCGTTCGCCGGCAAGGGCTCGCGCCCGGGCGGCGCCGACGTCGCGACCCTGCTGGGCAGGACTGCCGCCATCGGGCCCTACCGCCCGGGGTGGCACGTGGTCACGGATGCGCTGACGCACCTGGCCGGGCACTCCTCGGTGGCCGACCTGCGGGCGGCCCGCGTGCCGGTGTGGCTGGTCAACGGCTCGCGCGACCACCTGCGGATCGAGGAGCAGCGCCACCTTGCCGCCGCGTATCAGGGGGCGCTCGTCGTCGTGCCGGGCGCCGGCCATGACGTCAACACCGACGCCCCGGACGCGTTCAACCGCGTGCTCACGCGGGCCCTGCACGACTTCGGGCGAGGCTGACGCCCGCCGCCCGGTGCGAGACTGGGCGAATGACCGACGAGAACACCACGCCAGCCCCGGCCGGAGAAGCCAAGGCCACCGACCACCGGAGCCGGCCGCACTCCCAGGCGTTCGTCGACTTCATCACCGCGCAGTGGGCCCCGCGCGCCGACCTGGGCGTGCTGCCCTCGGCCGCCGTGCCGTTCACCGCCGCACGCCGGGCGCGCCTCGCCGAGCAGTTCCCAGGCGCGCGTCTGGTGATCCCGGCGGGGCCGCTGAAGGTCCGGTCGAACGACACCGACTACCGGTTCCGCCCGCACTCGACGTTCGCGCACCTCACGGGCCTCGGCACCGACCAGGAGCCCGACGCCGTCCTCGTGCTGAACCCGGTCGAGGCCGGCACGGGCGACGGCGGCGGCGACTTCCATGCCGAGCTCTACGTGCGCCCGCTCGCGGCGCGCGACACCGAGGAGTTCTACGCCGACTCGCGCTACGGCGAGTTCTGGGTGGGCGCACGCCCGTCGCTCGACGACGTCACGACGTTCACGGGCATCGAGGCCCGGCACGTCGACGCTCTTCGCGACGCGCTCGCCAAGGACGTCGGCGCCGGCGTCGTGCTGCTCGTCGTGAGCGGCGCCGACGAGACGGTCGAGACGCTGGTCGAGGCGATCCGCGCCGAGGCGGGCGAGGAGGCGGCGGAGGACGGGCTCACCGACGAGGCGCTGGTGCGCGCGGCCAGCGAGCTGCGGCTCGTCAAGGACGACCTCGAGATCGAGCAGCTGCGCGAGGCGGTGGACCGCACCATCGAGGGGTTCGCCGAGGTGGTGCGCGCACTGCCGCGCGCCGTCGCCCACCGCCGCGGTGAGCGCGTCATCGAGACGACGTTCGACGCGCACGCCCGCCTCGAGGGCAACGCCGTCGGCTACGAGACCATCGCCGCCTCGGGCGAGCACGCCACCACGCTCCACTGGATCTCCAACGACGGCGAGGTGCGCGAGGGCGACCTGGTGCTGCTCGACGCTGGCGTCGAGATCGACTCGCTCTACACCGCGGACCTCACGCGCACGCTCCCGGTGACGGGCAGCTACAGCGAGGTGCAGCGCCGCGTCTACCAGGCCGTGCTCGACGCCGCCGACGCCGCGTTCGCCGCCGCGCGGCCCGGGGCGCGGTTCCTCGACGTGCACGAGGCTGCGATGAAGGTGATCGCCGAGCGGCTCGAGGAGTGGGGGCTGCTGCCGGCCGGCGTGACCGCCGCGGTGGCGCTGACGCCCGAGGGCCAGCAGCACCGGCGGTGGATGGTCCACGGCACCTCGCACCACCTGGGCCTGGACGTCCACGACTGCGCCCAGGCGCGCCGCGAGCTGTACCAGGAGGGCGTGCTGGAGCCGGGCATGGTGTTCACCATCGAGCCCGGGCTCTACTTCAAGGCTGACGACCTGGCCGTGCCCGAGGAGTACCGCGGCATCGGTGTGCGCATCGAGGACGACGTCCTCGTCACCGCCGACGGCAACGAGAACCTGTCGGCGGCACTGCCGCGCGACCCCTCGGCCGTGGAGGAGTGGATGCGGTCGCTGCGCGGCTGAGTTCCGTCTCCCGTCAGGGGTGCTGGCTCGGGTCCCGGGGCTGCGGGGGCGCGTACGGGTCGGCCGACGGGGTCGCCGACTGCCGGTCCGACGGCGGTGGCGTCGGAGGGCCCGCCGGCGGCTCCGGGGACGGCGGTGCCGGCTGGACCGGAGTGGTCGGCTGGACCGGAGCGGTCGGCTGCGCGGGCGCGGCCGGGCCCGGCGTCGGGCGCATCGCGCCGTAGCGCGGCTCGCCCGTCGGGGTGGTCCAGCGAGGGTCCGGGGCGCGGTTCGGGGCCGCGGTCGGCGCGGGCGCCGCAGGCGCCGCGGGCGCCGCAGCGGTGGGCGCGCCGTACGGGGACGGCACCGCCGTCGGCACCCCCTGTGCCGCCGAGCGCGACTTGCCCAGCCCGTTCGGGGACTGCAGCAGCAGCGAGCGCGCCTCGCCGGACGACTCCGACGCGCACAGGATCGCGTACGTCGTCGCGACGATCTGCGACTGCGACGTGAAGTCGCGCCGCCCGCCGGTGAGCGCGTACGAGAGCACGGAGAACAGCAGGCCGAACCCGGCACCGAGCGCGATGCCGATGAACACGACGCCGTTGGCCACTCCGCCGCCGCCGAACAGCGAGAGCAGCAGGCCGACGAAGAGGCCGAACCAGGCGCCCGAGCCGGCGCCGGCGATCGCGACACGCCCGTACGTGAGGCGTCCGGTCACGCGCTCGACCATCTTCAGGTCGGTGCCCACGATCGTGACGCCCTGCACGGGGAACTTGTGGTCGGAGAGGAAGTCGACGGCCTGCTGCGCCTCGAGGTACGTGGGGTACGCGGCGACCTCGTCGCCCTGGGGCGGGGTGGGCACGCGGGGTACCGGCTGGGGTCGGCTGAAGCTCATTTCCTCAGTGTGTCGTAAGACTCCGAGCACCACCACACGCCGTCCACCAGGGCGGGCGGACCTGCCCCGCGTAGGCTGACCTGCGTGAGCGCCGGAACCCGTGTGTTCGTCGCACGCCTTGCCGGGACTTCGGTCTTCGACCCGATCGGGGATCAGGTGGGCCGGGTGCGCGACGTCGTCGTCCTGGTCCGCGCCAAGGGCGCGCCCCGGGTCGTGGGCCTCGTCGTCGAGGTCCCCGGCCGGCGGCGCGTGTTCCTGCCCATGACGCGCGTGACCACTATCGACGCAGGTCAGGTCATCTCCACGGGTCTGGTCAACCTGCGGCGTTTCGAGCAGCGCGCCATGGAGTCGCTGGTGCTCGGCGAGCTGCTGGACCGCACCGTGGCGCTCCGCGACGGCTCGGGCGAGGTCACCATCGAGGACGTCTCGATCGCCCGCCAGCGCAACGGCGACTGGCTCGTCGACCAGCTCTTCGTGCGCCGTCGGGAGCCCGGGCGCTCCACCCTCGGGCTCCGCCGTCGCGGGCCCACGATGGTCGTCGGCATCGACTCGGTGTCCACGCTCGCGACGGGTGCGCAGGGCCAGGGGGCGGCGGCCCTGCTCGAGGCGTACGAGGACATGCGCCCCGCGGACCTCGCCGACGTCCTGCACGAGCTGAGCGGCACGCGCCGCCTCGAGGTCGCTTCCGCCCTCGACAACGAGCGCCTCGCCGACGTGCTCGAGGAACTGCCCGAGGACGACCAGGTCGCGATCCTGTCGGGCCTCGAGACCGCCCGCGCCGCCGACGTCCTCGAGGCCATGGAGCCCGACGACGCCGCCGACCTCCTGCACGAGCTCCCCGACGCGCAGGCCGCCCGCCTGCTGGAGCTCATGGAGCCCGACGAGGCCGAGGACGTCCGCCGCCTGCTCGCCTACGACGAGGACACGGCCGGCGGCATGATGACCACGGAACCCGTGGTGCTGGGCCCGGAGACGACGATCGCGGCGGCGCTCGCGCAGATCCGCAAGCAGGACCTGCCGCCCGCCCTCGCGTCCGTGGTGTTCGTCGCCCGGCCTCCGCTGGAGACGCCGACGGGCCGGTTCCTCGGCGTCGCGCACTTCCAGCGGCTGCTGCGCGAGCCCCCGCACGCCGCCGTCGGGTCCGTGCTGGACATGGACACCGAGTGGCTGACGCCGGACGCGCCGCTGGGCCGGGTCACGCGCCTCCTGGCCGCGTACGACCTCCTCGCCCTGCCCGTGCTCGACGACCAGAAGCGGCTGCTCGGCGCCGTGTCCGTGGACGACGTCCTCGACCACCTGCTGCCGGACGACTGGCGCGAGTCCCACGACGAGAGCCTGGACGAGCAGGAGGTGACCCGTGGCTGACCGGCTCGACACCCCGAAGGAGGCTCGACGGAGCCTCCTTCCGCGCATCCGGAGGGACCAGGACGCCGTCGGCAAGGCGACCGAGGCGATCGCGCGGTTCCTCGGGACACCGCGGTTCCTCATCTGGCTCACGCTGTTCTGCGCGATCTGGATCGCGTGGAACTCGTGGGCCCCGCAGGCTCTGCGGTTCGACAAGGCGGAGAACGGCTTCACGGCGCTGACCCTGGTGCTGTCGCTCCAGGCGAGCTACGCCGCGCCCCTCATCCTGCTCGCGCAGAACCGGCAGGACGACCGCGACCGCGTCACGGCCGAGCAGGACCGCCAGCGCGCCGAGCGCAACCTTGCCGACACCGAGTACCTGGCCCGCGAGATGGCGTCGCTGCGGCTGGCACTGTCCGAGGTGGCCACGCGCGACTTCGTGCGCGGCGAGATCCGCAACCTCCTCGAGGAGCTCGAGGAGCAGCGCGAGACCGGCCGGGACGAGCCCGGGCGCACCGTCGGCCCCCCTGCCACCGGCCGTGCGGCCGCACCGTAGGATCGCGGTATGACCACGCTCGCCGACAGGGTCCGCGAGGCCCTCACCACCGTCGTCGACCCCGAGATCCGTCGTCCCATCACCGAGCTGGACATGGTGCGCTCGGTGGACGTCGAGGCCTCCGACGACGGCGCCGCCCGGGTCCGCGTCGGGGTGGACCTCACCGTCGCGGGCTGCCCGCTGCAGTCGACGATCGTGCGGGACGTGACGTCCGCGGTGCAGTCGCTCGACGGCGTCGCGTCCGTGGACGTCGACCTGGGCGTCATGACGCCCGAGCAGCGCGCGTCGCTGCGGTCCCGCCTGCGCGGCGGCAACGGCGACCCGGTCATCCCGTTCTCCCAGCCCGGCTCGCTCACCAAGGTGTACGCGATCGCGTCCGGCAAGGGCGGCGTCGGCAAGTCGTCGGTCACGTCGAACCTCGCCGTCGCGCTCGCCGCCGAGGGGCTGAACGTGGGCGTGCTCGACGCCGACATCTACGGCTTCTCGATCCCGCGCATGCTGGGCGTCGACCGGCAGCCCACCCGCGTGGACTCGATGCTGCTGCCGCCCATCGAGCACGGCGTCAAGGTGGTGTCCATCGGCATGTTCGTGCCGGCCGGGCAGCCCGTCGTGTGGCGCGGGCCGATGCTGCACCGCGCGCTCGAGCAGTTCCTCGCGGACGTCTTCTGGGGCGACCTCGACGTGCTGCTGCTCGACCTTCCGCCCGGGACCGGCGACATCGCCATCTCGGTGGCGCAGCTCCTGCCCGGGTCCGAGATCATCGTCGTGACGACGCCCCAGGCCGCCGCCGCCGAGGTGGCCGAGCGTGCCGGCTCGATCTCGCTGCAGACCCACCAGGGCGTGGTCGGCGTCATCGAGAACATGTCGTGGCTCGAGCAGCCCGACGGCACGCGGCTCGAGGTCTTTGGCAGCGGCGGCGGCGAGCGCGTCGCCGCGTCGCTCGGCGCGGCGCTCGGCAAGGACGTGCCGCTCCTGGGCCAGGTGCCGCTCGACCCGGCCGTCCGCGAGGCCGGCGACGAAGGCACACCCGTCGTCCTGCGGGACCCCGATTCCCCCGGCGCCGCCGTGCTCCGCGACGTCGCCCGCTCGCTGGCAGCGCGCAAGCGCGGCCTGGCGGGCATGCGGCTGGGCGTCAGCCCCGTCGCGCGCTGACCGCCCCACCCTGATCCCCGCCCCATGAGACGAGGAAGACTCATGTCCGAGCCGCAGTGGCTGCCCGCCTGGACCCGCGACGAGGGCGCCCGGCGCGCCCGCGGGCTGTTCGCCCGCACCTTCCACGACGACGGTGAGGTCGGCCCAGTCCCTGGCACGCCCGACGGCGTCTGGTCGGCTCCCGGCCGCGTCAACATCATCGGCGAGCACACCGACTACAACGCCGGCCTCTGCCTGCCCACGGCCTTGCCGCACCGCACCTACGTCGCGCTGCGCCGGCGGGAGGACGACGTCGTTCGCATCGCCTCTGCGCAGACCGACGAGCCGTGGACCGTGCGCCTCGCCGACGTCCACCCTGGCACCGTGCGCGGCTGGGGCGCGTACGTCGCCGGCGTCGCGTGGGCGCTGCGCCAGGCCGGCCACGACGTCCACGGCTTCGACGCCGTCATCGACTCGTGCGTGCCGTTCGGCGCCTCGCTCTCCAGCTCCGCGGCCATCGAGTGCGCCTTCGCCGTCGCGCTCGACGACGTGTTCGGCCTCGGGCTCGGCGGCGACGACGCGGGGAGGGCCCAGCTCGTGGCCGCCGCCCGCCGCGCGGAGAACGAGATCGCGGGCGCACCGACGGGCGGGCTCGACCAGTCCGCCTCGATGCTGTGCACCGAGGGCCAGTCGCTGCTGCTCGACTTCCGGCCCGGCCTGGCGGCGTCGGACTTCGCCCGGCACGTGCCGTTCGACCTCGCCGCCGCGGGCCTGAACCTGCTGGTGATCGACACGCGCGCGCCCCACCAGCTGGTCGACGGTCAGTACGCCGACCGCCGGGCCTCGTGCGAGACGGCCGCGAGCCACCTCGGCGTCGCCTCGCTGCGCGAGGTCACGCCGTCGGACCTGGACGCGGCGCTCGCCGAGCTCGCGCCGTACGACGTCGAGGACAGCCTGCGCCGCCGCGTGCGGCACGTGGTCACGGAGATCGCGCGCACGGCCGAGCTCGCCGACCTGGTGCACGACGGCCTGGGCTCCGGCGGCGTGCCGGACGAGGCGGTCGTCGCGCGCGCCGGCGAGCTCATGAACGCCTCGCACGCCTCGCTGCGGGACGACTACGAGGTCACCGTCCGCGAGACCGACCTCGCCGTCGACACGTCCGTCGCGGCAGGCGCCATCGGCGCGCGCATGACCGGCGGCGGCTTCGGCGGCTCGACGATCGCGCTGGTCCGGGCGGCCGAGGTCGAAGCCGTGGCGGCGGCCGTGGCTGTCGCGTTCGCCGAGGCCGGCCTGACGGCCCCGGCGTTCCTGGCGGCACCGCCGTCGGCCGCTGCGGACCGCGACGCCTGACCTGGCGCGGAGCGGGCTACAGGTCGTAGGTCGCGATCACCGGGGCGTGGTCGCTCCACCGGGCGTCGTACGACGGCGCCCGGTCGACCTCGACCTTGACCGCGTGCGGGGCCAGGGCCGGGTTGGCGAGCTGGTAGTCGATGCGCCAGCCCTTGTCGTTCACGAACGCCTGGCCCCGCCACGACCACCAGGTGTAGGGGCCGGGACCCTCCCCGCCGTGCGCGCGGCCGAGGTCGGTCCAGCCGAGCTCGCCGAACCAGCGGTCCAGGTACGCGCGCTCCTCGGGCTGGAAGCCGGCGTTCTTGAGGTTGCCCTTCCAGTTCGCGATGTCGACGTTGTGATGGGCGATGTTGAGGTCGCCGGCGACCAGCGCGGGCGTCGGCGCAGCGCCCAGCTCCGCGAGGCGAGCGGTGACCTTCTCGAGGTAGGCGTACTTCTCGGTCATCTTGACCGGGTTGTCCTCCGGCCAGGTCGAGCCCGAGTGGATGTACGTGCTCACCACGGTGAGCAGCCCGCCGCCGGGCAGCTCGACGTCGGCCTCCACCCAGCGACCCGTGTCCACCGCGGGCTCAGGACCGCCGTGCGGCCCGTGCGCCTCGAGACCGACGCGCACCGCGTGCACGGGCAGCCGGGACGCGACGGCGACGCCGGCGCGGCCCTTGATGTCGCTTGCCTGGTGCGCGACGTGCCACCCGTCGAAGACCTCGTTGAGAACGGAGTCGGGCGCCCGCACCTCCTGCATCAGCAGCACGTGAGGGTCGCGGCCGCCGACCCACTCCCCCATGCCGCGACGCACGGCGGCCCGGATCCCGTTGACATTGGCGCTGGCGACAACAAGCTGGCTCACGCCGGGGATTCTGCCACCCACCCCGGCCCCCAACCGTCGCGGGACCCTGTGGCTCCGGTTCTGACGGCGCGAAACCGGAGCCCAGGGGTCCCGCAACGTCATTAGCTGGCTATGAGGCGCCGCGGGATGCCGCCTCCAGCGCGGCGATGTCCAGCTTCTGCATCGTGAACATGGCCGCCACCGCGCGGCGCTGGCCTTCCGTCGAGTAGTCGCCGAAGAGCTCCGCGAGCTGCTTCGGGATCACCTGCCACGACACCCCGAACCGGTCGGTCAGCCAGCCGCACTGGCCGGGCTTGCCCCCGTCGGCGGTAAGCGACTCCCAGTAGTGGTCGACCTGCTCCTGGTCGTCGCACTCGACGATGAGGCTGAACGCCTCGTCGAGCCTGAAGGCCGGGCCGGCGTTGAGCAGCTCGATCGGCATGCCGTCGAGCTCCAGGTCGACGATGAACGGCGCCCCCTCGGCGACGTCGGGCACCCCGGCCGGCGCCGTCACCAGGTTGGTCACCCGCGAGTTCGGGATGACGCTCGCATAGAACTCCGCGGCCTTCTCGGCCCCCTCCGCGAACCACAGGTGCGGCTTGACGATGCCCATCGGTCTGCCCTCCGTCGTCGGTCCCCTGTCGTGGATACCGACGACGCAGCCCGCGTTCGCTCATCGGGCGGAGAAGGCCGTGGGTCCCTGGGGCTCCGGTTGTCGGGTCGGACAAGCGGAGCCCCAGGGACCCACAACGGCCAGCTCGTCAGGCCGCGGGTGCGCGCTCCGCGGTGTCGACCACGTTGGCCAGCAGCATCGCGCGCGTCATCGGGCCGACGCCGCCCGGGTTCGGCGAGTACCAGCTCGCCTGCTCCAGCGCCGCCGGGTCCACGTCGCCCACCACGCGCGACTTGCCCGTCTCCTCGTCCGTCTCGCGCGAGACGCCGACGTCGACCAGGATCGCACCCGGCTTGACCATGTCGGCGCTGACGATGCCCCTGACGCCCGCCGCCGCGACCACGACGTCAGCCTGCCGGACCAGGGCGGCGAGGTTCTGCGTGCCCGTGTGGGTGAGCGTGACCGTGGCGTTCACGGCCCGGCGCGTCAGCAGCAGCCCGATCGGGCGACCCACCGTGACGCCACGGCCGAGGACGACGACGTGCTTGCCGGCCAGCGACACCCCGTGGCGTTCGATCAGCTCGATGATGCCGCGCGGCGTGCAGGGCAGCGGAGAGGTGACCTCCTGGTTGACGCGCAGCACCAGGCGCCCGAGGTTGGTCGGGTGCAGGCCGTCGGCGTCCTTCGCCGGGTCGACGAGCTCGAGGACGCGGTTCGTGTCGATGCCCTTCGGCAGCGGGAGCTGCACGATGAACCCGGTGCAGGCCGGGTCCTCGTTGAGCCGGCGCACGGCCGCCTCGATCTCCTCCTGCGTCGCGGTGCCCGGCAGGTCCTCGCGGATCGAGGCGATGCCCACCTCGGCGCAGTCCCGGTGCTTGCCGGCGACGTACCACTGCGAGCCCGGGTCGTCGCCGACGAGCAGCGTGCCGAGGCCGGGCACGACCCCGCGGTCGGCCAGCACCGCGACCCGCTCCTTCAGCTCGGCCTTGATCGCGGCGGCCGTGGCCTTGCCGTCGAGGATCTGGGCCGTCATCAGTACTGCTCCAGGCCCGGGTACAGCGGGAACTCGGCCGTGAGCGTCTGCACGCGGGCGCGCAGGGCGTCGACGTCGGCCGCGGCGCCGTCGCGCAGGGCGATCGCGATGATGTCCGCGACCTCCGTGAACTCGGCGTCGCCGAAGCCGCGCGTGGCGAGCGCCGGCGTGCCGATGCGCAGGCCCGAGGTGACGCGCGGGGGGCGCGGGTCGAACGGCACGGCGTTGCGGTTCACGGTGATGCCGGCGTCGTGGAGGAGGTCCTCGGCCTGCTGGCCGTCGAGCGCCGAGCTGCGCAGGTCGACGAGCACCAGGTGGACGTCGGTGCCGCCCGTGAGCACCGAGGCGCCCGCGGCGGCGACGTCCGGCTCCGAGAGCCGCGAGGCGATGATCTGGGCGCCGCGCAGCGTGCGCTCCTGGCGGTCCTTGAAGCCGTCGGACGCGGCGACCTTGAAGGCCACGGCCTTGGCGGCGATGACGTGCATGAGCGGGCCGCCCTGCTGGCCCGGGAACACCGCTGAGTCGATCTTCTTGGCCCACTGCTCCTTGGCCAGGATGAAGCCGGAGCGGGGCCCGCCGATGGTCTTGTGGACGGTCGAGGAGACGACGTCGGCGTACGGCACGGGCGACGGGTGCAGGCCCGCGGCCACGAGCCCGGCGAAGTGGGCCATGTCCACCCACAGCTTGGCGCCGACCTCGTCCGCGATCTCGCGGAACGCGGCGAAGTCGAGGTGGCGCGGGTAGGCGGACCAGCCCGCGATGATGACCTCGGGCTGGTGCTCGATGGCCTTCTTGCGGACCTCGTCCATCTCGATGCGGTACGTCTGCGGGTCGACACCGTAGGAGCCGACGTCGTACAGGCGGCCCGAGAAGTTGATCTTCATGCCGTGCGTCAGGTGGCCACCGTGGGCCAGCTCCAGGCCGAGGATGCGGTCACCGGCCGTGGCCAGCGCGTGCAGGACGGCGGCGTTCGCCTGGGCGCCCGAGTGCGGCTGGACGTTGGCGTGCTCGGCGCCGAACAGCGCCTTCGCGCGGGCGATCGCGAGGTTCTCCGCGACGTCGACCTGCTCGCAGCCGCCGTAGTAGCGCTTGCCGGGGTAGCCCTCGGCGTACTTGTTGGTGAGCACCGAGCCCTGCGCCTGAAGGACGGCGTTCGGCACGAAGTTCTCGGACGCGATCATCTCGAGGGTGTCGCGCTGACGGGCGAGCTCCCCGTCGAGGACGGCGGCGATCTCGGGGTCGACGTCGGCGATGTTGCCGGTCAGAAGGGGGTCGGGGGTGTGTGCGCTCATGAGAGTCTCCCTGGCTGCGAATCGCAGCGACGCGCGCCGCTGCGACGGACGGTGGACGTGACACGTTGGTCCATGACACAGGGCCCAGGCGTTCGACCCGTCGTCTGCACAGCGTTGTCGCTCCCTGGTGGTCATCCACCTGCCTGCGCCCGCCGGTGGACGGGGTTGAGGCTGCGCCAGTCGCGACGCGAACCAGGGTAACGCACGCGGAAAAGCACACCGGTGGCCGAGGCGGTCGAGATCCGCCCGGAATGGCGTGATCTCGACCGGCTCGACCACCGGGCGGGGCGTCAGCGCAGCGCGTTGCGGCGCTTCGAGACGATGTCCAGTGCCACCGCCAGCAGCAGCACCAGGCCCTTGATGACCTGCTGCCACGCGGGGTCGACCGCGAGGATCGACAGACCCTTGTTCAGCACGCCCATGATGAGCGCGCCGACCATCGCGCCGGAGATCCGTCCGACGCCGCCCGAGACCGCGGTGCCGCCGATGAAGCAGGCGGCGATGGCGTCGAGCTCGAAGTTCGTGCCCGCCGCGGCGACGCCGGCGCCCGCACGCGCCGTGGTCGCGACGGCCGCGATCGCCGACAGCACGCCCATGTTCACGAAGATCATGAAGTCGGTGCGGCGCGCGTTGACACCCGAGAGGATCGCCGCGTTGCGGTTGCCGCCGACGGCGTACACGTGCCGGCCGAACACCGTGCGGTTCAGCACGAACGCGAAGCCCAGGATGAGCACCCCGAGGATGAGCAGGATGATCGGCGTGCCGCCGCGCGACAGCGACAGCCAGTAGGTGACCAGGGCGATGAGCGCGCCGATGACGACGAGCTTGCCGACGAAGATCGGCAACGGCTCCACGCTCAGCTCGTGACGGACCAGCGCGGCCCGCGCGCGGACCTGCGACACCACCAGGCCCACGACGGCGAAGGCGCCGATGAGCAGCGTGACGACGTCCATCTCCCCGGCGGCGAAGCCGAGCACGTTGGGCAGCGACCCGATGCCGATGGCGTTGAAGCTCTTCGGCAGCGACGACACCGTCTCGCCGACGAGCACGATCGCGAGCCCGCGGAAGATGAGCATGCCCGCGAGGGTCACGATGAAGGCCGGGATCCCCACGTAGGCGATCCAGAAGCCCTGCCACACCCCGACGACGGCGCCGAGGACGAGCGAGGCCAGCACGGCCGCCCAGACCGGCCAGCCCCAGTGGGCGAGCATGATCGCCGTCAGGCCGCCGATGAACGCCACCACCGAGCCGACCGACAGGTCGATGTGGCCGGCGACGATGACCGCGACCATGCCGATCGCCAGGATCATCACGTAGGCGTTCTGCTGGATGAGGCTCGCGACGTTGTCGGGGGCGAGCAGGCTTCCGCCCGTCAGCCCCCAGAACAGCAGCACGATCACCAGGAGCGCCGCGAAGATGCCGTACTGGCGGACGTTGCGGCCGAAGTACTCCCTCAGCACGTTCATCGGTTCGTTCCTTCCATCGCCGCGTCGACGGCGGTGTCGGTCGCCGCGACGCTGGCAGCCTCGCGGGGCTTCTCCATGGTCATGTAGCGCATGAGCTCCTCCTGGGTGGCCCGTTCGCGGGGCACCTCGCCGGTGATCCGGCCCTGGCTCATCGTGTAGATGCGGTCGCACACCCCGAGGAGCTCGGGGAGCTCGGAGGAGATGACGATCACGGCCTTGCCGGCGTCGGCGAGGGCGTTGATGATCCCGTAGATCTCGTACTTCGCGCCGACGTCGATGCCGCGGGTGGGCTCGTCGAGGATGAGCACGTCGGGGTCGGCGTTGACCCACTTGGACAGCACGACCTTCTGCTGGTTGCCGCCCGAGAGCTTGCCGACCAGCGCCTCGACCGAGGGCGCCTTGATGCGGAACTCCTTGAGGTACCGCTGCGCGACGACCTCCTCGGCCCCGCCGCGCACCATCCCCCACCACGTCGAGACCTTGCCCAGCGCGGACGCCGAGACGTTCTCGCGGATGGTCTGGATGAGGTTGAGACCGAGCGCCTTGCGGTCCTCGGTGGTGTAGGCGATGCCGTGCGCGATGGCGTCGCCGACGCGCTTGAGGTGGACCTCCTGTCCGTCCTTGTAGACGCGGCCGGAGATGTTCGTCCCCCAGGCCCGGCCGAAGACGCTCATCGCGAGCTCGGTGCGCCCGGCGCCCATGAGCCCGGCGAGGCCCACGATCTCGCCGCGGTGCACGGTGAGGTTCGCGTGGTCGACGACGACGCGCTCGGTGTCGGCCGGGTGGTGGACGGTCCAGTCCTCCACCCGCAGCGCCTCGGCGCCGATGGTCGGCGTGTGCTCCGGGAACCGGCTGTCGAGCGGGCGGCCCACCATGCCGCGGATGATCCGGTCCTCGGTGACCTGCTCGTCGCCGTGGAAGTCGAGCGTCTCGATCGTGCGGCCGTCACGGATGACCGTGACGCGGTCCGCGATCGCGGCGATCTCGTTGAGCTTGTGGCTGATGATGATCGACGTGATGCCCTGGTCGCGGAAGTCGCGGATCAGGTTCAGCAGGTGCGCGCTGTCCTCGTCGTTGAGCGCCGCCGTCGGCTCGTCGAGGATGAGCAGGTCGACCCGCTTCGACAGGGCCTTGGCGATCTCGACGAGCTGCTGCTTGCCGACGCCCAGGTCGATCGGCGTGACGTCGGGGTTCTCGTCGAGGCCGACGCGCAGGAGCAGCGCCCGGGCCCGTGCCCGCGTGGCGTGCCAGTCGACGACGCCACCGGCGGCCTGCTCGTTGCCCAGATAGATGTTCTCGGCGATCGACAGCCGCGGGACGAGCGCGAGCTCCTGGTGGATGATGACGATCCCCGCGTGCTCGGAGTCGCGGATGCCGCGGAACTGGACGGGCTCGCCGTCGAGCAGGATCTCGCCGTCGTAGGTGCCGTGCGGGTAGACGCCGGAGAGCACCTTCATCAGCGTCGACTTGCCGGCGCCGTTCTCGCCGCAGATGGCGTGCACCTCGCCGCGGCGGACCGTGAACGTCACGTCGCTGAGTGCCTTGACGCCGGGGAACTCCTTGGTGATCCCCCGCATCTCCAGGATCAGGTCCTCGCCTGACATTCCTGTTCCTCCCCCTGTCGGGTGCTGGTGTGTGGGACGGTCGCCGGCCCGGGACGCGCGCAGGGCGCGTCCCGGGCCGGCTGAGGATCACAGACCGACGTCGGACGCCTTGAGGTAGCCCGAGTCGATGAGGGTCTTCTGGACCTCGTCCTTCACCACGACCTGCGGGGGCAGCAGGAACGACGGCACGGTCTTCTTGCCGTTGTTGTAGGTGTCGGTGTCGTTGACCGTCACCTCCTTGCCGTCGGTGATCTCGCGGACCATCTTGGCGACCTGGTCACCGAGCGTGCGGGTGTCCTTCCAGACGGTCATCGACTGCTTGTCGGCGAGCATGTTCTTCACGTTGGCCTTGTCGCCGTCCTGACCGGTGATGATCGGCCACTCCGCGCCCGGCGCGTAGCCCGAGCCCTCGAGGGCCTGCTCGATGCCGAGGGCGAGCGAGTCGTTCGGGGACAGGACGACGTCGACCTTGGTGCCGCCCTTGTAGAACGTGTTGAGACGGGTCTCCATCTCGGCCTGCGCGGAGTCGGTCTTCCAGCCCTGGATACCGACGTTCGTCCAGCCGTCGACGTCCGCCGGGACCTTGCCCGACGGCGAGACGAGGACGCCGGAGTCGAGGTACGGCTTGAGCACGTCGTAGGCGCCCTTGAAGAAGAACTTCGCGTTGTTGTCGTCGGGCGAGCCGGCGAACATCTCGATGTTGAACGGGCCCTTCTGGCCGTCCTTGAGGCCGAGCTTCTCCTCGATGAACTGGCCCTGGAGGGTGCCGACGAGCTCGTTGTCGAACGTCGCGTAGTAGTCGACGTTCTCCGTGCCGTTGATGAGGCGGTCATAGGCGATGACCTTGACGCCCTCGTCGGCAGCGGTCTGCAGGGTCGGGCCCAGCGCTTCGCCGTCGATCGAGGCGACGACCAGGATCTTCGCGCCCTCGTTGATCATGTTCTGCAGCTGGGTGATCTGCTGGTCGACCTTGTCGTCGGCGAACTGCAGGGACGTCTTGAACCCGTCCTTCTCCAGCACCTCCTTGAGGTGGGCGCCGTCGTTGTTCCAGCGCTCGAGCGAGCGCGTCGGCATCGAGATGCCGATCAGGTTGCTGTCCGAGCCGCCGTTGCTGCCCGCATCGTTGGTGCGCTCCTGCGCGCACCCGGCGAGCGAGCCCAGCAGGAGGGAGGCGGTCGCGACAACCGCGATCTTGCGCCAAGACCTCATCGTCAAGTCCTTCTTCGTCGTCGAGTCCAGCGGGCGTCAGTGCCCCACCGGTGCCGAGGAGCGTCCACCGTTGCGACGCAGGCCTCAGGGCCGAGCGTGAACGTAGCCGGGCTTGCGTTCGAGAATCAAGCGCAAGTTCGACAGGTTCATCGAATCGTGACCTTCTGAGTTTGGGGGTCGAATCCAGACGTCGCTGCGAGTAGCCTTCGCGCGTGCCCAAGGACCCGACGGCGTCGTCGCCCGGTTCGCAGTCCTCCCTTCGGGAGGCGAACCGGAGCCGCATCATCGACGCCGTCAAGCAGTTCGGAGGGCTCACCCAGGTCGAGCTGGCCGCCGCGACGGGCCTGTCCACCGCCACCGTGTCGACGATCGTCAAGGAGCTCGCGGTCGCCGGCGTCGTCGAGACCGAGACCACCTCGCGCTCGGGGCGCCGCGCCCTGCGCGTGACCCTCGCGCGCCAGGCCGGGCTCGTTGCGGGGATCCACGTCGGGCCCCGATCCCTCTCGGTCGCCCTGGGCGATCTCGCGCACGACGTCGTCGCCGAGCAGACCCTCCCCCTGCCCGCCGACCACCGCGCCGACACCACCCTCGACCGCGCCGCGCTGCTGGTGGTCGACCTGCTGGACCGCGTCGGCACCGACCTCGACGAGCTGCTCACGCTCGGCGTCGCGATGGCCGCCCCCGTCGACCCCGCGACCGGGCTGCTCACCGTCCGCGGCGCCCTGCGCGGCTGGGAGGACACGCCCGTCGCGCAGGTGCTGTCGAAGCGGCTCGCCCGCCCCGTGCACGTCGACGCCGATGCCACCCTCGGCGCGCTCGCCGAGCACCGCCTCGGCGCGGGGCGCCACGTCCAGGACCTGCTCTACGTCCGGCTCTCGTACGGGACGTCGGCCGGGCTGGTGCTCGGCGGGCGGCCGCACCGCGGCGGGTCCGGGGCCGCCGGCCAGCTCGGGCACGTCCAGGTGGACCCAGCCGGGCCCGTGTGCCGGTGCGGCAACCGTGGCTGCCTCGACACCGAGGTCGGCGAGAACGCGCTCCTCGACCTGGTGCGCCCCGCGCTCGGCGAGGTCACGTTGCGCGACCTCGTGCGGCTTGCGCGCGGCGGTGACCCCGGCTCGCGGCGCGTGCTCGAGGACGCGGCGAACCGGGTCGGCCAGGCGGCCGCCACGATCGTCACCGTGCTCGACCCGCAGCTCGTCGTCGTCGGCGGCGAGCTGGCGCAGGCCGGCGCGATCGTCGTCGAGGCCCTGGGAGAATCCGTGCGCCGGCACGCCCTCCCGCACCGGTTCGCGCCCGTCGACGTCGTCGCCGGCGGGCTCGGCCCCCGGGCCGAGCTGCTCGGCGCGCTCGAGCTGGCCCGCTCACACACCGACGTCGTCGAAGGAGTCGCATGGTGACCACCCCGCCCGTGCTGTCCGTGCGCGGGATCCACAAGGCGTTCGGCCACGTCGAGGCCCTCACCGACGTGGACCTGGACGTGCGCAGCCACGAGGTCGTGGCCCTCGTGGGCGACAACGCGGCCGGCAAGTCGACCCTCGCGAAGATCATCGCGGGCGTGCTGCAGCCCGACACCGGCCTGATCGAGATGGACGGCCAGCCCGTGGTGGTGCCGTCGGCGGCGGCGGCGCACGCGCTCGGGATCGCGACGGTGTTCCAGGACCTCGCGCTGTGCGACAACCTCGACGTCGTCGAGAACCTGTTCCTGGGCCGCGAGCTGCGGCAGGCGCGGCCGCGCGGGCTCGGCCGGTACCGGCGGCTTCGCGAGGGCGGGCCTGGGGCTCCGCTCGACGACGCACGCATGGAAGAGGAGGCCCGGCAGATCCTCGCCTCGCTGACGTCACGCATCCCGTCGGTGCGCACCCCGCTCTCGATGCTCTCAGCCGGGCAGCGGCAGACGGTGGCGATCGCGCGGACCCTCCTGGGCCACCCGCGCGTGGTGGTGCTCGACGAGCCGACGGCGTCGCTGTCGGTCGCCCAGACCGCGGAGGTGCTCACCCACATCGAGCGCCTGCGCGACCTGGGTCACGGCGTCGTGCTGATCAGCCACAATATGGGGGACGTCCGCGCGGTGGCGGACCGCATCGAGGTGCTGCGGCACGGCCGCAACAACGGCAGCTTCGAGGCCCGCACGGCGACGTATGAGCTGATCGTGGCCGCGATCACGGGGGCAACGGCGCCGGCGCGCTGACCCGCGCGCGCGCGGGGCGCGGGGCGCAGTCGCGCGGGCGCGCGCGGGGCGCAGTCGCGCGGAGTTCGAGCATCCGTCGGGAGTTCGAGCACTCAGGCGCTCGAACTCCCGACGGATGCTCGAACTCGGCCTTGCGGTCTCCCCAGCACTCCCGTGCGGGTGGTTGTGCACAGGGGGCCCGGGGGCAGCGGCCAGGCCGCGGTGCGGCCCGGCAGGGTAGGCGCGTGAGCGAACCCGCCGAGATCCTGCTTGCCCGCCACGCCGACCGGGACCGCATGCGCCGCGAGCTGCGCCGTGGCGACGTCGACCTGCTGCGGCGCGGCGCGTACCTCGTCCCGCACGACGGCGTCGACTCCGACCGCCGGCGCCTACGGACTCACGACGGAGCTCGCGACCTTGCCCTGTTGCGCATGCGTGCGGTGAACGTCCAGCTGCGCACGCCGGTGTTCAGCCACGTCTCGGCGGCGGCGTGGTGGGGCTGGCGAACGTGGAGCGTCCCGGAGCGGACGCACGTGACTCAGGCGTCGCGCCGCGCCGGTACGGCGGCGACCGACATCTTCCGCCACTTCGCGCGGCTGCCCGAGGCCGACGTCGTCGAGCGCGAAGGTCTCCTCGTGACGACGAAGGAGCGCACGCTCCTGGACGTCGCGCGGACGGAGCACCCGCTCGCCGCACTGGTCGTCGCGGACGCGGCGCTGGCCGACGGCGTCGACCTGAAGGCCGTCCTCGGACGAGCTGTCGCCCTCGGACCGGTACGCGGGTGCCGACGCGCTCGCTGCGTCGTCGAGCTCGCCGACGGCGGAGCGGAGTCCGCATGGGAGACGTGGCTGCGCTACCTCGCGCTGCGCGTCGGCCTTCCGCGCCCTGTCACACAGGCGCCGATCAGCACGCGGCTGGGGACCTTTCGGGCGGATCTCGCATGGCCCGAGTACCGGGTGCTCGCCGAGTTCGACGGACAGGTCAAGTACGTCGACGGAGCGCTCGGGGCGGGCTACGACGCGTCGCAGGCGCTGTTCGCCGAGAAGCGCCGCACGGACGCGATCGTCGAGGCCACCGGCATCGTCCCGTTCCGGGCCACGGCGAGGGACTCGCCCGACTCGACGGCCGCCCGCCTGCTCGCTCGCTTCCCGCCCACGATCCGCGCGACCGCACGCCCGCACCCGCTGCTGCTGCACCCCCGGCTCGCCGGCTGAGCTTCGGTGTTCGAGCATCCGTCGCGGAGCTGGTGGGGCGCACTGCGTACGTGCGAGGGCGCGCGTTCGAGCATTCGTCGAAGTGTTCGAGCGCCCGAGGGCTCGAACACCCCGCGAATGCTCGAACGAGCGTTCAGTCGGCCCTGCGAGCTTCCACCTCGTGGAGGACCCGGCGCAGGTACGTGTACGTCAGCGCGCCCGCGGCGTCGTCGTGGTGCTCCTGGAAGCCGTGCTTCGCGTACATCGACAGGTTCTCCTTCGAGTCCTTGCCGGTGAACGCCCACACCTCCGTGACCTGCTCGGGCAGGTGCTGGACGATGGCGAACAGGAGCGAGGTGCCGATCCCGCGGCCCTGCATGTCGGGCGCGACGGCGAGCCGGCCCAGCGTGGCCTTGTTGTCGTCGAGCTCGACGCGGATCGAGCCCACCAGCCGGTGGCGTTCCCAGGCACCGATCGTCACGACGTCCTCGCGGGCGAGGTCCTCGCGCAGCTCGGCGAGCGTCTGCGTCAGCGGCGGGATGTTCGGGTCGCCGTACAGCTGCGCCTCGGTGACGAACGCGGCGCGGCGCAGCGTGAGCAGCTCCCCGGCGTCGGCGTCCGCGACCAGGGCGATGCGGGTGGCCTCCATGGCGTCGTTCATACATGCATCGAACCAGACGACGACGACGCCGTGCGCACTGTGGCCGTACCGTGTCCTCGTGATCGACGCCAGCAGCTCGCCCACCGAGTGGGTCCTCACCGTCTCCTGCCCCGACGGGCCGGGCATCGTGGCCGCCGTGACCGGGGCGCTCGCCGCGCGCGGGCACAACATCACGGAGTCCCAGCAGTTCGGCGACCCGGCGTCGGGGCTGTTCTTCATGCGCGTGCAGGTGCAGGCGGACGCGACCCGCGAGGAGCTCGTCACCGCCCTGACGCCCGCGTTCGAGGCGTTCGGCATGACGTGGCATCTCGACGTCGTCGGCCGTCGCGTGCGCACGCTGCTCCTGGTGAGCAAGGCCGCGCACTGCCTGGTCGACCTGCTGTACCGCGAGCGGTCGCAGGGCATGCCGATCGACGTCGTGGGGGTCGTCGGCAACCACGACGACCTGCAGGACATCGCCGAGTTCTACGGCAAGCCGTTCCACCACGTCCCCGTCACGGCCGGCACCAAGGCCCAGGCCGAGGACCGCCTGCGCGCGCTCGTCAAGGAGCTCGACGTCGAGCTGGTCGTGCTCGCCCGCTACATGCAGATCCTGTCGGACGAGCTCTGCCGTGACCTCGCCGGTCAGGTCATCAACATCCACCACTCGTTCCTGCCGAGCTTCAAGGGCGCCCGCCCGTACGCCCAGGCGCACGAGCGCGGCGTCAAGCTCATCGGCGCCACCTCGCACTACGTGACCGGCGACCTCGACGAGGGCCCGATCATCGAGCAGGACGTCGAGCGCGTCGACCACTCGCGCGCGGTCTCCGACCTGGTCGCGATCGGCGAGGACGTCGAGCGCCGCACGCTCGCGCGCGCCGTGCGGTGGCACGCGGAGCACCGCGTGCTCCTGAACGGGCGCCGCACGGTCGTCTTCCGCTGAGCCCCGCCGGCGGTTGAGCCTGTCGAGACCTGCGCGGTCTCGACCGGCTCAACCACCGGCTCCCGGTCAGCCCGCCAGGTGCCCCCAGCGCGGCGCGAGATCGCGCCACGGGCCGACCTCGGCGACACCGCCGTCGACGAGCACCACCACGCGGTCGGCCCGCGCCAGCGCCGCCTGCTTCGAGGTCGAGCCGAGCACCGTCGTCCCGCGCGAGCGCAGCGACTCCCACAGCTCGATCTCCGTCGCGGCGTCGAGCGCGGACGACACGTCGTCGGCCAGGAGCACCTCGGCGTCGGCCGCCAGCGCCCGCGCGAGCGCGAGGCGCTGCACCTGCCCGCCGGAGAGCCGCACGCCGCGATGCCCGACGAGCGCGTCGGGCCCGCCGGCGTCGGCGACGTCGCTGGCCATCCGCGCCGCCTCGAGCGGCCCGACGACGTCGCGCGCGTGGTCGAGCCGCACGTTGTCCGCGAAGGTACCCGAGAGCACGCGCGGCACCTGCGCGACGTGCGCGACCCGGCCCGGCCGCAGGAACTCCTGCGCGTCCCCGACCGGAGCGCCGTTCCAGCGGACGGTCCCGGTGTGCGACACGAGCCCCGCGAGCGCCGCGAGCAGGCTCGACTTGCCCGAGCCGACCCGGCCCAGCAGCAGCACGAGCTCGCCGCGCCGCACGGCGAGGTCGACGCCCGCGACGCCGATGGTGCCGTCGTCGTGCAGGGCCGTGACGCCCTGCAGCTCGAGGCTCTCGAGCGGGTCGCGCGCCCCGGCCGCGGGGGTCGGGGCCGTGCCCGCGACCAGGTCGACGCCGTCGGGCAGCGCGCACAGGTCGGCGCCGTCGGCGAACCGGCTCGTGGCACGCTGCCACGCGCGCGTGCCGGGTGCCTCGGTGACGACGGCGCCCGCGACCGTGCCGAACCAGCCGAAGCCGGTGACGGCGTTGGCGACGAGCAGCGTCGTGGCCAGGTCCCATGAGTGGTGCAGCAGCGCGAACCAGGCGGCGACGACGCCGACCTGGATCATGACGTTCGGCACGCCGTCGAGCACGGCCTGGACGCGGTGCTCGAAGATCGCGGCGTCGACGCGGCCGGCGTCGACGTCGCGGAGGTGCCCGCGGACCTGCGGCGTGCGCGCGGCCAGCTTGACGGTGCGAGCGGCGTCGAGCGTCGAGACCAGCGCGCGGCCGAAGCGGGCCCGGGCGGCCGAGGACTGCGCCGCCGAGCGGCCGGCGACGGGCCGGCCCAGTGCCGACGCGGCGGCCGGCACGACCATGACGGCGAGCAGCACCGCGCCCGCCTGCCACGACCAGCCGAGCAGCGCGGTGACGGCCACGATGACCAGGCCGTTCGTGAAGTCGACCCAGCGGTCGGCGTACCGCACGAAGCGGTCGGCGTCCATGGACCGCGCGACGATCTCCCCCGGCGGGGTGGCCGGCAGCCGGTGCTGCTTCGTCTGCCCGGCCATCACGGCCATCCGGACGCGCAGGAGCACCTCGATCCACCAGCGCGGGTATACGTAGATGGCCCACGCCAGGCACAGGGGCGCGGCGACGAGCAGCACCGTCATCGCGACGAGCAGCCAGGTGGTGCCGACGCCGGTGCGCAGCGCCTCGACGACGTGGCCCCACAGGAAGCCGGTCGCCGCACCCTGCGCCGAGATCAGGCTCGCGACCAGGAACATCCCGGCGCCGACCAGGCCCCAGCGCGGCATGACGCGGAGCTGGTTCACGACGCCGCGCGCCAGGCTCAGCCCGTCGCCGGGCTGGCGGAGCGCGGGCGGCGGTCCGGTCCGGCGGCGGGCGCCGACGCCGGCGCCCCCGTCGACCTCGGCGTCGGCCGCGGCATCGGCTGCCTCCGCGGCGCCCGCGCCGACCGGCACCTCGTCCACCTCGGCCGGGTCGCCGTCGAGCAGGCCCGAGGCGCCCGCCTCGAGCAGCGACCGGAACCGGCCGGGCTCCTGGGCGAGCTGCTCGCGCGGGCCCTGCTGGACAACGTGGCCGTGGTCCAGCACCGCGACCAGCTCGGCCCGCTCGATGGTCGAGAGCCGGTGCGCGACGAGCACGCCCGTGCGCCCGCGCAGCAGCCGCTCGGACGCGGCGACGACGCGCGACTCGGTGAGCGGGTCCATGCGCGCGGTCGCCTCGTCGAGCACGACCACCTGCACGTCCCGGACCAGCAGCCGCGCGAACGCGACGAGCTGCTCCTCGCCCGCGGACAGGCGGGTGCCGCCCGGTCCGAGCAACGTCTCGAGGCCGTCCGGCAGCCCGGCCACCCAGTCCTCGAGGCCGAGGTCGCGCACGGCCCGCTCGACCACGCCGGGGACGGCGTCGGCGAAAAGCGTGACGTTCTGTCTCAGGGTGCCGGCGAGCAGCTCCGTGCGCTGCGTGACGACGCCGACGGCGGCGCGCAGCTTCTGGAGGTCGAGGTCCCGGACGTCGGCGCCGCCGAGCAGGACCGTGCCGGGCGGCGGCTCGACCGCGCGCGACAGCACCGAGGCGAGCGTCGACTTGCCCGACCCCGTGCGCCCGACGAGCGCGACCGTGTGCCCCGCCGGAACGTGCAGGGTGACGTCGCGGAGCGCGAACGCCCCCTCCTCGTACGCAAAGTGCAGGTCGCGGACCTCGAGGTCCAGCGGGCCGGCCGGGACGTCGGCGCCGCCCGTCGGCTCGGGCTCGACGGCGAGCATCTGCCGCAGGCGCGTGATGGCGCCGAGACCCTCCTGGATGTCGGGCAGGTGGTGCACCAGGTTGTCGACCTGCCCCACGAACCGGGCGGTGACCAGGAACAACGTGACGAGCTGGGCGACCGAGAGATCGCCGGCGGAGGTGAGCGCCACCCCGACGACGGCGACCGCGGCCAGCATCCCGTGCAGGATCAGGCCCGAGACGCGCAGCAGCCCGTACTCGACGTCGAGCACGTGCTTGAACCGCCGGTGCACCACCGCGGACAGCTCGGCGAGGCGCCGTACCGCAAAGCTCCGCCCGAGGCTGGTGCGCAGGTCGTCGCGCGCAGCGACGGCCTCCTCGAAGGCGGCGGCGTGGTCGGTCCAGGCCTTCTCCTCCTCGACCTTGCGGCGGGCGATCTCGCCCAGCCGTGGCCGCGCCACCCACCAGATGGCGCCAGCGAGCACGGGGAACACGAACCAGGCCGGCCACCAGGTCACGCCCGCGACGATCCACATGGGCACCACGCCGGCGAGCGTGCGCCCCGCGGCCCACAGCTGCCGGCGCACCAGCGTGCCGACGGCGTGCGTGTCGTCGTCGACCCGGTCGAGGATCTCGCCGGCGGCCTGCTCGCCGAGCGCGGCGAGCGGCTGGCGCAGCGCGGCCGTGAGCAGGTCGCCGCGCAGGCGTCCCTCGGCGCGGTCGACGACGCCGGCCCAGGCCACGAGGCCCGCGTTGTCCAGCAGCGCACCTCCGATCATGCACACGGCGAGCACGATCAGCGTCGTCGCCGCCGGCGACTCGGCCATCTGGCCGGCCGCGACGGTGCCGAGCGTCTGCCCGATCGCCCCGACGGTCAGCCCGACGAGCGCGAGCACGGCGACGACGCTCTGCAGGCGCCTCCAGTCGAGGCGGCGGGACGGGTCGTCGGCGGCGCTCGCGGGTGCCGGGGCCGCAGTGGGCAGACCGGTGCCGGGGCCGAGGGTCGTGGTGGACATCCCCATGACCCTAAGCCGGGGCACCGACGTCAGGCCCCTGCTTTTCTATCGACCTGTCGGAGACGCGGCGCCGGGCGGACGCTCAGATCAGCCCGAGCGCCTGGACCGCCTCTCGTTCCTCGACCAGCTCGGCCACGGATGCGTCGATCCGCTCCCGCGAGAACGGGTCGAGCTCGAGCCCCTCCACGACCGTCCAGCCCTTGCCGTCGCTCGTGACGGGGAAGGAGCACATCAGCCCGTCGGGGACGCCGTAGTGGCCCGCCGACCACACTCCGGCGCTCGTCCAGTCGCCCGCCGGCGTGCCGATGAACCAGTCGCGGACGTGGTCGATCGCGGCGTCGGCGGCGGACGCCTGCGACGACGCCCCCCGCACCTCGATGATCTTCGCGCCACGCTGAGCCACGGTCGGGATGAAGTCCTCGGCAAGCCAGGCGGTGTCGGCGGCCAGCTCGGCGCCCGGGCGCCCGGCCACGACGCTGTGGAACACGTCCGGGTACTGGGTGGCCGAGTGGTTGCCCCAGATCGACATCCGGCGCACCTCGGAGACGTGGACGCCGGCGTGCCGCGCGAGCTGGGACAGCGCGCGGTTGTGGTCGAGCCGGGTCATCGCCGAGAAGCGCTCCTTGGGCACGTCGGGCGCGTTGGAGGCCGCGATGAGCGCGTTGGTGTTCGCCGGGTTCCCGACGACGAGCACGCGTACGTCGTCGGCCGCGACGTCGTTGATGGCGCGGCCCTGGGGGGCGAAGATCGCGCCGTTGGCGCCGAGCAGGTCGGCTCGCTCCATGCCCTTGCCGCGCGGGCGGGCGCCGACGAGGAGCGCGACGTTGGCGCCGTCGAACGCCACGCGCGGGTCGGCGGTGATCTCGATGTCGGCCAGCAGGGGAAAGGCGCAGTCGTCGAGCTCCATGGCAACGCCCTCGGCGACACGCAGGGCCTGGGGGATCTCGAGGAGGCGAAGGCGGACCGGGGTGTCGGCGCCCAGGAGCTGCCCCGCGCCGGTGCGGAACAGCAACGAGTACCCGATCATTCCGGCGGCCCCGGTGACGGTGACGGTGACGGGTGATGTCATACGGGCCACTCTGGCCCACCCGGCTGCGGGAAGCGAGGGTTGGCCGCTCGCCGCTCCGTCGTTTCGCCGAGGAGCCCCCCGCGGGAATGTGACCTAGATTACGTTCATCGGTTGACTTAAACCCGGGTCCCTTGCACACTGGCGAGGCGGAAGCCGCACCGCACTCCTGCACCGCCAGCACCACCTGATCCATCTCAGATCACCGCGTACTGCCACAAGGGAGTGACTCAGCATGTCGAAATCGATTTCCACGGCACTGACGCCGCGGACCGCACGGGGACGACTCGCCCAGGCCATCGTGGCCGCGGGCGCCACCGCAGCCCTCCTCGTCGCCGCACTGGTGACGGCACAGCCCGCCGCGGCGGCCGTCACGACAAACCAGACGGGCACCAACAACGGGTACTTCTACTCGTTCTGGACCGACTCGCAGAACACCGTGTCCATGACGCTGGGCTCGGGCGGCAACTACTCGACCCAGTGGAGCAACACCGGCAACTTCGTCGCCGGCAAGGGCTGGTCCACCGGCTCGGCCCGCACCATCACCTACTCGGGCACGTTCAACCCGTCGGGCAACGCGTACCTCTCCGTCTACGGCTGGTCGCACAACCCGCTGGTCGAGTACTACATCGTCGACAGCTGGGGCACCTACCGCCCCACCGGCACCTTGATGGGCACCGTCACCAGCGACGGCGGCACCTACGACATCTACAAGACGACCCGCACCAACGCGCCGTCGATCGAGGGCGACAACAAGACGTTCTCGCAGTACTGGAGCGTCCGGCAGTCCAAGCGCGTCGGCGGCACCATCACGGTGGCCAACCACTTCAACGCCTGGGCTTCGAAGGGCATGAACCTGGGCTCGCAGGACTACCAGATCCTGGCCACCGAGGGCTACCAGTCGTCCGGAAGCTCGAACATCACGATCGGCTCGACGGGCGGCGGCTCGACGCCGACCCCGACGCCGACGCAGACGACGCCGCCGCCGTCGGGCGGCTGCACCGTGAGCGTCACCAAGGGCAGCGAGTGGACCGACCGGTTCAACGTGAACCTCTCGGTCAGCGGCTCGTCCAGCTGGAAGGTCTCCATCAAGCTGGCCTCCGGGCAGACGCTCCAGAGCTCCTGGTCCGCAAGCGTCTCCGGGACCTCCGGGACGCTGACCGCGATCCCGAACGGCTCAGGCAACAGCTTCGGGATCACGGTCTACAAGAACGGCAGCACCACGATGCCGACGGCGACCTGCTCGACCAGCTGACCGGTCGCCACTGACAGGCTCGGGCCGGGAGGCGCATGCGGCGCACCTCCCGGCCCGAGACCGGGCCCGGCCGCGGCGGATTTGTCCAGCGAAG
The DNA here is from genome assembly GCF_049852175.1 of Xylanimonas sp. McL0601. Taxonomy (GTDB): domain Bacteria; phylum Actinomycetota; class Actinomycetes; order Actinomycetales; family Cellulomonadaceae; genus Xylanimonas. The sequence continues at coordinate 3,429,872 of NZ_CP187527.1, forward strand.
GGCGGTACGGTGCCCCAGACAGCACAGGACGAGAACTCAAGGAATCTCATGTCCCAGGACTACGCCGCTCATACCGGCGTCACCGCCCCGGCCGACACCGTCGTCGAGGCCACGGCTCTCTACCCCCTCTTCACCCGCTTGGCCGCCGAGGCCTTCGGCACCTTCATCCTGGTGCTCGGCATCATCGCCACCGGCGCGTTCGCCGCGGTGAACCAGAACGCGACCCTCTTCGTCGCCCTCGTCGGCGGCGCCCTCGTGGCGGCCGGCATGACCGCCGTCGGCCACGTCTCCGGCGGCCACTTCAACCCGGCCATCACGTTCGGCACGGCGCTGGCCGGCCGCACCGCGTGGAAGGACGTGCTGCCTTACTGGCTCGCGCAGTTCGTCGGCGCGGCGGTGGCCGCCGTCGTCGTGTGGGCACTCATTCCCGCGCCGTACGCCAGCCTGCTGGGCCTTTCCGGCCGCGGCGACGTGCTCGCCCGCACCGGCAACGGCTGGGGCGCGCACTCGCCGCTCTCGACCGTCTCGCAGGGCCAGGGCGAGTTCACGCTCGTGCACGCGCTGCTCATCGAGGTCATCATCGCGGCCGTGCTCGTGGGCATCTGGCTTGCCGTCACGAGCAAGCGCTCGCGGTTCACCTACCCCGGCGCGGTCATCGGCCTGACGCTGGGCGCCCTCTACATCGTCTCGTGGCCCATCACCAACGGCTCGTTCAGCAACCCGGCGCGCACGTTCGCGTCGGCGCTGTTCTCGGGCGACAGCTCGCTCTGGAAGCACTCCTGGCTGTTCCTCGTCGGGCCGCTGGTCGGCGCCGCCCTGGCCGCCCTGTGCTACCGCGCGTTCGCGCCCGCCACCGTCGTCGTCGGCGAGGAGGCCCTCGACGAGCTCGAGGAGACCTACGCCGTCGCCCCGGTCGCCTACGAGCCCGAGCCCGAGTTCACCCAGGAGTACCCGGTCGACGCCGCGCCCGCGGAGGACGTCGTCGAGGCCGAGGCCCCCGAGGCTCCGGAGGCCCCCAAGGCCCCGCGCAAGCCCGAGGAGCCGCAGGCCTGACGCCTGCCGTTCACGCGCCGCGGCCCCCGTCGTCTCCTCGGAGCGTCGACGGGGGCCGCGGTGCGTCCGGCGGAGGTGGCCGTCAGCCGAGGTAGGGCACGGTCAGCGCGAGGAACGCGATGGCCGCTGCCGTCGCGAAGTACATGAACACGTCGAGACTTTTGCTGCGCACCGCGATCCCCGCGGCGTGCGTGGCGCGCGGCGCGACCGCCCGCCACGTCCCGGCGATGGCGAGCGTCGCGGCGACGGCGAGGGCGCCGAGGCGCGCGCTGACGAGCGCGCCGAGCAGGGCGGCGACCGTCACCCCCACGACCGCGAGCACGAGCGACCGCTTCGGGTCGGGGCCGCGGAGCCTCGGGTGCGCCGGAGGCCGCGACGGCAAGGCCTGACCCGGGAACAGGGGGTGGGGATCCACGTCTGCGAGCCTACCGGCGCCACAGCCCACGCCCGGCCGGATAGCGTGAAGGACGTGCCCCTCCGTCCCGCGCCCCGCCGCTTCCCCGCTCTGCCCGTCGCGCCGGCGCCCGAGCCGCCCCGCAGCGTGATCGTCGTGGGCGCCGGGCTGGCAGGGGCGCAGACGGTCGCCGCGCTGCGCGAGCACGGGTTCGACGGGCGGCTGACTCTGCTGGGCGCCGAGGGCGTGCCGCCCTACGACCGCCCCCCGCTGTCCAAGGAGATGTTCACGCGCCCCGAGCCGGTGTGGCTCAGCGACGACCTCGGCGTCGACGTCGCCAAGCTCGCGGACGACGTGCGGTTCGGCGACTCTGCGGTCGCCCTCGAGACGTCGCCCGAGGCCGTCGCCGTACGCAGCGCGTCCGGAGCCCGTGTCGAGGCGGACGCCGTCGTGCTCGCCATGGGCTCGGCGCCCGTGCGCCCCGCCGGCTGGGAGTCGGCGTGGACGCTCCACACCGCGGACGACGCCGCCCGCCTGCGTGCGGCCCTGCGCCCGGGGCTCCGGCTGGTCGTGGTGGGGGCAGGCTGGATCGGGGCGGAGATCGCGGGCGTCGCGGCCGGGCGGGGGGTGCGGGTCACGGTGGTCGAGGCGGCCGCCACGCCGCTCGAGCGGCAGCTCGGCGCCGCCGTCGGGACGCACCTCGCGCCCTGGTACGAGGCCGCGGGGGTGCGGCTCATCACCGGGTCGTCCGTCGCGCGGGTGCAGCCCGACGGCGTCGTGCTCGAGGACGGCGAGCGCCTGCCCGCGGACGTGGTGCTCGCCGCGGTCGGGGCGCGGCCGGCGTCGGGCTGGCTGGTCGGCACGCTGCCCCTCGACGCGACGGGACGGCTGCGCGTCGACGCGTCCGGTCGCCTGACCGGGCACGCCTCCCCCACCGACCCGGCAGGGCGGCTCGCACCGGCGACGCTCGCGCGCGTGTGGGCCGTCGGCGACGTCGCGGTGCGCGAGCACCCGGTGTTCGGGCCTGTGCCCGGCGGTCACTGGTCGGCCGCGCTGCACGACCCGGAGGTGACGGCGCGCGCGATGCTCGGCCGCGACGCCTCGCCCGCGGACCCGGAGGAGCTGCGCGCCCGGCTGGGGCTGGCGCCGATCCCGCGGCACGCGCCGTACGTGTTCTCGCGGCAGCTCGGGCACGACCTCGCGCTGCTGGGGCTGCCGTCGGCGGCCGACGACGTCGTGCTGCGCGGCGACCCGGCCGCGGGCGGGCCGTGGGCGGCCCTCTACCTGGAGCGGGCTCTCGACCGGCACCCGTTGACGACGCCTGAGGGCCACCCGGTGGCGACGGTGCGCGCGGTGCTCCTGGTGGACACCCCGCGCGAGGTGGGCGCGGTCCGCCGCCTGATGAACGGCGGTGCGCCGCTCCGGGTCGACCTGCCCCGCGCGCTGGACCCGACGGCTCGCCTCCGCGACGCGACGCTCTGACGCCGCGGCCCGCGAGGGAGAGAAGCAGACCGCTTCCCTCCCTCGCGGGCGGCTGGGTCAGGGTCAGTGCGCGAAGTGGCGGGTGCCCGTCAGGTACATCGTGATGCCCGCCGCCGCCGCGGCTGCGACGACCTCTTCGTCGCGGATCGAGCCGCCCGGCTGGACCACCGCGCGCACGCCCGCATCGAGGAGCACCTGCAGGCCGTCCGCGAACGGGAAGAACGCGTCCGACGCCGCCACCGCCCCGCGGGCGCGCTCCTGCCCGTCGGCGAGGGTGTTGGCCCGCTCCACCGCGAGGCGGCACGAGTCGACACGGTTGACCTGGCCCATGCCGATGCCGACGGCGGCGCCGTCCGAGGCGAGGAGGATCGCGTTCGACTTCGCGGCGCGCACGGCCTTCCACGCGAAGTCGAGGTCCGCGAGGGTCGCCTCGTCGGCGGCCTCACCGGCGGCGAGCGTCCACGTGGCCGCGTCGTCGCCCTCGGCCTGGAACGTGTCCCGCGCCTGGACGAGGATGCCGCCGCTGATGGGCCGCACCTCCGTCTGCGCCTCCTGGCCGGGCGCCTCGGCGACGAGGATGCGCAGGTTCTTCTTGCGCGCGAGCACCTCGACGGCGCCGTCCTCGTAGCCCGGAGCCACGATCACCTCGGTAAAGATCTCCGAGACCTTCTCGGCCATGGCCACCGAGACCGGGCGGTTCGCTGCGATGACACCGCCGTAGGCGCTCACCGGGTCGGTGGCGTGCGCCCGGCGGTGGGCCTCGGCGATGTCGGCCCCGACGGCGATGCCGCAGGGGTTCGCGTGCTTGATGATCGCGACCGCGGGCTCGGTGAAGTCGTAGGCCGCGCGACGGGCCGCGTCGGTGTCGACGTAGTTGTTGTACGACATCTCCTTGCCGTGCAGCTGCTCGGCCGCAGCCAGCCCCGCGCCGCGCCCGTCCGCGTACAGCGCCGCGTCCTGGTGCGGGTTCTCGCCGTAGCGCAGCACCGCGGACTTGGTCCACGCACCGCCGGTGAACGCCGGCCAGCCGTCCTCCGACGGGACGTACTGGTTCGCGAACCAGTTCGCGACGGTGACGTCGTACTCCGCGGTGTGCGCGAACGCCGCCGCCGCGAGCGCCTTGCGCTGCGCGAAGGTGAAGCCGCCGGACTTCACGGCCGCGACGACGTCGTCGTACCGCGCCGGGTCGACGACGACGGCGACCGACGGGTGGTTCTTCGCGGCGGCGCGCACCATCGAGGGGCCGCCGATGTCGATCTGCTCGACCATCGTGTCGTCGTCCGCGCCCGTGGCGAGCGTCGCGGCGAACGGGTACAGGTTCACCACGACGAGCTCGAACGGGGCGATGTCGAGCTCGTCGAGCTGGCGCAGGTGCTCGGCCTTGCGCGAGTCGGCCAGGATGCCGGCGTGCACGCGCGGGTGCAGCGTCTTGACGCGACCCTCGAGGCACTCGGGGAAGCCGGTGAGGTCCTCGACGCGCGTGACGGGCAGGCCCGCGTCGGCGACCGTCGAGGCGGTCGAGCCGGTGGAGACGAGCTCCACGCCGGCCGCGTGCAGCGCGGTGGCGAGCTCGACCAGGCCGGTCTTGTCGAAGACGCTCAGGAGCGCGCGCTTGATCGGGCGCTGCGAGTCGTCGGCGAGCTGGACGTCGGGGGCGGTGGCGTGGACCTTGTCGGTGGCGGACATCGAGGTCTCCTCGGGTCGTTCGGGCGGTCAGCGATCGAAAGACCCCGGGCGCCCAGGCGGGCGGCGCACAGAGGTGACGGCACCCGAGGGTGTGAGGGGTGCCCGGCCGCTCCCCGGTGGTGACCCACCTTCGCCAGTCACGGCCGAGGGGCAGTCTATCCGCGGGCGCCCGACGCCGACCGCGTCTTGTCCGTCACGTCCGACCGCGCTGCCGCCCCCGCCGCCCCCGCTACCGTGTCGATGAGCGCGGATGAGCAGAAGTGCGCTGCCCAGCGACGAGCTAGCCCCCGATGGTGGCGCGGCCCTGCTCCACGGTCAGGCCCTCGCGGGCGATGCGCCCCACCGTCTCCACGAGCAGGGCGCGCTCCGCGACCTTGATGCGCTCGTGCAGGGTCGCCTCGTCGTCGGCGTCCAGCACGGGCACCGCGACCTGCGCCAGGATCGGGCCCGTGTCGACGCCCGCGTCGACGACGTGCACAGTGCAGCCGGTGACCTTCACGCCGTGCGCGAGGGCGTCGCGCACGCCGTGCGCTCCGGGGAAGGACGGCAGCAGTGCCGGGTGCGTGTTGACCACCCGGCCGGGGAACCGGTCGAGGAAGCCGGGCGCGAGGATCCGCATGAACCCGGCCAGCACCACGAGGTCGGGCCGGAACACCGCGACCGCCTCGGTGATGCCCCGGTTCCACGCCGCGCGGTCCTCGAAGTCCGCGGGGTCGACGACGGCGGACGCGACGCCGGCGTCACGCGCCAGGTCGAGCGCCCCGGCGGCCGGCTTGTCGGTCACCAGCCCGACGACGCGGGCCCCGAACGCGGGGGCGTCGTGCGCCGCGAGCAGCGCGGCGAGGTTGGAGCCTCCGCCCGAGGCGAGGACGACGAGGCGAGCGGCAGGGTTCGAGTCGACGGCGTGGCCGGAGGGGGTCTGCACGGGAGCCCAGCGTAGCCGCGCGCCGCACTGGTCCGGATCTCCGTGGCCCGCCTCGACAGGAGGAACCCCTGGTCGCCTGGGTGGCGGCCAGGGGTTCGGTGCGGCGTCAGCTCACGCTGCGCCGCGTGTGGCCTGCCGTGGGGGCGTCACTTGACGGCAGGTCGCAGGTAGCCGAGCAGCCCGTGCTGCTCGTCGTCGGGCCCCGCGGTGAACAGCACGGAGTTCGTGCCGCCCGCGACGGAGTAGCCCGGAGTCAGACCCCAGAGACCGTCGATCGACAGAACCCGGCCGTGGCGGTCGCGCAGGGCGCCCAGCATGGCGCCGGTCCGCAGGTCGAACGCGTGGATGCGCCCGTTGCCGAAGTTGCCGACCAGGAGCTTGCCGGCGAGCTTGCCGAACGACGCGGGTGCGATGGCCATGCCCCAGGGCGAGTTGAGCACGCCGTGGGTAGCGAAGCGGTCGACGAACCTGCCGCTCGTGGTGAAGACGTCGATGAACCCGTGGCCGGGGCCGGCGACGTCGTCCTCGCGGTTGGCGTCCTGCTTGGCGTATGTCACGAAGACCTTGCCGTTGAACTCGGCGACGTTGAAGGGTGCGTAGCCCTTCGGCAGGAACCGGTCGTGGAATGCGTGCGTGGTGTGCACGCGGTTGAACGACGTGTCGAACACGTCGATCCGGTTGTCGTGGAAGTTCGCCGCGAGCAGCCTCGGTCCATAGGACCCCTGCACCAGTGCCAGGCCCTTGTAGATCGCGCCCTTGACGTGTGCGACCAGGACGGCGGAGGCCCCGCCGTTCCACGCGGACAGGTCACCGTCCTCGCCGGCGAAGATGAACCGCGCCGGCATGCCGGTGCCGGGCACGATGAACGACGTCCCGCCGTTGAAGACCTGACCCGTCGGGGCGCCGCCGCCGGGGATCGCGACGCGAACGGCCGTCACCTTGGTGACGGGAGCCGGTGGCTGGTCGGTCCGGTAGAGCGTCGACAGGTCGGTGCCGTTGTCGGAGACCCACAGGGGGGTCGTGGGGCCGTGGGACATGCCCCACGGGTTGACGAGGTCCGGGTCGGTGAGCGCTGCCACCCCGGGCTGGTCGGAGACCAGGTTCACCTGCTGGAACCTGCCTAGTCCTGTGCCGTTCGCCGACGCGGTCCCTGCGACCGCTCCGACCAACGCCACCGCCAGCGCGAGACCGACGGCGCTTCGCCTTGCACTCATGTCACACACGCCTCCTCGATGTCAGGGGTCCGCGTGTCGGGCCCCCTTCTGTCGACGGGGCCGGCGGCGTCCCGGTTCACCGAAGGCGCGTCCCGGTTTCCAGGTTCAGCGGCGGGCCGCGTACCGCCACGGGCGCGTGTGCGCGGTGAGCACCACGACCGCTCCCCCCACGAGCACCTCGAGCGCCACGACCCCGCCCGTGAGCAGCGGGTCGGCGCCGACGACGGCGAGGCGGCCCGCGCCGGCCGCTCCCCCGGCCCACAGCTGCAGCACGGCAGCGCCCAGGCCCGCGGCGCCGGCGAGCCCGCCGAGCACCCAGGCGACGTCGGGCCACTGGACGAGCGCCGGCTCGAGCCGGCGCCACGCGAACCACCCACCGGCGGCACCGCAGAGCACCACGACGGCCGGCACCCAGAGCGAGCGGCCCCCGGTCCAGTCCGGGCCGGGGAGCGCGCCGAGCAGCGGCAGCGCCGGCAGCGGACCGTCGACGACGGCCCGCGGCGAGAACGTCGTGCCCTGGCCGACGGCGAAGCCCGGCCCGGCGACCCACGCGGAGGCCCACACGACGAGGTTCGGCACGAGCGCGAGCTGGGACACGGCCAGCACCACGCCCCCGATCCAGCCGGGGGCGAGCGAGCTCAGCACGTCGTCGGCCGTGGCGCGGCCCGCGACGAGCCAGACGGCCACGAGCGCGGCGCTGAGCCCGGTGAGCAGCGCGAGCGACGCGAACCCCGCGCGCAGGCCGAGCCGCAGGACTGGCGGCAGCACGCCGAGCAGCCGCTCGGCGACCTCGCCGAGGCGCGGCGCCTCAGGCTGCGCGAGCACCCCGACCACCATGCCGCCACCCCCGACGACGACGGCCCCGATCGCCGCGAGCGCCAGCCCGGCGCCCCGGACGCCACCGGCGGCCGACGCAGCGACCACGACCAGGAGGTAAGTGACGGTGCCGGACACGACCGCCGCCGGTGCCGGGATCGCCGACCGCTTCGCGCTGACGTACGTCGTGAACAGCGCGAGGGCGCCGATGCCGAGGGGCACGATCGTGATCGTGGCGCCCGCGGTGGCGACCGGCACGCCGTGACCGAGCAGCCACAGGCCGCCGGCCACGCGGGACGCCGCGCCCCACGGCACCCGCTCGGCACCGGCGTCGGGCGCCCCGAGCAGGGCGACGACGGCGAGCAGGATCACGACGGCGAAGCTCAGCACCACGCCCTGCGCGACCGCCCAGACACCGGACATGGCGGGGGCGACGCGGGCGCCGCGTGCGTCGACGGCTTCGGACGTGCCTTCGACGGTTCGCGGTGTCGACCGGGTAGAGCTCACCCGGACATGGTGGCCCAGCCCGGGGCCGCGTCGCCGTCTCCCACACCGGCGGCATCACGACGACGGCGCCCGCCCCCGGGCGCGGGCCGGCGGCGGCACGGCCCTGATGCGCTCCCCGCGGCGGCCCGCTGGGCCAGGATGGGCGGGTGGAGACGGACGCGGTCGAGGTGCGGTACGCGCGCACGACGGACGGAGTCGACGTCGCGTACCAGGTGGTCGGCGCCGGGCCTGTCGTGGTGTGGCTGCCCTCGCTCAGCCACGTGCGCCTGCAGTGGCGGGTCCCCGCGCTGCGCCGCGCGTACGAGCACCTCGCTCGCCACGTGACGCTCGTGCTGTACGACGCGCGTGGCACCGGCAGCTCCGACCGGCGGGCCGGCCCCGAGGACCTCGCGCTCGACGCCCAGCTGCGCGACCTCGAGGCCGTGCTCGACGCCGTCGGCCCGTGCCGGGCGCACCTCTTCGGCTACTACCACTCGGTGGCCGCGGCGCTTGCGTTCGCCGCGGCGCACCCCGAGCGCGTGGGGCACCTGCTGCTGTTCGGCGGCGCCGCAAGGATGCGCGACGCCATGGGGCCCGCGCAGACGCAGGCGCTGCTCTCGCTGGTCGGCCAGGACTGGGACCTCTTCGCCGACACGGCCGCGCGCACCTGGCTCGGCTGGGACGCCGGCGAGAACGGGCCGCGCGTCGCCGACGTGTTCCGGGCGGCGACGACGCCCGCGTTCGCCGCCCAGTTCTTCGCCGCCGCCGCACGGCTGGACGTCAGCGACGTGCTGCCGCGCGTCGTCGCCCCGGCACTGGTGCTGCACCGCCAGGGCGCGGCCCAGATCCCCGCCGACGTGTCGCGCGGGCTCGCGGCCCGGCTCCCCCACGGCCGGTTCCTCGAGCTGCCCGGCGCCACCCCGACGATCTTCCTCGAGGAGTCGGCCGGTGACCTCGAGCTCGTGACCCGCTGGTTCGTCGACGGCGAGGTGACCGCACCGGCGCCCGCGCGCGACGGCGCGCTGACGCCCCGCGAGGGCGACGTGCTGCGGCTGCTGGCGGCCGGCGACTCCAACGCCCAGATCGCGCGCGCCCTGGGGATCGCCGAGCACACGGTCGAGCGCCACGCAGCGAACCTGTACCGGAAGATCGGAGCGCGCGGCCGCGCGGACGCGACCGCCTGGGCCATCCGTCACGGGCGGGCCTGACGGGTTTCCGTCAGCCGTTCCCCCGGATCTCGGGGAAGCGCCGCGGCCCGGCGGCGCGGGACCGTGACCGTATGACGACGTCGATCAACGCCGGCCCGCCGCGCAGCGGCTCCTGGCGGCTCGCCCGCGCGACCGCTCCTCTGAGCAGGGTCGCCGCCGGGAGGCGGCTCTTCCCGATCTGGGCGGTGGTGCACCACCGCGGCCGCAAGACGGGCCGCGAGCTCGCCGTGCCCGTCGCGGTCATGCACACGCCCGACGCTTTCGTGGTGGTGCTCCCGTGGGGGCCGGGCACCAACTGGGTGCGCAACGTGCTCGCCGCGGGCTCCGCCACGGTGACGTGGACGGGCCGGGACCACGCAGTCGACGCGCCACGCGTCCTCGACCGGGCCGGCGCCCGGCCGTACTTCGGACGGGCGACGTGGTGGGCGGTCGAGCACCTGTTCGGGGCGGAGTCGTTCCTGCTGCTGCACCGCGCGTGAGACGGCGACGGCGCCCGCCCCGTGCGTGCGCGGGGCGGGCGCCGTCGGACAAGCGGGGTGTCAGAGGCTCGCGAGGACCTCGCGCATGAGGGCGGCCGTCTCCGACGGGGTCTTGCCGACCTTCACGCCCACTGCCTCCAGGGCCTCCTTCTTGGCGGCCGCGGTGCCCGCCGAGCCCGAGACGATGGCGCCGGCGTGGCCCATCGTCTTGCCCTCGGGGGCGGTGAAGCCCGCGACGTAGCCGACGACCGGCTTGGTCACGTGCTCCTTGATGTAGAGCGCCGCGCGCTCCTCGGCGTCGCCGCCGATCTCGCCGATCATGACGATCGCCTGGGTCTCCGGGTCGTTCTCGAAGGCCTCGAGCGCGTCGATGTGCGTGGTGCCGACGATGGGGTCGCCGCCGATGCCGATGGCCGTCGAGAACCCGAGGTCGCGCAGCTCGTACATCATCTGGTAGGTCAGCGTGCCCGACTTCGACACGAGGCCGATCGGGCCCTTGCCCGTGATCGTGTGCGGCGTGATGCCGGCCAGCGACTCGCCCGGCGTGATGATGCCGGGGCAGTTCGGGCCGATCATGCGCGTGCTCTTGCCCTGCAGGTAGGCCCAGACCTCGGCCGTGTCCTGCACCGGGACGCCCTCCGTGATGACCACGATGAGCGGCATCTCGGCGTCGACGGCCTCGATCGCGGCGTCCTTGGTGAACGCCGGCGGCACGAACAGCACCGAGACGTCGGCACCGGTCTCGGCCATGGCCTCCTTGACCGTGCCGAACACGGGCAGGGTGACGTCGTTGCCCTCGTGGTCCTTGTGCTGCACGGTGGTGCCGGCCTTGCGGGCGTTGACGCCGCCGACGATCTGCGCGCCCGAGTCGAGCATGAGGGCGGTGTGCTTGGCACCCATGCCGCCCGTGATGCCCTGGACGATGATCTTCGAGTCCTTGTTCAGGTAGATCGACATTGTTCTTTCGTCTCTGTTCTCTGCGGTCCGCGGGCGGTCAGGCGTTGGCCAGCTCGGCGGCCTTCTCGGCGCCGCCGTCCATCGTCTCGGCGAGGGTGACGAGCGGGTGGTTCGCCTCGCGCAGGATCGCGCGGCCGAGCTCGACGTTGTTGCCGTCCAGGCGCACGACGAGCGGCTTCGTCTCCTCGTCGCCGAGGATCTCGAGCGCGCCGACGATGCCCTTGGCGACCTCGTCGCACGCGGTGATGCCGCCGAAGACGTTGACGAACACAGACTTGACCTGCGGGTCGTTGAGGATGACGTCCAGGCCGTTGGCCATGACCTGGGCGTTGGCGCCGCCGCCGATGTCCAGGAAGTTGGCGGGCTTCACGCCGCCGTGCCGCTCGCCGGCGTAGGCGACGACGTCGAGCGTGCTCATGACGAGGCCCGCGCCGTTGCCGATGATGCCGACCTCGCCGTCGAGCTTCACGTAGTTGAGGCCGCTGGCCTTGGCCTTCGCCTCGAGCGGGTCGGACTCCGCCTTGTCCTCGAGCGCCTCGTGGTCCGGGTGGCGCACCTCGGAGGCGTTGTCGTCGAGAGTGACCTTGCCGTCGAGCGCGATGATCGCGCCGTCCTCGGTGCGGACCAGCGGGTTGACCTCGACGAGCGTGGCGTCCTCGGCCTTGAAGACCGTCCAGAGCTGCTGGATCACCGCGGCGACCTGGGCCTGCAGCTCCTCGGGGAAGCGGGCGGCCGTGACGATCTCGGCGGCCTTGGCCTCGTCGATGCCCACGATCGGGTCGACCGCGACGCGCGCCAGCGCCTCCGGACGCTCGACGGCGAGCTGCTCGATCTCCATGCCGCCCTCGACCGAGCACATGGCCAGGTAGGAGCGGTTCGAGCGGTCCAGCAGCACGGAGAAGTAGAACTCGTCGGCGATCTTGGCGCCCTGGGCCACCATCACGCGGTGGACCGTGTGGCCCTTGATGTCCATGCCGAGGATCTCGGCGGCCTTCTCGGCGGCCTCCTGCGGCGAGTGCGCGAGCTTGACGCCGCCGGCCTTGCCGCGGCCACCCGTCTTGACCTGCGCCTTGACGACGACGGTCCCCCCGCCGAGCTGCTGCGCCGCGGCCTCGGCCTCGTCCGGCGTCGTCGCGACGACGCCCCCGAGCACGGGCACGCCGTGCTTCTCGAAGATGTCGCGCGCCTGGTATTCGAACAGGTCCACCGTGCTGCGTCCTTCCCTCGGTTGAGCCCCGGTGCCCGTGGTCCGGCGAGGCCTGCCTGGCGATGTCTCGACGTCAAGACATCCGCCCCAGAGTAGCCCGGCGGCAGAAGTCCGAAGAACCCCGCACCTGCGACGTGACGCACACCACGCCGTCAACCAGGGTTGACAAACCAAGGAGCGTCAACCAAGGTTGACACATGGCCAGTGAACAGACCCTCGCCGCCTCGGCGGCGAGCGACGACCCCCACCGGGGCCTGCGCGCGGTCCGTGCGCTCCGCGAGCTCGCCGACCGCCTCGAGACGCTCCAGGTCGAGCGCGCCCGGAGCCTCGGGTGGTCGTGGCAGGAGATCGCGGACGAGCTCGGCGTCAGCAAGCAGGCCGTCCACAAGAAGTTCGGCAGGAGGATCTGATGTTCGAGAGGTTCAGCAAGGAAGCCCGCGCGGCGGTCATCGAGGCCCAGTTCGTCGCACGCTCGGTCCCCACCCGCTCCATCGACTCACGGCACGTGCTCGTCGCGCTCGCCGAGGCCGACGGCGGCCCGGGCCGCAGCGCGCTCGACGCTGCGGGGGTCGACGCGGCCGCGCTCGCGCAGACTCTGCGCCGCGACCTCCTCGGTGCAGGGCTCGACGCCGGGGCGCTCGCCGCGGTCGGCATCGACCTCGACGAGGTGCGTCGTACGACCGACGCGACGTTCGGGGAGGGCTCGTTCGACCGCGCCTCCGCCCGCGGCCAGAACGACCGCAAGCACATCCCGTTCACGCCCGACGCGAAGAAGTCGCTCGAGCTCGCGCTGCGCGAGGCGGTCCGTCTCGGCTCGGCCGGCATCGACTCCGGTCACCTGCTGCTCGGCATCCTGCGCGGCGGCTCCCCCGCCGCGAAGGCGCTGCAGTCGGCGCTCGCGCAGGCCGGGTCCGACGACGCCGCGCTGCGCGCCGCCGTCGAGCGCGGGCGGGGCGCGGCCTGAGACGGCCGACGAGCGGCCGGTGAGCGTCCCGGAACGCTCCGCCACGACGCCGCGGGGCGTGACGTTCCGGGCCGCTCGACCCACCGGCCGGAGGGCGGCGGCGGGCGGTGAGCCGCCACGACCCCGGGTCGGCGGAGCGCACCCGGACGGGGCGGCTACAGCTTGGTGACCGGCGAGTAGCGCAGCAGCAGCCGCTTGGTGCCGTCGGAGCCGAAGTCGATCTTGGCGACGGCGTTCGCGCCGACGCCCTCGAGCGAGACCACGGTGCCCAAGCCGTAGGCATCGTGCGTGACGCGGTCGCCCACGGAGAGCGACGGGATGTCGACGTCCTTGCGCGGGGTCGCGGAGCCGAACCGCGCGCCCGTGGTCTCGGCCGAGCCGTTCTTCGGCCGGCCGAGGCGGCTGGGACCGTACGACTCGCCCGACCTCGACTCGCCCGACCTCGACGCGCCCGCCCGGCGGCTCTCGCCCCAGGACGAGCCGCCGCGCGAGCCCCACGCCGAGCCGCCCCCGCGTAGGTACTGCGTCGACGACTCGCGCCGCCGCCAGTCCCACAGCTCCTCGGGGATGTCGCCGAGGAACCGCGACGGTGGCATCTCGTTGGCCATGCCCCAGGCCGAGCGCATGCCGGCGCGCGAGACGTACAGTCGCTCGCGCGCCCGCGTGAGCCCCACGTACGCGAGCCGGCGCTCCTCGGCCAGCTCGGCGTCGTCGTGCAGGGAGCGCATGTGCGGGAAGGTGCCGTCCTCCATGCCGGTGAGGAAGACGACGGGGAACTCCAGGCCCTTGGCGGTGTGGAGCGTCATGAGCGTGACGACGCCCTGGTCCACCTTGGGCTCCGCCTCGGCCTCGCCGTCCGCCACGTCCTCGTCGGGGATCTGGTCGGAGTCGGCCACGAGCGAGACCCGCTCGAGGAAGTCGACGAGCGTGCCCTCCGGGTCGGTCTCCGAGAACTCGGTCGCGACGGCGTGCAGCTCGGCGAGGTTCTCCACGCGGGACGCGTCCTGCGGGTCGTCGGAGGCCCGCAGCTCCGCGAGGTAACCCGTGCGGTCGAGCACCGCCCCGAGGATCACGGACGGCGGCTCGCCCGCCTCGGCGGTCGCCCGCAGGTCACCCATGAGGTCGCGGAAGCCGCGCAGCGGGTTGAGCGTGCGCGTGCTCATGCCGGGCACGTCCTCCGCGCGCTCCACGGCCGCGCCGAACGAGATGCGCTCGCGCTCGGCGAAGGCTGCCAGCAGCGACTCGGCCTTGTCTCCCAGCCCGCGTTTCGGGACGTTGAGCACGCGGCGCAGGTTGACGTCGTCGTCGGGGTTGGCCAGCGCGCGCAGGTAGGCGATGGCGTCCTTGATCTCACGGCGCTCGTAGAAGCGCGTGCCGCCCACCACCTTGTACGGGAGGCCGACGCGGACCAGCACCTCCTCGAGCGAGCGAGACTGCGCGTTGGTCCGGTAGAAGATCGCGACGTCGCCGGGCCGCACGTCGTCGGAGTCCCCGAGGCGGTCGATCTCCTCGGCGACGAACCGGGCCTCCTGGTGTTCGTCGTCGGCCACGTAGCCCACGATCTGGGCGCCCGCACCCGATGCCGTCCACAGCCGCTTCGGCTTGCGGTCGGCGTTGCGGGAGATGACCGCGTTGGCCGCGGTGAGGATGTTCTGCGTCGAGCGGTAGTTCTGCTCGAGCAGGATCGTCGTGGCGTCCGGGTAGTCGTGCTCGAACTCCTGGATGTTGCGGATCGTGGCGCCGCGGAACGCGTAGATCGACTGGTCGGCGTCGCCCACGACGGTGAGCTCGCCGGGTTCGAGGTCGTCGTCCCCGCCCACCCCTGTGAGCTCACGCACCAGCATGTACTGCGCGTGGTTCGTGTCCTGGTACTCGTCCACGAGCACGTGCCGGAACCGGCGCCGGTAGTGCTCCGCCACCGCGGGGAAGCGCTGCAGCAGGTGGACGGTCGTCATGATGATGTCGTCGAAGTCGAGCGCGCTGGCCTGCTGGAGGCGGGCCTGGTAGCGGGCGTAGACGTCGGCGAGGATCGGGTCCTTCTCGCCCTGCTCGGCGTAGTCGTCCGGGGTGACGAGCTCGTTCTTGAGGTCGCTGATGCGGTTCGCGAGCCCGCGCGCCGGGTACTTCTTCGGGTCCAGGTTGAGCTCGCGCGTCACCAGCGTGACCAGCCGCTGGGAGTCCGCGGCGTCGTAGATCGAGAAGCTCGACCGCAGACCGACCACCTTGTACTCGCGGCGCAGGATGCGCACGCACGCGGAGTGGAACGTGGAGACCCACATGCGAGACGCCGCCGGGCCCACCAGGTGCTCGACCCGCTCCCGCATCTCCGCGGCGGCCTTGTTGGTGAACGTGATCGCGAGGATCTCCCCCGCTCGCGCGCGCCCCGTCGCCAGCAGGTAGGCGATGCGGTGCGTCAGCACGCGCGTCTTGCCCGAGCCGGCGCCCGCGACGATCAGCAGCGGCGCCCCGTGGTGCACGACGGCGGCCCGCTGCTGTGGGTTCAGCCCCTCGAGCAGCTCGTCGGGGTCGAGGTGCGCGAACGGTCCACGGCGGGGGGCGACGTCGTCGGGACCGCCGGGCTCGACCGCGGACGCGGCGTCGCGCACCCAGTCCGGCGCGCCGGCGGTGTCGCCCTCCTTCCACGCGTCCCAGCGCGGGGCGGTCGAGGGCAGGCGCGAGGTGTCGCCGGTGGCGGCGGCGCCGAAGCCGGGCAGGGGCAGGTGATCGAAGAGAGAGGTCATCGCGTGACCAAGCCTAGGCGGCTGCGCTGACACGCGGGGCCGGCGGAGCGGCCGCGCACGGGCCGGCGTCGTGGTTCGGGCACGACGGCCGGCTCTCGGCGGGAACCAGCACCGAAGCACACCCTCTGCCAGAGCGGCTCCCACCCCGCGGCGGCAGCGATACGGCGTTACCGTCGGGCCATGGCTGAAGTCGTGGTGGAGCTGGCCTCGCTGGTCGCGCAGGCGGGGGCGAAGGTCGCGTTCGGGGAGAAGGTCGACGTCGACGGGGCGACGCTGGTGCCCGTCGCGCTCGCCATCTACGGGGTCGGCGGAGGGCAGGGTCCGGCAGGGTCGGACGACGCCGGGCCCCTCGGCAGCGGCGGGGGTGGCGGCTCGCTCTCCGTGCCGCTCGGCGCGTACGTCGGCCGGGAGGGGACGGTGCGGTTCGTCCCCAACGTCGTCGCGCTGCTCTTCGTGAGCATCCCGCTGACGATCGTCGCGGGGCGCGCGCTGGCGAGGATCGCGCGCGCGCTCAGGTGAGGTAGAGCCCGACCAGCCAGATCGCGGTCGCCAGCAGGCCGCCCGCGAGCTGGACCAGGATCGTGATGCCTGTCGCCTGGAGCGCCGCGACGCTCGCTCGCCAGGCCGCCGCCGCGTCGCGCCGGCGCAGCAGCTCCGCCAGGAACACGGCCCCCACGAAGAACAGCACGAGCCCGACCACCGGGACCACGAAGAACCCGACCACGCCGGCGGCCCCGCCCCACACGAGCGTGGACCACGGGACGTCGGCGCGTCGCAGGTGCCGGCCGGCCAGCAGCCACTGCCCGAGCTCGGCCACCACGATGACGACGGCGGCCGCGGTGAACATCCACCACGCGCCGCCGCCGGTGGCCCAGGCCCACACACCGATCGCACCCAGCACGAGCACGTTGCCGGGCAGGACCTGGACGACGATGCCGCCCAGGCCGACGAGGATCGCGAGCCCGACGAGTACCTCACCGAGCACGCTCATGCGGTCAGTGCCAGAACACGGCCACGGCGATGTTGACGATCGTCAGAGCGCCGATCGCGTGCTTGACGCCAGGCGCGACGGCGCCGGTGCCGTTGTCCCCCTTGGTGCCTTGGCGCCGGGCGACGAACGCGAGCACCGTGATCACGAGCGCGACGACGAGCTTGGTCACGAGCTTGGCCCGGCTGAAGTCGTCCGGCCCTGCCGTCCCGGACTCGATGAGCCCCATCATCACGATGCCGGCGACCAGCGCGGTCGCCGCGCCGTGGAACACGCCGCGGTACAGGCCCGGCGTGCGCAGCGAGGCGAGGTAGCCGCCGAGCACGATCGCCCAGCCGACGAAGTGCAGGAACGCGAACGCGTCAAAGAGGAAGTCCACCGTCGAAGGCTACAGGCGGTCTGCCCTGGTGGCTCTGATCAGCGTCGTCGCGCTGTGTTCCACGATGTGGACGACGTCGGGCGGGTCTGGCGTCGGGGACGGCTTCCCGGCACCTTGTGCTCCATGCAGCGCACGTGCGTCCGCCCCGCCCAGGAGACCTGTCCCTAGGGCGGCGTCCGCATGCACCCCGGAAGTGGGGAGCGGTGCCGGCCGTCGCCCGCCCCGCTGCTCGAACCCCACCACCCGGAAGAGGTCTCCCCCTTGTCAACGCCTGCTGCCCGCGACGCCGAACCCACCGGCGCCGTCCCCGAGGCCACGGTCGCCACCGCCCGCCGGATCCACCTGTCGGAGGACTGGGCCGCCACCGTCGTCGGGCTCGCGCTCGTCGCGCTCGGCCTGCTGTCCCTGCTGCCCGAGGGGCTGGTGGCCCGATGAGCACGCCCGTCTCCGCGCCCGTCGCGGCGAAGACCCCGCGCCCGGCGTCCCTCGAGGAGTCGGTCGTCCAGACCGAGTCCCGTCCCGGCCCCGTCTACGCCGTCGTCGGCCTCGTCGTCCTGCTCGGGCTGGCGTGGCTGGCCCGCACGCTCGCGACCGACGTGCCCCTCTGGCTCGCCGACACGCCGCTCCACGGCGTGGCCGCCGCGGTCGAATACCCCGTCTACGCCATCGCGCTCGGCCTGCTCGGCAACCTGGTGCTCTCGCTGGCCGGGGTGCGCGACAAGCTCGCCACCGCGTTCCGCACCGAGCTGTTCATCAAGCTCGGCCTGGTGCTGCTCGGCGCCACCATCAACTTCGCGACCATCGCCAAGGCCGGCGGGCCCGGCATCCTCCAGGCCGTCCTGCTCATCACGCTGGTGTTCGCGTTCACCTGGTGGCTGGGCGGGCGCCTGGGCGTCGACGACAAGCTGCGCGCCCTGCTGTCGTCGGCCGTCTCGATCTGCGGGGTGAGCGCCGCGATCAGCGCGGCGGGTGCCGTGCAGGCCAAGAAGGAGCAGCTCGCCTACGCCGCGAGCCTCGTCATCCTCTTCGCGCTCCCGTCGATCTTCGTCCTGCCCACCCTGGCGGACGCGCTGAACCTGTCGCCGGCCGTGGCCGGCGCGTGGATCGGCGGCAACATCGACACGACGGCGGCGGTGACGGCGTCGGCCGCCATCGCGGGCGACGACGTGCTGCAGGTCGCCGCCATCGTCAAGAGCTCGCAGAACGTGCTGATCGGCGTCGTGGCGTTCCTGCTCACCGCGTACTTCGCCTTCAAGGTCGAGCGCACGGAGGGCGCGGCGGCGCCCAGTGCCTCGGAGCTGTGGACGCGGTTCCCGAAGTTCGTGCTCGGTTCGTCGCCGCCTCGCTCGTCGCGACGCTCTACGTGAGCAACGTGGGCGCGGACGCCTCGGCGCAGAACCTGGCGATCCTCAAGGCGGTCAGCACGATCTTCTTCATCATCGCGTTCGTATCGATCGGGCTGGAGTTCCGGCTCTCGGGCGTCCGTGAGGCGGGCTGGCGCCCGCTCGTCGTGTTCGGCTCGGCGGCGGTGTTCAACCTGGTCGTGGGCCTGGCGCTGGCGAGCGTGCTGTTCGCGCACGTCAGGCTGTAGCGCGAGTGCCGGGCCCCTCGCACGAGGGGCCCGGCGCCGTGCCCACCTCACGGGACGCGACGTCCACCATTCGGACATACATAGACGCTCCCTTGCTTGTCGATAGATCACACAGCACTCTGTGCCCCATGCCGCGCATGTGCCCCTGCCCCGCTCTGGAGACCTGTCTCTAGGGCGGCGCCCGCGCGCACCCCGGTTGGGGGTGGTCCGGCCGTCGCCCGGCTTGCCGCACGTGCTCCACCCACCCATCCGGAAGGGGACCTCCATGTCCACCACCGCCAGCCCGCCCGCCACGAGGGGCGCAGCCGTCCGTCCGCCCCGCGCGGGCCGGTCGAACGGGCAGTGGAAGGTCGACGGCACCGAGCCGCTCAACCCCAACGAGGTGTTCAAGGCGGAGTCGGACCCGCTCGCCGTCCGCGAGCGCATCGAGCAGATCTACGCGCGCGAGGGCTTCGACTCCATCCCGGGCGACGACCTGCACGGCCGGTTCCGCTGGTGGGGCCTGTACACGCAGCGCAAGCCCGGCATCGACGGCGGGCGCACCGCCACGCTCGAGCCGCACGAGCTCGAGGACCGCTACTTCATGCTGCGCGTCCGCACCGACGGCCAGGCGCTGGACCCGGCCGCGCTGCGCGTGCTGGGCGGCATCTCGGAGGACTTCGCGCGGGGCACGGCGGACGTCACGGACCGCCAGAACCTGCAGTACCACTGGATCGGGGTCGAGGACGTCCCTGAGATCTGGCGCCGCCTCGCGACGGTGGGCCTGGAGACGACGACGGCGTGCGGCGACACCCCCCGCGGCTTCCTCGGCAGCCCCGTCGCCGGCATCGCGGCGGACGAGATCATCGACCCGACGCCCGTGATCCTGGAGATCAAGCGCCGGTACATCGGTGACCCCGAGCTGGCCAACCTGCCCCGCAAGTTCAAGACGGCGATCACCGGGCACCCGAGCCTCGACGTCGTGCACGAGATCAACGACATCTCGCTGGTGGGCGTGGTCCACCCCGAGCTCGGCGCGGGCTACGACCTGTGGGTGGGTGGCGCCCTGTCGACGACGCCGCGGCTGGGCGAGCGCCTGGGCGTGTTCGTCACGGAGGAGCAGGCGCCCGACGTCTGGCACGGGGTCATCCGCATCTTCCGCGACTACGGCTACCGTCGGCTGCGCAACAAGGCGCGCCTGAAGTTCCTTCTCGCCGACTGGGGCACCGAGAAGTTCAGGGAGGTCCTCGAGCGCGAGTACCTCGGGTACGCGCTGCCGGACGGCCCCGCGCCCGCCCCGGCCACGCGCCCCGGCGACCACGTGGGCGTGCACGAGCAGAAGGACGGCCGCTTCTACGTCGGCGCCGCCCCGGTGGTCGGCCGCGTGGGCGGCAACACGCTCACCGGGCTCGCCGACCTCATCGAGAGCGTGGGCGCCGAGTCCGCCCGCCTCACCGCCCACCAGAAGGTGGTGGTCCTGGGCGTCCCCGCCGACCGTGTGGACGAGCTCGTCGCGGGCCTCGAGCCGCTGGGCCTCACCGCGCGCCCGAGCCTGCTGCGCCGCTCGACCATCGCGTGCACCGGCATCGAGTTCTGCAAGCTCGCGATCGTCGACACCAAGGACACCGCGGCCCGGGCGATCTCCGAGCTCGAGGTGCGGCTCGGCGACGTGCTTCCCCGCCTCGAGCGTCCGCTCGAGATCAACGTCAACGGCTGCCCCAACTCGTGCGCGCGGATCCAGACCGCGGACATCGGCTTCAAGGGCCAGCTCGTCACCGTGGGCACCGGCGACGACGCCGAGCAGGTCCCCGGCTTCCAGGTGCACCTCGGCGGCGGCCTCGCGACGAGCGACCGCGAAGACGCCGGCCTGGGCCGCACCGTCCGCGGGCTCAAGGTGACGGCCGAAGGCCTGGCCGACTACCTCGAGAAGGTCGTGCGCCGGTTCGACGCCGACCACGAGCAGGGCGAGACGTTCGCCCAGTGGGCGCACCGTGCCGACGAGGAGGCGCTCCGATGAGCAACCAGGCCAGCCCGCTCGCGAGCCGCCGCGAGGCGTTCGAGGCCCGCGAGCGCGCCCGCGCCGACCACGCCGCGGCCCGTGCCGCGCGGCTCGCCGCCGGGCGTACCAAGCGCCCCGAGGCCGAGCTGCGGGAGATCGCGGCGCGCGGCGCTGTCGAGCTCGGCGGCTCCGGGACCGGCGCGGCGGACGAGGCGACGGCCGCCAAGGTCGTCGCCTGGGTCGCCCGCGAGCTCGGCGTCGACCTCGCCGCCGTCGCGTGCTCCATGGCCGACGCCGTCCTGCCGCACGTGGTCGCCCGGACGCTGCCGTTCGTGGACGTGCTGTTCCTCGACACCGGGTACCACTTCCCCGAGACCGTCGGCACCCGCGACGCCGTCGCCGCCACGATGGACGTGACCGTCGTCGACGTGCTGCCCGAGCTCACCGTGGCCCAGCAGGACGAGGCCTACGGCAAGGACCTGTTCGCGCGCGACCCGGGGCGGTGCTGCGCGATGCGCAAGGTCACGCCGCTCCACCAGACCCTCGCCGGGTACGAGGTGTGGTTCACCGGCGTGCGCCGCGACGAGGCGCCCACGCGCGCGAACACCCCGCTCGTCGGCTTCGACGACAAGAACGGCCTGATCAAGGTCAACCCGCTCGCCGCATGGAGCTACGACGACCTGTTCGGCTACGCCGCCCGCCACGGGGTGCTGCTCAACCCGCTGCTCGACGACGGCTACCCGTCGATCGGCTGCTCTCCCTGCACCCGCCGGGTCGCGCCCGGCGAGGACCCCCGCTCGGGCCGCTGGGCCGGCTTCGACAAGACCGAGTGCGGGCTGCACACGTGACCGCCGCGCCCACGACCGGAGAAGGACTGATGACCTCGACCACGACGACAGCGAGCACGCTGTCTTTGCTCGACGCGCTCGAGAGCGAGGCGATCCACGTCATCCGCGAGGTGGTCGCCGAGCTCGAGCGGCCCGTGCTGCTGTTCAGCGGCGGCAAGGACTCGATGGTGATGCTGCACCTGGCCGTCAAGGCGTTCGCGCCGGCGCCCGTGCCGTTCCCCGTGCTGCACGTCGACACCGGCCACAACTTCCCCGAGGTGCTCGCCTACCGCGACTCCGTCGTCAACCGCCTGCGCCTGCGCCTCGAGGTCGCCAAGGTCCAGGACTGGATCGACGACGGCCGCCTGCGCGAGCGCGCCGACGGCACGCGCAACCCGCTGCAGACCCGCCCGCTGCTCGAGGCGATCGAGAAGGGCCGCTTCGAAGCGGTGTTCGGCGGCGGCCGCCGCGACGAGGAGAAGGCCCGCGCGAAGGAGCGCATCTTCTCCCTGCGCGACGAGTTCGGGCAGTGGGACCCCCGCAACCAGCGCCCCGAGCTGTGGAACCTGTACAACGGCCGGCACCGCCCGGGCGAGCACGTGCGCGTGTTCCCGCTGTCCAACTGGACCGAGCTCGACGTGTGGCGCTACGTCGCGCGCGAGCGCATCGCGCTGCCCAGCCTCTACTACACCCACGAGCGCGAGGTGTTCGACCGCGACGGCATGCTGCTCGCCGTCGGGCCGTACTCGAGGCCGCGCGACGCCGCGGAGCGCGCGAGCGTCCGCACGGAGAAGGTGCGCTACCGCACGGTCGGCGACATGTCGTGCACCGGCGCCGTCCAGTCCCTCGCGACCACCGTCGACGACGTCCTGGCCGAGGTCGCCACCACCCGCATCACCGAGCGCGGAGCCACGCGCGCCGACGACCGCATGTCCGAGGCCGCCATGGAGGACCGCAAGAAGGAGGGCTACTTCTGATGGTCGCCACCACCCTGGAGCACACCAGCCTCGACGGTCCGGCGACGCTGCTGCGCATCGCCACGGCGGGGTCGGTCGACGATGGCAAGTCGACGCTCGTCGGCCGCCTGCTGTTCGACTCGCGCTCGGTCCTCAGCGACCAGCTCGACGCCGTCGAGCGCGTGTCGCGCGACCGCGGCCTCGAGACGGCCGACCTCGCGCTGCTCACCGACGGCCTGCGCGCCGAGCGCGAGCAGGGCATCACGATCGACGTCGCCTACCGCTACTTCGCGACAACGTCCCGCTCGTTCGTCCTGGCCGACTGCCCCGGGCACGTGCAGTACACGCGCAACACGGTCACGGGCGCCTCGACGGCCGACGTCGTCGTGCTGCTCGTCGACGCCCGCAAGGGCCTGCTGGAGCAGACCCGCCGCCACCTCGCCGTGGCAGCGCTGCTGCGGGTGCCGCACGTCGTCGTCGCGGTGAACAAGATCGACCTGGTCGGCTGGTCCGCCGAGAGGTTCGCGGAGATCGTCGCCGACCTGCGCGCCGCGGCGTCGGCACTCGGCGTGGTCGGCATCCACGCGATCCCGGTCTCGGCGCTGCTCGGCGACAACGTGGTCGAGGGCTCGGACAACACCCCCTGGTATGACGGCCCCAGCCTGCTGGATCTGCTCGAGGCGCTGCCGACGGCGGACGCCCCCGCGGACGAGCCGTTCCGGCTGGCGGTCCAGCACGTCGTGCGCCCGCAGAGCGGCGAGGACCGGTTCCGCGACTACCGCGGCTACGCCGGGCAGGTCGCGGGCGGCGTCGTACGCCCCGGCGACCCGGTCGTCGTCCTCCCGGGCGGGCAGCGCACCACGGTGGTCGGCATCGACACCGCGGACTCGCTCGCGGCGGGCCTCGACACGCTGCCCGAGGCGTTCGCCCCGCAGTCGGTCACCATCCGCCTGGCCGACGACGTCGACGTCGCGCACGGCGACCTGCTCGCCGCCGCCGACGGGGCGCCGACGCCGACCCAGGACGTCACGGCCACGGTCGCGTGGCTGGGCGACCGGCCGCTCGAGCCGCGCACCACCGTGCTGCTCAAGCACGGCACGCGCACGGTCAAGGCGCAGGTCCGGGCCATCGTCGGCCGCCTCGACCTCGACACGCTCGACACCTCCGAGCTGAGCGCGGCCGCGAGCCTGACGCTCAACGACCTCGGCCGGGTCACGCTGCGCCTCGCGGCGCCCGTGCCCGTCGAGCCCTACGCCAGGGCGCGCCGCACCGGCGCGTTCCTGCTCGTCGACCCCGACGACGGCGCCACTCTCGCCGCGGGCATGGTCGACGGCATCTGATCCCCCCGGTGGTCGACCCCGACCACCACCCCACCCCCAGGAGAGGTACTCGCGATGAACGCCACGACCCGCACGCTCCCCGCCGCCCTGCTCGCCACTGCCCTGGTGGCGGCGATCGCGGCCTGTGGCGGCCCGTCGTCCGCCGCGACGAACCCCTCCGGCGCGAGCGCCGACAAGGGCCCCGCGGCCGAGGTGCACCTGGGCTACTTCGCGAACGTCACGCACTCCCCCGCCCTCGTCGGCGTGGGCGGCGGGTACTTCGAGAAGGAGCTCGGGGGCACCAAGCTCACCACCGAGGTCTTCAACGCCGGCCCGGCCGAGCTCGAGGCCCTCAACGCCGGGGCGATCGACGTCGCCTTCATCGGGCCCAGCCCGGCGATCAACGGGTACGTGAAGTCGCACGGCGAGTCCTTGCGGATCATCGCCGGGGCGGCGTCGGGCGGCGCCTCGCTCGTGGTCCGCGACGGCATCGACTCGGCCGCCGACCTCAAGGGCAAGGCGATCGCATCGCCGCAGCTCGGGGGCACGCAGGACGTCGCGCTGCGCTACTGGCTCAAGGAGCAGGGCCTGACGAGCGACCTGCACGGCGGCGGCGACGTCGCGGTGACGCCGACGGAGAACGCCCAGACCCTCCAGCTCTTCCAGAAGGGCGAGCTCGACGGCGGCTGGCTGCCCGAGCCGTGGGCCTCGCGCCTGGTGCTCGACGCCGGGGCGCACGTGCTGGTCGACGAGAAGGACCTGTGGCCCGGCGGGAAGTTCGTCACCACCAACGTCATCGTCCGCACGGACTTCCTGGCGGAGCACCCGGAGACCGTCGAGGCCCTGCTGAAGGGCGAGCTCGCCGCCATCCAGGCCCTTCAGGACGACCCGGCGGGCAGCGCCACGGTCGTCAACGACCAGATCGCGGCCGCGGCGGGCAAGCCGCTCTCGCAGGCGGTGCTCGACCGCGCGTTCACGAACATCGAGTTCACGACCGACCCGGTCGCGAGCACGCTGCAGACGCAGCTCGACCACGGCGTCGAGGCCGGCACCACGCAGAAGGCCGACCTGAAGGGCATCTACGACCTGCGCCTGCTCAACAAGGTCCTGACCGCCGCCGGCGAGGACAAGGTCTCGGCCTCCGGCCTGGGCAAGGAGTAACCCCATGACCACCACCACGACACCCCACGAGCCTCCTCGCTCCGCTGCGGGGGCTCGCGGGGGCCCCGTCGAGTCCCCCGTCGTCGGTCTCGGCACGACGTCGCCCGAGCCCGCCGTGCGCCTGCGCGGCGTCGGCAAGCGGTTCGGCGACGGCCCGCTCGTGCTCGACGGCGTCGACCTCGACATCGCCCCGGGCGAGCTGGTGTGCCTCATCGGTGCGTCGGGGTGCGGCAAGTCGACGCTGCTGAGCATCCTCGCCGGCCTCGAGCCGGCGTCGACGGGGGACGTGGTGGCCGGTCCGGCGGCCCTGATGTTCCAGGAGTCCGCGCTGCTGCCGTGGCTCACCGCGAGCCGCAACATCGAGCTCGCGCTGCGGCTGCGGGGCGTGCCCCGCGCCGAGCGACGCGAGAAGGCGGCCGAGCTGCTGCACCTGGTGCGGCTCGACGGCGCCGCCGACAAGCGGGCGCACGAGCTCTCGGGCGGCATGCGCCAGCGCGTCGCGCTGGCGCGCGCGCTCGCCCAGGACCGTGAGGTCCTGCTCATGGACGAGCCGTTCGCCGCCCTCGACGCGATCACCCGCGACCTGCTGCACGACGAGCTCGAGCGGATCTGGCGCACCACGCAGCGCACGGTCGTCTTCGTGACGCACAACGTGCGCGAGGCTGTGCGCCTGGGGCAGCGGGTGCTGCTCTTGTCGTCCCGTCCCGGGCGCGTGGTCCACGAGTGGCAGGTCGGCGATCAGGATCCGGTCAAGCTCACGGGCGAGATCACGGCCCGACTGCGCGAGGAGATCAGCCGCCATGCCCACTGACGTCCCCACCTGGTTCACCTCGGGGCTGTCGGCCGACGACAAGGACCGCCTCGCCGACGTCGAGGCCGGCCTCGACGCGCTCCAGACCCCGTCGGGTGCCGTCCAGCGCGGCGCCGCCGCGGCATGGCGCCGCGCCTGGCCGCCGCTGGTCGCCGTCGTCGTCGTGCTGGCGGTGTGGGAGGGCGTCGTCCTGTCCGGCGTGCAGCCGATCTGGAACCTGCCCGGCCCGCGCGAGGTCGCGACGGCGATCGGCACCGCCGCGCGCGACGGGTCGCTCTGGGAGGCGCTGACCACCTCGCTCTCGCGCGGCGTGCTCGGGTTCCTGGCCGCCGTCGCGATCGGGACGCCGCTCGGCGTGGTCGTCGCGCGCGTGCGCTGGATCCGCGTGACGCTCGGGCCGATCATCACGGGCCTGCAGGTCCTGCCGTCGGTCGCCTGGGTGCCGGCGGCCATCATCTGGTTCGGCCTGTCGAACGGCACCGTGTACTTCGTGGTGCTCATGGGCGCCGTGCCGTCGATCGTCAACGGGATCGTGGCCGGCGTCGACCAGGTGCCGCCGCTGCTGCGGCAGGTGGGCCGCGTGCTGGGCGCCGGCCGGGTCGCGATGGTCACCGACATCGTGCTGCCCGCGGCCCTGCCGGGTTACCTCGCCGGCCTCAAGCAGGGCTGGGCGTTCTCGTGGCGCTCGCTCATGGCGGCCGAGATCATCGCCGTCGGCGGGTCCATCGGGTTCGGGCTCGGCCAGTTCCTCGACCAGGGCCGCCAGCTCGCCGACATGTCGCTGGTCTTCACGGCGATCCTGCTCATCCTCGCGGTGGGCATCGTCGTCGAGCTCGCGGTGTTCGCCCCGGTCGAGCGGGCCGTCCTGCGCAGCCGCGGCCTGCGGCAGGAGGCCGCGTGACGCACACGACCCGCACTGGTGACCCCGCGGAAACGTCGGTGCGCCACCCTGTCCGCACCGCGCCGGTGGTCGAGCTCGTCGAGACCACCATCGCGGCGTGGTCTCGACAGGCTCGACCACCGGCGATCGAGGAGGCGGTATGAGCACGGGGCGTGTGTGGCTCGTCGGCGGCGGGCCGGGTGACCCGGAGCTCATCACGGTCAAGGGACTGCGGCTGCTCGAGGCGGCCGACGTCATCGTGGTCGACCGGCTCGCGCCGCGCGCACTGCTCGACGAGCTGCCCCGCGTGCTGACCGGTGAGACCGAGGTGATCGACGTCGGCAAGCACCCCGGGCACCACCCCGTCCGGCAGTCGGGCATCAACGAGCTGATCGTCGAGCACGCGCTCGCCGGCCGCGACGTCGTCCGGCTCAAGGGCGGCGACCCGTACGTGCTGGGCCGCGGCGGCGAGGAGGTCGCGGCCTGCGTCGCGGCGGGAGTGCCCGTCGAGGTGGTGCCGGGCGTGACGAGCGCGGTCTCCGTACCGTCGGCCGCGGGCATCCCCCTGACCCACCGCGGCGTCGCGCGCGCGTTCACCGTCCTGTCCGGGCACGACGACGTCACCGACCTGCTGGGCGGAGTGCCCGGAGGGCCAGAGCACACGGTGGTGCTGCTCATGGCGATCGCCGGGCTGGCCCACACGGCGCGGGCGCTGGTAGCGGCCGGACGGCCGGACGACACGCCGGTCGCGATCATCGAGGACGGGTTCGGGCCCCGGCAGCGCACCACCCTCGCCACGCTCGGCACGGTCGCACAGGTCGCGGCCGAGGCGGGCGTGCGCAACCCCGCCGTCGTCGTCGTGGGCGACGTCGTGACGCTCGCCCCCGGGTGGGCGGGCGAGGTCGCGGGAGATCAGAGGATGTGGCGGGCCGCCGTCCGCGGCCGAGTGACGCTGACGGAGTCGGCGCGGCGGTGAGCGCCGTCGGCTCCCCAGTCACGATCGCTGTTCATACGCTGCCCGCGCTGAGGTGCCCCAGTGCGACGACGCTCACGCCGTCCTCGCGGGTGTAGCTCGTGTTCCCCGCGGTGAGGACGGTCAGCGAGCAGAGCTGATCGCGTCGCTCCTCGGAGACCTTGGCGGCGAGCTGGCGCAGGCTCGTGGCCGCGGACTCCACGTTCCTGGCTCCCCCGAGCTTCACCTCGAAGGCAGCCCAGCGACCGTCTGCGAGCTCGACGATCGCATCGACCTCGAGCCCGGAATCGTCGCGGTAGTGGTAGACATCTCCGCCCAGTAGATCGGCATAGACCCGCAGGTCGCGAACGCACAGCGACTCGAAGAGGAAGCCGAAGGTGTTGAGATCGTCCAGAAGCGATCGTTCTCCCGCCCCCAGGGCCGTCGCAGCGAGCGACGGGTCCGCGAAGTGCCACTTGGGCTGCACGCGGAGCCGGATCCGGGACCTCAGACGCGGGGCCCACGCCGGCTGCTCCTCGACCACGAAGACCCGTGCAAGAGCGTCGAGGTACTTGCGCACCGTCTGAGCCGAGATGCTCGCTGCCTCGCCCGAGGGCTGGGAAAGCTCGGCCTCAGCGCCCAGCTTCGTCGCCGCGATCTCGGTCGCGACGTTCCGGGCAAGAGCACGCACCAGAGCTCTCATGCGCTGCGGGTCGACGCGGAGATCCGCTCCTGGCAGGTCGACCCGCACGACGTCCTCCAAGTAGCTCGACAGGTACTCGCGGGCCGACCGCCCAGGCTGCCCCACCAGGGCCGGCCAACCGCCGCGCACGGCAAGACGGACGTAGTCCGGGACCGCTGGGCCGCCTATTGCGGCAACCGATCCGCCGTCGAACAGCGAGGCGAAGCCGATCTCACCAGTGCTCTCGCCGCTCTCGTCAAGTGTCATAGGGCGCAAGGTGATGCGCCGGAACCTGCCCGCACCGCTGTGGCGCGTGACGTCATCCGACGGTGTCGCCGAACCTGTCAGGACGAACTGGCCGGGCACGGCGCGCCGGTCGACCTCGTGGCGCACCGCGTTCCAGATCGTCGGGGCGAGCTGCCACTCGTCGATGAGGCGCGGGGCATCACCGCCGAGCACCACGTGAGGCGACGTCTCGGCGAGCGCGGCCAGCTCCGGTGACGAGTCCAGCCGTATCGAGCTGGCCGCGACGTGCAGGCCGGTCGTGGTCTTGCCCGTCGCGCGAGCACCTTGGATGATCACGGCACCGAATGTCGCCAGCGCTCCGCGCACCTGCCGGTCAGCGATCCGGTCTCTGTAGGCCGCCATGACCAGCACGTTAGCACTATTGCGGACAGCGCGATATCACTATTGCTGACGAACCAGTATCACTCTTGCTGACGATCGCGTATCACTTCTCCGTTCGACGCCGGTCAGAGGATGTGGCGCGCCGCCGCCCAGCGCGTCAGCTCGTAGCGGCTCGAGAGCTGCAGCTTGCGCAGCACGGCGGACACGTGGGTCTCGACCGTCTTGATCGAGATGAACAGCTCGCTCGCCACCTCGCGGTAGGAGTACCCGCGCGCGATGAGCCGCATGACCTCCTGCTCGCGGCGCGAGAGGCGGTCGAGCTCGTCGTCGGCCACCGAGACCTCGCCCGCCGCGGTCCCGAACGCGTCCAGCACGAACCCGGCCAGGCGCGGCGAGAACACGGCATCCCCGCCGGCGACCTGCACGACGGCGGACGACAGGTCCTTGGCCGAGATGTTCTTGGTGACGTAGCCCCGCGCTCCTGCACGGATGACGGCGACGACGTCCTCCGCGGCGTCGGACACCGACAGCGCGAGGAACCGCGTGGTCCCGTCCCCGATCAGGTCGGCGCACAGCCGGACCACCTCGGCGCCGCCCCCGCCCGTGCCGCCAGGGAGATGCACGTCGAGCAGCACGACCGGCGGCCGGTGGGCGTGGATGACCGCGACCGCCTCGTCGACGTCGGCGGCCTCCCCCACGACGCTGACGCGCTCGTCGAGCGACGCGCGGACGCCCGCGCGGAACATGTGGTGGTCGTCCACCAGCACGACGGGCACGGGCAGGACGACCTCGGCGGCTGCGGGGGTGCTCACGGGCGGGCTCCTTCGGTCGGGTCCACGGTGGTCGAGCTCGTCCACATCACATCATCGCTGCTGGAGGGGGTCTCGACAGGCTCGGCGACCGGGACGGCGAGAGCCGGATCGACCACCGGGGGTGCCGACGGCGTGCGCGGCATCTTCAGCCGGACCTCCGTGCCCCAGCTCTCGCGGCTCGTGACCTCGGCCGTCCCGCCGCGGCGCCGCACGCGCCCGAGGATCGACTCGCGCACCCCGAACCGGTCGGACGCGACGTCGTCCATGGTGAACCCGTCGCCGCGGTCGCGCACGAACACCTCGGCGGACGCGTCCGTCACCTCCAGGTACACGGTCACGGGTGGCTTGCCGTGCGCGACGGCGTTGATGAGCGCCTCGCGCGTGGCCTGCAGCAGCGCGCTGGTCGTGTCGGTGGGCGGGCAGTCGCCGACGACGACGACGTCGATCGCCACCGGTGCCGCGCCGTCGGCGGCCGGCTTCCCCACGCGCCCGTCCTCGACCTGCGCGACGAGCGCGCGCAGCTCGTCGGCGAGCGACGTCCCGGGCGCGCGTCGGTCGTCGTAGAGCCACTCCCGCAGCTCGCGCTCCTGGGCGCGGGCCATGCGCGCGACCGCATCGGCGTCGTCGGCGCGTGAGCGGATGAGGGCGAGGGTCTGCAGCACGGAGTCGTGCAGGTGGGCGGCGATGTCGGCGCGCTCGGCCTCGCGGGCGCGCGCGGCGCGCGCGTCGCCCAGCTCGCGCACGAGCCGCAGCCACCACGGCGCGAGCACAAGCGCGAAGCCCACCAGCACGGCGAACGCGGCGGCTGCGGCCTGGATCACGGCCCAGTCGTGCGTGTCCTGACTCACCAGCAGCAGCAGCCCCACGACCACCAGCGCCAGCCCGGCCGCCGGTCGAACGATCGCCGCCCAGCGTCGCCGGCGCCCCGCGGGCGCGTCCCCGCGCTGCACGGCGTCGAGCTGGCTCCACGCCAGCGCCAGGCCACCGAGCGCCAGCAGCGCCGGCAGCACCCACGACTGCCGCCAGGCCCAGCCCGCGCGCACGGCGACGAGGAACGCGGCCACGAGCAGCAGCGCCACGCCCATGATGACGTCGCGACGCTGGACCTTGGCGGCCGCGCCGGCGAGCCGCAGCCGCGGTGCCAGCCGTCGCAGCGCGGCCGGCTCCGCGGCCTCCGCGACGGCGCGTGGGTCGCCTGAGGGGATGGTGACCCACCAGAAGACATAGACCGCCGCCCCGGCGCCTCCGGCGAGAGCGAGCATCGCCATGACCGCACGGACGGCAGCGACCGGGACGCCCAGGTGGGCGGCGAGGCCGGCGCACACGCCACCCACCCACCGGCCCGCCTCGGGGCGGCGCAGCGGCAGGCGCGGCCGAGTGTCGGCGGGGGGTGCGGACGACGTGCTCACCTTCCGATCGTGGCACGTCGTCGGCACCCGGAACGCCCTCAGGGCCGAGATTCAGGGTTCCGGAGCCGCCCCCGGGTGCAGGTTTCAGGGTCGCTTCAGGGCGGCACCCGATAGCCGCGCGCAACCGTCGCCGGAAGGATCGTCGTCATGAGCACCGACCCGTACCCCCCGCAGCCGGGCCCTGTTCCGGACTCGACGCCACCGGCGTCGTCGGTCCCGCCCCCCGGCACCCCTCCCTACGCGGCTCCGACCGGCGGCCCTGCCCCCTCGAGCAGCGACCGGTTCTTCGACTCCATCCGCCGCTCCGGCCTGGCGCGGTCCGAGGACCGCTGGGTGGGCGGCGTCGCCGGCGGCGTCGCCGAGCGCCTCGGCTGGGACCCGCTGCTCGTGCGCGGCATTCTGTTCCTCAGCTTCTTCCTCACCGGCATCGGCCTGGTCGTCTACGCGGTCGGCTGGGCGCTGCTCCCCGAGCGCCGCGACGGGCGCATCCACCTGCAGCAGGCGATGCGCGGCGACTTCGACGTCGCGCTGCTCGGCGCCGCAGCCGCGCTCCTCGTCGGCTTCGGCTGGTCCGACGGCTTCGGCTCGTGGTGGAACGGCGGCCACTGGGGCTGGATCATCACGCTGTTCTGGATCGCCGTCTGGGTGACCGCCGGCTGGCTCCTGATCCGGTTCGTGCACGAGCGCCGTCGCGAGCGCCAGGCCGTCGCGCCCTACCCGACGCAGGCCTCCCCGACGCAGCCGTACCCGACGCGGGCTCCTTACCCGACGCAGCCCGGCCCGCCCACCACCGACGCCCGCGCCTACGCCGCGTGGGCCCGCGCCGAGGCGGACCGCGCCCGGACCGACGCCCGCAACCAGGCCGCCGGTGCCCGCGCCGAGGCCGCCCAGGCTCGCGCCGCCGCCTCCCGCCACCAGGGCCAGGTCCGCGCGGCGGCCCAGCAGCAGCGCGCCCAGGCACGCGCCGCAGAGCGCGCCTCGCGGCCGATCACCAAGAGCGCCGGGGCCGCGACGGTCGGCATCGTGTTCGGCCTCCTGCTCATCGCCGGCGCACTGATGCTCGCCCAGGAGCGCTCGGGGCTGTCGCTGCCGTGGCCGTTCGGCAGCGGCTACGACCCCGTCCTCGCCTGGATCGGCATCTCGCTGGTCATCATCGGCGCCGCGATCGTCGTCAGCGGCATCCGCGGCCGGTCGAGCGGCTGGCTGGGCTTCTTCGCGATCGTCGGCCTGGTCGTGGCGCTCCCGTGGAGCATCAGCACCGCGGACGCCGGCTTCCCCTCCGCCCGCATCTCGCGTGATCTCGGCGGCACCTGGCACGGCGTCGGTGCGAACGGCATCGACGTCAGCCAAGGGACGGTCGCCCCGCGGTCCGTCGCGGAGGCCGAGCGCGGCTTCCGCGCCCAGTTCGGCGACCCGACCATCGACCTGTCCAGCCTGGACTTGGCCGGCGCCACCACCGACGACCCGGTCGTGGTCCCGATCCAGCTCACGGCCGGCGACCTCACCGTCCTCGTGCCGCGCGACGCGGCCGTCGAGGCCGACGTCCGGCTCCTGGCCGGCCAGCTCGTCTGGCAGGTCGACCCCGAGACGCGGACCCTCACCCGCGTCGGCAGCTCCATCACCCATCTCAGCTCGGACGAGGCGAGCGAGCACGGCGCCACCTTGCGCCTGCTCGTCTCGGCCGGCGCCGGCAACGTCACCGTCACGGAGGACTGATGCGGAGCGAAGCGAGGACGAGGGCCGAGCACTTCGGTACTCGCTTGAGCGCAGCGCAGCGTCAGCCCGACCACAAGGAGGAGAACTGATGAGCCAGAACCCGAACGACGAGCGTCCCGACGCCGCGGCCGAGCAGACCGACGCGCCCCAGCAGCTCGACGTGACCGAGCCGGTCGACGCAACCGAGCCGGTCGAGATCGAGGCCGGGGACACCCAGCTGGTCGAAGCCGCGACTCCTGCGGCAAGCGAGACCCAGGTCCTCGATGCCGCGGCCGTCGAGGCGGGCGACACCCAGCCGCTCCGCCCCGAGCCGGCCCGCCCGGACGACCCGCTGTCGGTGTTCGACCAGCCGGTCCCGGGGCAGGCCGAGGACACCGCGGCGTACACGGCGGCGGCGTACGGCGCTCCCTCGTCCGGTGCTTCGTCGTACGACACGCCGTCGTACGCGACGACGTCGTACCCCACGCCGTCGTACACCACGCCGGCCCCCACCACGCCGTCGTACACCGCCCCGGTCTACGAGGCGCCGGCGTGGACGCCCCCGCCCCCGCCGCTGGTCCGCACGACGCCGCGCACAGGCACGATCGTCTGGGGATTCGTGATCCTGGCGATCGGCGTCGGCGCCCTGTCGGTCGCCGCGGGCGCCAGCCTCGACGTCGGCCTGGCGATGATCTACCTGCTGGCCTTCGCAGGCGCCGTGCTCGTGGTGGCCTCCGTCTTCGGGGCGGCCCGCCGCCGTAACCGCACGGAGCCGACCGCCGGCGCCTGAGCTGCACGACGGGCTCCGGCCGCACTGGGCGGCCGGAGCCCGTCGTCGTCCAGGCGGGTGGGATCAGGCGGGGCGCCCGGGCCCGCTGTCGTCGTTCTCGCCGGTGACCTCGCCCGTCTCCGCGGGCGTCGCGTACGACGTGCCGGAGGTTGTCTCGCCGGTCTGGGGCGGAGCCGCGTACGTCGTGTCCGGGAGCGGGTCGGTGGGTTCCGCTGCCGCCGGGCCGCCGGCGTAGCCCGTGTCGGGCGGGGCCGCGTAACCCGTTTCTGGCGCAGCCGGGTAACCCGTGCCGGGTGGAGCCGCAGCGGCGGCGGTCCCGGTCGGCGGGCTCGCGTGGCGGCCGTAGGCGTCGGCTTCGGAGGTCAGACCCGGCGTCGCGGCGCCGGCCAGGGCGCCCCCGGGGACGACGTCAGCGAGCCGGCGCAGAGCGCTGCCGATGAGCCAGAACAGCACCCCCAGGGCGACGACCAGGACGCAGACGCCGAAGGACACGATCGACGTGAACAGCGACGCGCGCAGGAACGAGGCGGTCATGACGACGTCACGACGGGGGTCGTCCTGGGCGAGCTGGGCGAAGGTCTGGCCGTCTGTCGCGGCGAGCGCGTGTTGGTTGATGATGTCAGCTTGGGCGTACGCGGTCAGCGGCCCGATGACTTGCTTGCCCTGGAAGATGCCACCCATGAAGGTCGCGTCGTTGGAGACCGTGATCTCCTCGTTGGCGAGCTGGATGGCGACGAGGATCCACGTCAGGATCCCGGCGACGATCATGACGATGCCCGCGATGATCGCGAACAGGCCGATGCCGCGGACACCGCGCGGCGAACGTACTGCGACCGTGCTCGACATGGTTCCCTCCTCTGCTCGGTGTGCCGTACGTCACGCTAACCTCCAAGATGTTCTTGCGCCCGGTGAAACGCCAGGTCGCGCCCGTGCGGCGGCACATCGAGGGGAGGAGGCCCCGTGCGCGTGCTCCACCTGAGCGACTCATTCCTGCCGCGGATGGGCGGCATCGAGGTACAGGTAGCCCGGCTCGCGGCGCGCCAGGTCGCCGCGGGGAACGCCGTGGACGTCCTCACGACGACTCCGGCCGCGCCAGGCGCCCGGGGCTGCACGACGACGGTGGGCGACGACGGCGTCCGGGTGCACCGGGTCGCGGCGCGCGTCCCGGGCGGCTTCCCGGTCCACCCGCGCTCGACCCATCACGTGCTGGCCCGCCTGGACGCGCTCGACGCCGCGGGCGAGCGCCCGGACGCCGTGCACCTGCACGCGGGCGTGCTCGCGCCGACGGTCCAGCGGGCCTTGCGGGCGATCGCGCGGCGGGGGCTGCCCGCCGTCGTGACGGTGCACTCGGTCTGGGACGCGCCGACGGAGCGCGCCTTCGCCCTGCTGGACCGCACGGTGCGCTGGTCGGCCCTGCCCGTGCTCTGGTCGGCGGTCAGCGAGCTGACGGCCGACCCTGTGCGCCGCATCGTGACGGCCGCGGGAGGCGACCCGGCCGGGCGCGTCGTCGTCCTCGGAAACGGCGTCGACGTCGGGTCCTGGCGCGGCTACGACCGGGTCGAGCGCGACGACAGAGCGGTTGCCAAGGGCGCCGTGCACGTCGTGAGCACCGCCCGGTTCGCGCGCCGCAAGCGCATGCTGCCGCTGGTCGGGGCCCTCGTCGCCGCGGCCCGCGAGCTGCCGACCGAGTCGCTGGTCGCGACGCTCGTGGGCGACGGGGAGCAGCTCGCGGCCGCCCGCACCGCCGTCGGGGCAGCGGGCCTCGCCGACGTCGTCCGCCTGCCTGGACGCCTCGCCTCCGACGAGCTGCACGCGCTCTACGCCGAGGCCGACGTCTTCGTGGCGCCGGCCGTCAAGGAGGCGTTCGGCATCGCCGCCCTCGAGGCGCGGGCCGCAGGCCTCGCCATCGTCACCCACGCGGGGTCAGGCGTCGGGGAACGCCTCGAGGACGGCGTCGACGGTCTCGTGGCCGACGGCGACGCGGCGATCACGCGCGCCGTCGTCCGCCTGGTCGAGGACCCGGCGCTGCTCGACCGGCTGGTGGCGCACAACCGCGCCCACCCGCCGGCGTCGGACTGGGCGCACGTCCTCGAGGCGACCGCGCAGGCCTACCGCCGCGCGGTGCAGCTCGTGCGCTGACTCACTCCCACTCAATGGTCGCCGGCGGCTTCGACGTCACGTCGAGCACCACGCGGTTGACCTCGCGGACCTCGTTCGTGATGCGCGTCGAGATGACTGCAAGGGTCTCGTAGGGCAGGCGGGTCCAGTCGGCCGTCATGGCGTCCTCGGACGAGACCGGGCGGAGCACGACGGGGTGACCGTAGGTGCGGCCGTCGCCCTGGACGCCCACCGAGCGGACGTCCGCGAGCAGCACCACCGGGCACTGCCAGATCTCGCCGTCGAGGCCGGCCTTGGTGAGCTCCTCGCGCGCGATCGCGTCGGCGCGGCGCAGGATGTCGAGGTTGTGGGCCGTGACCTCGCCGATGATGCGGATGCCCAGGCCGGGGCCCGGGAAGGGCTGGCGGGAGACGATCTCCTCCGGCACGCCGAGCTCGCGGCCCACGGCGCGGACCTCGTCCTTGAACAGGTTGCGGAGCGGCTCGACCAGCGCGAACGTCAGGTCGTCCGGCAGACCGCCCACGTTGTGGTGCGACTTGATGTTGGCCGCGCCCTCGCCGCCGCCCGACTCGACGACGTCCGGGTAGAGCGTGCCCTGGACGAGGAACTTGACCTCCTCGCCGTGGGCGCCGGCCTCGGCGATGATGTCGCGCTGCGTGTCCTCGAACACGCGGATGAACTCGCGGCCGATGATCTTGCGCTTGGTCTCCGGGTCGGTGACACCGGCGAGCGCGGACAGGAACCGCTCCTTCTCGTCGCGGACGATCAGGCGCACGCCCGTCGCGGCGACGAAGTCGCGCTCGATCTGCTCGACCTCGCCCTCGCGCATGAGGCCGTGGTCCACGTGCACGCAGGTGAGCTGCTCACCCACCGCCTTCTGGACCAGTGCCGCGGCGACGGCGGAGTCGACGCCGCCCGACAGCGCGCAGATGACGCGGGCGTCGCCCACCTGGGCCTTGATGGCCGCGACCTGGTCGGCGATGACGTTGTCGGGCGTCCAGTCGGGGGCCAGCCCGGCGCCGTCGTACAGGAAGTGCTCGAGCACGGTCTGACCGAACTGCGAGTGCTTGACCTCGGGGTGCCACTGCACGCCGAAGAGACGCTGCTCGCGGTTCTCGAACGCCGCGACCGGGGCGCCGGCCGTCGTCGCGAGCACCTCGAAGCCCTCGGGGGCGCGGTGCACGGCGTCGCCGTGGCTCATCCACGCGCTCTGGTGCTCGGGGGTGCCGTCCAGGAGCACGCCCGTGGCGCACACCTCGACCGCGGTGCCGCCGAACTCCGAGAGGCCGGTCTTGGCGACCTCGCCGCCCAGCGCCTGGGCCATGACCTGGAAGCCGTAGCAGATGCCCATGACGGGCACGCCCGCCTTGAACAGCGCGGGGTCGACCGACGGGGCGCCGTCGGCGTACACCGAGCTCGGGCCGCCGCTGAGGATGATCGCGGCCGGGTCCTTGGCCAGCATGTCCGCCACGGACATGTTGTGCGGGACGACCTCGGAGTACACCTTCGCCTCGCGCACGCGGCGCGCGATGAGCTGGGCGTACTGGGCGCCGAAGTCGACCACGAGCACAGGGCGGGGGGTCGTGATTGCCGGGGCGGTGGGGGTCGTCACCCGGCAATCTTAGGCGTTTCGGGGCTCAGGCCCCGACCTCGTAGCGCTGCGCGAGCGCGTCCAGCTTGACCTCGCCGTCGCGGTGCACGCGGTGCTCCACGATGAACGACATGACCGGCACGACGCCGGCCACCACCATCGTGAACAGGCGGCCCCAGCCCCAGCGCATCGTCGACCACGCCTGCAGCACCGTGACGAGGTAGACGACGTACACCCAGCCGTGGATGGGCGCGACGATCCAGGTCGCGCCCACCAGGGCGTCGACGTCCAGGCCCCACCACGCGCCGAAGACGTACTTCACGATGCACCACGCGGTAAGCAGCAGCAGCATCACGCCGGTGAGGATCGCCATGAAGCGATAGCGGGCGAGAGCGCCCCGGGCCTTGCGGATGGCGGTCGCGGCCTGCGCGGTGGAAACCTCGGTCACACCGCCAGCCTAGTCAAGGCCCAGGGCCCTACCGTGCAGCGAGCGCCTCCACGTCCTCGGGCGCGAGTGCCGAACCCCACACGGTCAGCTCGTCGACGTCACCCTGGAACGGCGTGTCCCACCAGTTCACGCCCAGCGCGAAGACGCTCGCGTCGGTCTTGAGCACGTCGGGGAACCCGGTGCCGGCGAACCGCTCCTCGCCGTCGATGTAGACGGACACGGCGCCGTTGTCGACGACGAACGCGACGTGGCTCCACTCGTTCAGGGGCAGGCTCCGGCCGGTGCCGGCGTCGTACCAGGCCGACCCGGACCACAGCATCGTCGAGCCGCCGACGCCGTCGTGGCCACGCGGGACGAGGCTCACCCACGAGTCGGGGCTCGCGGCCGCGAAGAACGCGGTCGTGTACTGCGTCAGCGCCTGGGGCCGCAGCCACATGCTCACCGAGTACGACTTGCCCTGGACGAGCCCGTCGGGAAGCCGCACGCCCGACGCGCCGTCGAGGTGCAGGGCGCTGCCGTCGACGCCGTCGGCGACGTACGCGGCGGTGCCGCCGAGCGCGTCGACGCGGCTGCCGGTGGGGCGGCCGTCGGCGTGCGTGCCGGTGCCGTCGGCGAGGCTGCCCTCGAACGACCACGACGCGGCCAGCACGCCGGGCACGCGCGCGGCCACGGTGACCGGGAACGAGACCGTCTGGGACGCGGTGCCGTTGCGGACGGTCGCGGTGAGCGTGGCGCTCGCGTCCGGCGCGCCGGCGCCCGGCCGCGTGACCTCGCCTCCGGCGGTGACGACCGCTGCGTCCGACGTCGCCCACGCGATCGTCGTGCCGTTCGTGCCGCTGGTCGGCAGCGTCAGGGCGGCCGTGACGGCGGAGGTGTCACCGAGGTCGAGCTGTGCGACGACGGCAGCGACGGCGTTCGCGCCCGTCAGCTCGTGGGTCTGACGACCCCACACGGTGACGCCCGCGTCCGAGAGCGCCGTGAACCCGAGCGACCACTGCTCGGTCGCGGGGTCCCACGTCGGGACGAACCGGCCCTCGTAGGTCTCGCCGCCGATGATGAGGGTGGCGGCATTTTTGCCGGTGAGCATCCACCGCCCGCTCGCCTCGCCGGCGATCTTGCCGGTCTTGTCGAGTGTGATGTCGTCCGAGACCGCGGCGGTCGCCGTGATGTCATGGCCCATGTCGACGAGCTGCCACGTGCCGACGACGTCGTCGCGCGTGACCTTCCCCGCCGTCTCGCCCGCGTAGCGCATCGGCGAGACGACCGGCCAGCCGTCCGCGTTCATCCACATCTGGTGCACACGCACGTTGTGCTGGCCGCCCTTCCCGGGGAAGCGCGAGTGGAACACCAGGAACATCCGCCCGGTGGCAGGGTCGGTGTACCAGGAGGTGTGGCCGGGCGAGACGTAGCCGATCCCGGAGCCGGTGCCCGCCTCGCCGAGCTCGCGCTCGAAGAGGTGGCCGCCCATGAGCTTGGTGCCGTAGGGCTGGATCGAGGCGTCGTCGAACAGCGGCTTCGAGGCGTCCGCCTTCACCGTGCTCATGTCGTTGCCCTCGGCGTCCAGGTAAGGGCCGGTGACGGTACGCGACCGGGCGACACGCACGTCGTAGCCGCCGGTCACGTCGAGCCCGCCGAACGACAGCCACAGGTAGTAGTAGCCCGTCCCGGCGTCGTACTGGATCGTCGGCCCCTCGATGCGGCTGTGGTTGCCGCCCACGAGGTGCTCGCCGTAGCCCTGGCCGGGGAGCGGCTTGCCCGTCGCCGGGTCGAGCTTCAGCAGGAAGATGCCGCCCGAGTACGAGCCGTAGACCATCCACAGGTTGCCGTCGGCGTCGTAGAACGCGTCGGGGTCGACGGTGTTGGGGTGGACGTGCGGGTCGTACGTCTCGCCGGGGTTCTCCGACTCCCCCACCATGCCGCTCTTGAGCAGGATCCCCTGGTTCTCGTACGGCCCGTCGACGGCGTCGGCGGTCGCGAGCCCCAGCGCGGCGAGCGGCTTGCTTCCCTCGCACGCGTTGTAGTACATCGCGTAGCGGCCGTCGGGGAGCTGGATGACGTCGGCCGCCCACAGAGTGCTCGTCTGCGCCCACGCGAACGTGTCGGCGAGCTCCGTGTAGATGTCGTCGAAGAGCGCGTTGTCGGGGTTCTGGGACAGGTCGACGGTGTGCTGCTGCCAGGAGATCAGGTCCTTGGTGTGGGCCGAGGCGGCGTGCGAGCCGAAGACCCAGATGTCGTCGCCCGAGGTCACGATCGAGGGGTCGTGCACCGTGACATCGGTGAACTCCGGGGCGGCGGGGGCGTGATCCTGCCCCGGGGCGTCCGCGCCGGACACCGCCCAGGCGGCGTCCGTGGTGAGCGCGGTGGCGACGAGCATCCCGACAGCGGCGAGCCCGGTGGCGGTGCGACGGAGGCGGCTGGTCATGAGGGTTCCCTGTTCGACGGTGGACCGGGAGAACGGCGATGCTCGACGGCGAGCACCACTGCGTACCTACAACGATGGAGAACCTACAACGATGTAGACGCCCTCACAATGGCTGAGAGCAGATCCGCCGTGCGGCAAGCAAATTGCGTCGCACCGTGTCGGCACCACGGCCTACCGTGTTCCCTCGTGCGATCCCTCCCCCTCCCCGACCCGGGCACGCCGTCGCTCAGTGGGCCCTGGGCATACCTCGGCTGGCTCGCGCGCCGGCAGGCACCGACGCTTGCCGCCGCGCTGACCTGCGGCGTCGTCACGTTCGCCGCGCAGGCGGTGCAGCCGTTCCTGCTGGGCCGGGTCGTCGACTCCGCCGTCGAGGGCGGGCTCAGCCCGACGACGTGGTACTGGGCCGGGCTGCTGCTCGGCATCGGCGTGATCTTGACCGGGGTTGCCGTGGTCGGGCACCGGTTCGACGTCCGCAACTGGATGGAAGCCGCGTTCCGCTCGTCGCAGCTCGTGTCGCGGACCGTGTCACGCTCGGGCCACGCGATCTCGGCCGAGCTGCCGACGGGCGAGGTGGTCTCGGCCGTGGCCCACGACACGTTCCGCATCGGCGAGCTCTTCGCCATGTCGGCGCAGTTCCTCGGGTCGCTCGTCGCGTACGCGGTGACGACCGTGCTGATGCTGTCCGCGTCGGTCCAGCTCGGCGTCGTCGTCGCGCTCGGCTTGCCCGTGGTCGCCGCGGTTCTCGCCTTCCTCGTCAAGCCGCTGCAGCGGCGTCAGACGGCGCAGCGCGACGCCTCCGGGCGCCTGACGACGCTCGGCGCCGACACCGTCTCGGGCCTGCGCATCCTGCGCGGCATCGGTGGCGAGGCCGTGTTCGCCGACCGCTACCGCGCGCAGTCGCAGAAGGTCCGCGCGGCAGGCGTGCGCGTCGCCGGCACGCAGTCGTGGCTCGACGCGCTGCAGGTGCTGCTGCCCGGGCTGTTCGTCGTCGTCGTCGTGTACCTCGGCGCGCTCGCGGCGGTCGACGGGAAGATCACCACCGGCCAGCTCGTGTCCTTCTACGGGTACGCGGCGTTCCTCGGCTGGCCGGTGCAGCTCGCCACGCAGTTCCTCAAGATCGCGACCAACGCGCATGTCTCGGCCATCAAGGTGGTCACGGTGCTGCGCGTGGTGCCCGCGACGGGTGCCGCCCCGGCCACGGCCGAGCTCCCCGCGCCGGGCGCGGTCCTGCGTGACGAGACGACGGGCGTCGCGCTCGAGCCGGGTCGCGTCGTTGCGCTCGTCGCGGCCGACCCGGACGAGTCCGCCGCCGTCGCGCTGCGCCTGGGCCGGTTCGACGACGACGCCGAGGCCGCCACGCCGGTCACGCTCGGCGGGGTGCCGCTCGCGGTGCTGCCCAAGGAGCACCTGCGGCGCCGCGTCGTCGTCGCCGACGCGACGCCCACGATCTTCTCGGGTCGCCTCGACTCGGAGCTCGACGCGCGCTCACGCGCGGCCCTCGAGGACCTGGAGCGCGCGATGCACGTCGCCGACGCGCACGACGTGCTCGACTCCGTCCCTGACGGCCTCGCGGGCGAGCTGCCCGAGAAGGGCCGGTCGCTCTCGGGCGGCCAGCGGCAGCGCGTCGCGCTCGCGCGCGCGCTGCTGACCGACCCGGAGATCCTGATCCTGGTCGAGCCGACGAGCGCCGTCGACGCGCACACCGAGGCCCGCATCGCGGCGAGGCTCGCCGACGAGCGCCGAGGCCGCACGACCCTCATCGTCACCGCGAGCCCGCTCGTGCTCGACCACGTCGACGACGTCCTGTTCCTCGATGGCGGGCGTGTCGCCACGAGCGGCACCCACCGGGAGCTGCTCGAGCGCCCGGCCGACGCCGACGACGGCGCCCTCGCGGCGCGCTACCGCGCCGTCGTCGGGCGGTCGATGGACGAGGACGACTACACGCGACTTGCCGCCTCGGAGGTGCGCTCATGAAGCTCCCGATCGCCGATGCCCGCACCACGTGGCAGTACACCGCCGGGCTGCTACGGACCAACCGGCGCGCGCTGCTGGTCCTTGCCACGCTGCACGTCCTCGCGGCGATCGCCGGCCTGGTCGGGCCGTGGCTGCTCGGCCGGCTCGTCGACGACGTCACGCACGGCACCACGGCCGGGCACGTCCGCGACCTCGTGCTGATCGCCGTCGCCGCGACCCTCGCGCGCGCCGTCGTGCAGAAGGTGGCGCAGCAGCGCTCGATGGTGTTCGGCGAGACGGTGTTCGCGTCGATGCGCGAGGAGTTCCTCAACACCGTCACGGCGCTGCCCCTGTCCACGGTGGAGCGCGCGGGCACGGGCGACCTCGTCGCACGCACCACCAACGACATCGGCAAGATCCAGAACGCCGTGCGCTTCGGGGTACCGCAGCTCGTGGTCGCCGTGGTGACGATCGTGCTCACCGTCGCGGCCTGCCTGGTGCTGTCGCCGCTCGTCGCGGTCGCGATGTTCGCGGGGCTGCCTCTGCTCCTCGCGGTGACGCGGTGGTACCTGCACCGCGCGCCCGACGCCTACCAGCGCGAGTCGGCCACCTACGCGCAGCTCAACGGCACCATCACGGAGTCGGTCGAGGGCGTGCGGACCGTCGACGCGCTCGACCTGGGCGGGCGCCGTGACGGAAAGGCCGACGGCGACCTCGCGACCGTGTACCAGGCGGAGATGCGGACGCTCGGCCTGCGCACGGTGCTGTTTCCGGGCGTGGACCTGACCTTCGTGATCGCGCCCGTGGCCGTGCTGATCTGGGGCGCGTTCCTCGCGTCGCAGGGCACCGTGACGATGGGCGCGGTCACGGCCGTCGTCATGTACACGTTCCAGCTCACGGGGCCCGTGTGGAACCTCGTGTACTGGCTCGACGACATGTCGGTGTCGGCCGTGTCGCTCGCGCGCATCATCGGCGTGCGCCTCGTCGCACCGGACCGGGTCGCGGGGACGGACTCGCCGGCTTCCGGCGACGTCGAGGCCCGCGGCGTGCGGTACGCCTACCGCGAGGGGCACGACGTGCTGCACGGCATCGACCTCGACCTGCGGCCGGGCGAGCGGCTCGCGATGGTGGGGCCGTCGGGCGCGGGCAAGTCGACGCTCGGGCGCATGCTCGCCGGGATCCACCCGCCCACGGGCGGCTCGGTGACGGTGGGCGGCGTGCCGCTCGTCGAGCTGCCGCTCGAGGAGCTGCGCCGCCGGGTGGCCCTGGTGACGCAGGAGCACCACGTGTTCGTCGGGACGCTGGCCGACAACCTGCGGCTCGCCGACGTCGGGGCGTCCGATGCCCGTCTGCGCGAGGCGCTGGCGGCCGTGGACGCGCTCGAGTGGGTCGACGCGCTGCCCTCGGGCATCGAGACGGAGGTCGGCTCGGGCGGCGCAGTGCTCACGCCCGCCCAGGCGCAGCAGGTCGCGCTCGCGCGGCTCGTGCTGCTCGACCCGGACGTGCTCGTGCTCGACGAGGCGACGTCGCTGCTCGACCCGCGCGCGGCCCGGCACCTGGAGCGCTCCCTGGGCGCGGTGCTCGCAGGCCGTACCGTCGTGGCGATCGCGCACCGCCTCCACACGGCGCACGATGCCGACCGCGTCGCGGTGGTGGAGGACGGGCGCATCACGGAGCTCGGGGCGCACGACGAGCTGGTCGCTGCCGGGGGCTCGTACGCCGCGTTGTGGCACAGCTGGCAGCACGAGTGACGGGCCGCGCGCAGGCGGCAGGCCGACCGACCGCCTAGCTCGCCGGCCCGAAGGCGACGCTCTCGATCGTCGCCGGATCGACCTCGGCGATCTGCTGGAGGAGGGCCCGGGTGGACTCGACCTGTCCGGGGTCGAAGAGGGCGAACACGCGACGCGTCACGGACGTGATGCGCGCGGTCAGCGCGGTGAAGCGGTCGGCGCCGGCGGCGGTGAGGCGCACCGTGTCCGTCCCCTCGAGCAGCCCGTCGGCGGCGAGCCGCTCGAGGAGGGCGTCCGCCTTCCCGTCGCCGTACCCGTTCGTCGACAGGAGGCCCGTCAGGACACCACGGGGGCTCGGCCCGCGGAGCCCGAGCGCGTTGAGCGTGAACCAGGCGCCGAGCTCGGTCCGCTCCTCGCTGAGGATGCGGGTGAGCGGGCCGCTCAGGTTGCGTTCGGCAAGGGCCATCGCGGTCCCGAACGGGAGTGTCGTTCCAGTCATC
Source organism: Xylanimonas sp. McL0601 (assembly GCF_049852175.1). GTDB lineage: Bacteria > Actinomycetota > Actinomycetes > Actinomycetales > Cellulomonadaceae > Xylanimonas. Next base: position 3,474,103 of record NZ_CP187527.1, read on the forward strand.
GTCGTGCTCCTTCCCTAGGATGGACAGGTACCTGTCCACCGTAGATCCAAAGACAGGAGCCTGTCTATATGAGAACGCCGACCCAGCCGCCGACCCAGCCCCTCCTCGGGCTCCTGCTGCGCCTGGCCAACCAGCGCTGGGCCGCCGAGATGGATGCGGAGCTCGAGCGGCTCGGCGTCCGGGGGCTCACCGCGGCCCACGCGCGGGTCCTCCCCTTCGTGCCACCCGAAGGAGCGAGCGTCCAGACGCTCGCGAGCAAGGCAAACGTCCGGAAGCAGACCATGGCCCAGAGCGTGGACCAGCTGGTCGCCGCCGGCGTCGTCGAGCGCCGCCCGGACCCGAGCGACCGGCGCGTGTCGCTGGTCGTCCTCACGGAGGCCGGCCGGGCCATCACGCCCACCTCGCACGCGGCCGGGGCCGCGGTCGAGCAGGAGTGGGCCGCGCAGCTGGGCGAGGGCCGGCTGGAGGACCTCCGCAGCATCCTGACCGAGCTGGTCGGCCTCGCGCGCCCGCACTGATGGCAGGTGTGGGAGGCGCGCGGCATGCTCGGCCCATGGCCAACACTCACCACGCGATCGACTACATCGAGCTCGGGGTCACCGACATGGCTGCCACGCGGGCCTTCTACGCATCGGCCTTCGGGTGGCGGTTCACCGAGTACGGGCCGGACTATGCGGGCATCGTCGCGCCCGACGGCGACGGCGAGGTCGGCGGCCTCAACACCGAACGCGCGCCCGGCCGCACCGGGCCGCTCGTCCTGCTCTACTCCGAGGATCTCGACGCGACCGTGTCGGCGGTGACCGCCGCGGGCGGCCAGGTGGTCGACGGCCCGTACGACTTCCCCGGGGGCCGTCGATTCCACTTCACCGACCCGAGCGGCAACGAGCTGGGCGTCTGGGCGTCGGCCTGACGCTCCCCATCCTCGGTAGATCTTGGCGGTGCAGGATAGGGCCATGCCAACGCCCAGCGAGCTCGACTCCATCTCCCTCGACCAGCTGCGCGCGTCCGGCAGCGTCAAGTGGACCGCGTTCCCGGACGCGATCGGCGCGTTCGTCGCCGAGATGGACTTCGGCACCGCGCCTGCGGTGACGCGCGCGCTGCACGACGTCGTCGACCGTGGGCTGCTCGGCTACCTGCCCGGGCCGGCGATCGGCGAGATGCAGCGCGCGTACGCCGGGTTCGCGAAGCGGCGGTACGGGTGGTCCGTGGAGCCCGAGCATGTGCGCCCGGTACCGGACGTGCTGGCCGCCTTCGAAGCGGTGGTGCGGCACCTGACGCCGGACGGGTCACCGGTGATCCTCCCCACGCCGGCCTACATGCCGTTCGGCCCCCTGCTACGCGACCTGGGGGGTCCGGTCCTCCCGGTTCCCCTGGTCCAGGACGAGGGCGGGCGCTCCACGCACGACCTCGACGCGCTCGACGCCGCCTTCGCGACCGGCGCGCGCCTGCTGGTGCTGGTCAACCCGCACAACCCGACCGGCCGCGTCTTCGAGCGTGCGGAGCTCGCGGCGGTGTCCGCCGTCGTCGAGCGGCACGGCGGGCGCGTGTTCGCCGACGAGATCCACGCTCCGCTCGTCTACGCCGGTCGCGAGCACGTGCCCTACGCGTCGGTGTCCGCGGCGACGGCGGCCCACACGGTCACGGCGACGTCGGCGTCGAAGGCGTGGAACGTCCCCGGCCTCAAGGCCGCGCAGCTCGTCCTGTCCGACGACGCCACCGCGGAGGAGTGGCGCCGCGTCGGCACCTGGACCGAGCACCTGACGTCGACGGTCGGCGTCGTCGCGAACACCGCGGCGTACGACGACGGCGAGGACTGGCTCACGGACGTGCTCGCATACCTCGACGGCAACCGCCGCCTGGCGGCGGACCTGCTGGCGGAGCACCTCCCCGAGGTGGGCTTCGTCCCGCCCGAGGGGACGTACCTCGCCTGGCTCGACCTGCGCGCGTACGGGCTGGAGGACCCGGCGGGATGGCTCCGCCGTCGTGCGGGCGTGGCCCTGACGAACGGCACGGACTGCGGCACGGCGGGCGCGGGGTTCGTCCGCCTGACGCTGGCCACGCCGCGCCCGATCCTCCGCACGCTGATCGGCCGCCTGGCGACGGCGCTCACCTGACCGATGGGCGGCACCGCCGTTCGACACGTGTCGCCGGCGAGGAAGAACTTCAGCCCGGGAGGCCCGCGATGCCCGCGTCCTCACCTCGACGCGCGGGCGGCGGCGGTGCCGCCCCGCCCGGCGACCGCGCGCGGACGCCGCGCTCCGCGGTCAGCTCGTCGCGCGCGAGGCGCACGTAGAACGCCAGCGCGAACACCGCGAACACGGCCCACTCGATCGCGTAGAAGAGACTCTGGAGGTTGATCCCGGTGCCTTCCTCCAGGACCGGCCGCGGCAAGGCCGCAGGCCCGTCGTCGGCGACCGGCACCTGCCCGGGCGCCGACGCGGTCAGGACCAGGTAGCCGTCCCAGATCGGCCCGCCCCACTGGTTGACCAGCGCGGACGTCGCGATCGAGTCCGTCAGCGGCGGCCCGCCGGGGTTCGCCGGGACGACGGCCCCCGTCGTCGACTCCCCCGCCTGCAGCCACCCCGTGACCCGCACCTGCCCCGCCGGCACTGCGAGCCCGGGCGCGTCCGACGGCGAGGCCACCCATCCGCGCACCACCGGCAGCACGGGCGCGCCGGACAGGTCCGCCCAGGACGCGCCGCCGGTGCCGTCGTCGGACACGCGCAGCGGCGTCAGCACCAGGTACCCGAGCTCGCCGGAGAGCGCGCGCCCGGTCACCAGCTGCTGCCCGTCGGCCTCGTACGTCCCGGTCGCCCACACGGCCCGGCCGACGTCGTCGCCCGGCATCGGGGCCTGGGGCCGCACCAGCGAGCCGAGCCCCACCGGTCCGGCCGACGCGGCCTCGGCGGCTGCGGCCCGGTCGGCCGCCGTCGCGCGCTCGACGGCACGATGCCACTGCCACACGCCGAGCCGCACGCACACCGCTGCGACCGCCAGCGCGACCAGGAGCACGACCAGCATCCGGGGGCGCAGCAGCACCCGCCAGGTCGACGGACGCGCGGGGATCGGCTCGGGCACGTCCCCACGTTATCGGCGCAGGCAGGTGCGCCACGAACCGCGAGCGGCCGATGTGCGGCGGCTCACGACGACGGGCGCGCCAGGACAGCGATATTGCGGGCCTGATCAGTGCTTAGATGAGGTCTGTCCATAGGGCGCGAAGCCCTGGCGACATCCATGCGCCACGACGGTTCTCCCGCCTGCAGTCGCCATCGTTCTGCGGTGGAATGAGCGTCGGGCACACATGCGAGCCCGAAGAACGGGAGCTAGTGATGACATTGACGATGGCCGCCACGAACACATGGCGGGCAACCGGCGTGGTGGATCTGCCGGCGGAGACTCTCGAGCTGATCGACAAGTGGTGGCGGGCGGCCAACTTCCTGTCCGTCGGCCAGATCTACCTGCTCGACAACCCGCTGCTGCGTGAGCCCCTGCACCGCGACCACGTGAAGCCGCGCCTGCTGGGCCACTGGGGCACCACGCCGGGCCTCACGTTCCTCTACGCGCACCTGAACCGCGCGATCAAGGAGCGCGAGCAGTCGACCATCTACGTCACCGGCCCGGGCCACGGCGGCCCCGGCCTGGTGGCGAGCGCGTACCTCGACGGCACCTACTCCGAGGTCTACTCGGACATCACCAAGGACACCGAGGGTGTCCGCCGCCTGTTCAAGCAGTTCTCCTTCCCCGGCGGCATCCCGTCGCACGTCGCGCCCGAGACGCCCGGCTCGATCCATGAGGGCGGCGAGCTCGGCTATTCCCTGAGCCACGCGTACGGCGCCGCGTTCGACAACCCGGACCTGCTGGTCGCCGCCGTCGTCGGCGACGGCGAGGCCGAGACCGGCCCGCTCGCCACGTCGTGGCACTCGAACAAGTTCGTCAACCCGGCCCAGGACGGCGTCGTCCTGCCGATCCTGCACCTCAACGGGTACAAGATCGCCAACCCGACGGTGCTGGCCCGCATCCCGGAGGAGGAGCTCAAGGCGCTCCTCGTGGGCTACGGCCACAAGCCGCACTTCTTCGAGGTCGAGGACGGTTCCACCGAGGACATCCACTCGATCCACCAGCGCTTCGCCGCCGTCCTGGACGAGGTGCTCGACGAGATCGCCGCGATCAAGGCCAAGGCGGCCGACGGCGACCTGTCCCGCCCGGCCTGGCCGATGATCGTCTTCCGCACGCCGAAGGGCTGGACCGGCCCCGAGACGATCGACGGCAAGAAGACCACGGGCTCGTGGCGCGCCCACCAGGTGCCGCTCGCCAACGCGCGAGACACCGACGAGCACCTGCACGACCTCGAGTCGTGGCTCCGGTCCTACCGGCCCGAGGACCTGTTCGACGGCAATGGCACGTTGCTCCCCGAGATCGCCGAGCTCGCCCCGAGCGGCTCGCTGCGGATGAGCGACAACCCGCACGCCAACGGCGGCCTGCTGCTGCGCGACCTTCGCCTGCCCGACTTCCGCGACTTCGCCGTCGACGTCCCGACGCCGGGCGGCTCGATGTCCGAGGCCCCGCGCGAGCTGGGCAAGTTCTTCACGGAGATCATCCGCCGCAACCCGCACAACTTCCGGATCTTCGGCCCGGACGAGACGGCGTCGAACCGCCTCCAGGCGGTCTACGAGGTCACGGACAAGCAGTGGAACGCGGAGTTCGCCGGCCCCGACGTCGACGAGCACATGGGCCGCGCCGGCCGCGTCATGGAGATGCTCTCGGAGCACCAGGTGCAGGGCTGGCTCGAGGGCTACCTGCTCACCGGCCGCCACGGGATGATGAGCTCCTACGAGGCGTTCATCCACATCGTCGACTCGATGTTCAACCAGCACGCCAAGTGGCTCAAGGTCACCAACCACATCCCGTGGCGCCGGCCGATCGCGTCGCTGAACTACCTGCTGTCCAGCCACGTGTGGCGCCAGGACCACAACGGCTTCAGCCACCAGGACCCGGGCTTCATCGACCACGTGGTCAACAAGAAGGCCGAGATCGTCCGGGTCTACCTGCCGCCGGACGCGAACACGCTGCTGTCGACGTACGACCACTGCCTGCGCTCGCGGCAGTACGTCAACGTCGTCGTCGCCGGCAAGCAGCCCGCCCCCAACTGGCTGACCATGGAGCAGGCCATCGAGCACTGCACGCGGGGCCTGGGCATCTGGGAGTGGGCCGGCACGGAGAAGGACGGCGAGGAGCCCGACGTCGTGCTGGGGGCGGCGGGCGACGTGCCGACGCTCGAGATCCTCGCGGCGGCAGACATCCTCCGCCGCGAGGCCCCGGAGCTCAAGGTGCGCGTGATCAACGTCGTCGACCTCATGCGGATCCAGGACGCGAAGGAGCACCCGCACGGGCTCTCCGACAAGGAGTTCGACGCCCTGTTCACCGCGGACAAGCCGATCATCTTCGCCTACCACGGCTACCCGTGGCTCATCCACCGCCTCACGTACCGCCGCAACGGGCACGCCAACCTGCACGCCCGCGGGTACAAGGAGGAGGGCACCACCACCACGCCGTTCGACATGGTCATGCTGAACGACATGGACCGGTACCACCTGGTCATCGACGTCATCGACCGCGTGCCGGGCATGGCCTCGCGCTACGCAGGCCTGCGCCAGCGCATGCAGGACGCGCGCATCCGCGCCCGCGCCTACACCCGCCAGTTCGGGGACGACCTCCCCGAGGTGCGGGACTGGGTCTGGCCGGACGCCCGTGAGGTCGCCGGCACCGCACAGGTCGACGCCACGATCTTCACCGGTGGCGACAACGAGTGACAACCCGCTGAGCCCGGCCGGGGCGACCCCCCGGCCGGGCTCACGCCCGCCCGCACCAGGGCGGGACAACAGCATCTGACAAGGAGCAGCACCCCATGCCGGCCACGCGCAGCATCGTCATCGCCTCCCCTGAGGGAGACTCCGGAAAGTCCACCGTCGCCCTGGGCGTCATCGACCTGCTGGTGCGCCAAGGTCAGCGCGTCGGCGTGTTCCGGCCGGTCTCGCGTGTGTCGTCGGCCGCCGCCGGAGACGGCCCCAACGGCGAGCGCGACCACGTCCTCGCGATGCTGCTCGAGCACGACGGCGTCGACCTGACGTACGAGGAGTCCGTCGGCATCACCTACGACGACATCCACGCCAGCCTCGACTCGGCCATGAGCCGCATCGTCGCCCGTTACCACGAGGTGGCCGCCAAGTGTGACTCCGTCGTGGTGCTCGGCACCGACTACACCGACGTGTCGGGCCCCACCGAGCTCGCGTTCAACGCGAAGATCGCCGCGAACCTCGGCGCTCCGGTGATCCTGGTGGTCTCCGGCCGCGGGCGCAGCGACGAGGACACGAAGGCCCTGGTCCAGATCGGCCTCGGCGAGCTGCGCGCCAACCACGCCCAGCCGATCGGCGTCGTGGTCAACCGCTACGACGGTTCGACGCCGGCCGACGTCGCGGCGCTCACGGCCGACCCGTCCCTGCCCGTCTGGGTGGTCCCGGAGGAGCCGTTCCTCCAGGCACCGACCGTCGCGCAGCTCAAGGACGCCGTCGGCGGCGAGCTGTGGCTCGGCGACGAGGAGCTGCTCTCGCGCGAGGCGCTCGGCGTCCTGGTCGGCGCCATGTCCGTCGAGCACCTGCTCGACCACCTGTCCGACGGCGCCGTCGTCATCACGCCCGGTGACCGCAGCGACGTGATCCTCAGCCTCCTGGCAGCACAGGCTGCGTCCACCTTCCCGTCGATGGCCGGCATCATCCTCACCGGCGGGCTCGTCCCCCAGGGCACCATCGGCGCGCTGATCCAGGCGCTCGAGCCCCATGTGCCGCTCATCATCACGAAGCAGGACACATTCCCGGTCGCCCGGGCCACCGGTGCCACTCGCGGCCGCGTGACGGCGAGCTCGACCCGCAAGATCGACGTCGCCCGCGCGCTCTTCGAGGCGAACGTGGACTCCGGCGAGCTGCTGGCCCGGCTCGAGGTGCCGCGCCCCGAGGTCGTCACGCCGCTCATGTTCGAGTACGAGCTCATCGAGCGCTCCCGGGCCGACCGCCGCCGCGTCGTCCTCCCCGAGGGCGACGACGACCGCATCCTGCGCGCCGCGTCGACCGTGCTCGCGCGGGGCATCGCCGACCTCACGATCCTCGGCGACGAGACCGCGGTACGCGCCCGCGCCACCGAGCTCGGCCTCGACATCGCCGCCGCGACCGTGCTCTCCCCCACCGACCCGGAGCACGTGGAGCGGTACGCCGCCGAGTACACCAAGCTGCGCGCCCACAAGGGCATGACCGTCGAGCGTGCCCGCGAGATCGTCACCGACGTCTCGTACTTCGGCACGATGATGGTGCACCTCGGCGACGCCCACGGCATGGTCTCGGGCGCCGCGCACACGACGGCCCACACCATCCGCCCGTCGTTCGAGATCATCAAGACGGCACCCGGGATCTCCTCGGTGTCGGGCGTGTTCCTCATGTGCCTCGAGGACCGCGTGCTGGTCTACGGCGACTGCGCCGTCATCCCGGACCCGACCACGGAGCAGCTCGCCGACGTCGCGATCTCGTCCGCCGCGACCGCGGCCCAGTTCGGCGTCGAGCCGCGCATCGCGATGCTGTCCTACTCGACGGGCGAGTCCGGCTCTGGAGCCGACGTCGACAAGGTCCGCGCGGCGACAGCCATCGTCAAGGAGCGCCGCCCCGACCTGTCGGTCGAGGGCCCGATCCAGTACGACGCCGCCGTCGACGCCGCCGTGGCCGCGTCCAAGCTGCCCGGTTCCGCCGTGGCCGGCCGCGCGACCGTGTTCGTGTTCCCCGACCTCAACACGGGCAACAACACCTACAAGGCCGTGCAGCGCTCGGCGGGCGCCGTCGCCGTCGGCCCCGTCCTCCAGGGCCTGAACAAGCCGGTCAACGACCTGTCGCGCGGCGCGCTCGTCCAGGACATCGTCAATACCGTCGCAATCACCGCGATCCAGGCGCAGGGAGCCACCGCATGAACTCGCCCCACGAAACCACTCGCTTCGCTCGCGCTTTCGAGGGGACCCCGAGATGAGCACCGTCCTCGTCCTCAACTCCGGCTCGTCGTCGCTGAAGTACCAGCTGGTCAGCCCCGAGTCGGGCGAGGCGCTCGCCGTCGGCCTGGTCGAGAAGATCGGCGAGCCGCAGGGCATCCTCACGCACGAGGTCGGCGACGACGAGACCACTCGCGAGCTGCCCATCCCGGACCACGGCGAGGCCCTGCGCCTCGTCCTGGGGCTGTTCGACGAGGTCGGCCCGTCGCTCGAGAAGGCGGGAGTCGTCGCCGTCGGGCACCGCGTCGTCCACGGTGGCACCGACTACTCGCAGCCCACCGTGATCGACGACGACGTCGTCGCCGGCATCGAGGCGCTCGTCCCGCTGGCCCCGCTGCACAACCCGGCCAACGTCACCGGGATCAAGGTGGCGCGCGAGCTTCTCGACGTGCCGCACGTCGCCGTGTTCGACACCGCGTTCTTCGCCACGCTGCCCGAGCCCGCCTACACGTACGCGATCGACGCCGACGTGGCCAAGGAGCACCGGATCCGCCGGTACGGCTTCCACGGGACGTCGCACCAGTACGTGTCGGAGCGCGTCTCGCAGGTGCTCGGCCGCGACGACCTCAAGCAGATCGTGCTGCACCTCGGCAACGGGGCGTCGGCGTCGGCCGTCACGTCCGGGGTCGCGGTGGACACATCGATGGGCCTCACGCCGCTCGAGGGCCTCGTGATGGGCACCCGCTCGGGCGACCTGGACCCGGCGATCGTGTTCCACCTCAACCGGGTGGCCGGGCTCGACGTCGACCAGGTCGACAACCTGCTCAACAAGCAGTCAGGGCTCAAGGGCATCGCCGGCCGCAACGACATGCGTGAGGTGCGCTCGGCCGCCGAGGCCGGCGACCCCGCAGCCCTCCTCGCGCTCGCCGTCTACCGCCACCGCCTCATCAAGTACGTGGGCGCCTACGCGGCCGTGCTCGGCGGGATCGACGTGCTGACGTTCACCGCCGGCGTCGGCGAGAACTCGGCGCCGCTGCGCGCGGAGGTCGTCGAGGCCCTCGCATTCCTGGGCCTCGCGATCGACCCGGCGAAGAACGCGGTGCGCTCCAAGGAGCCGCGGGTCGTCTCGCCGGACGGTCACCAGGGCCCGCTCGTCATGGTCGTGCCGACCAACGAGGAGCTGGCGATCGCGCGTCAGTCGATGGCGGCGATCGCCTGACCCTGACGCCCCTCCGCTCCCTCACGAGGCGTACACCCAGCCCCGCGAGGTAGAGGAGCCCGACGGCGAGGTAGAGATCCCTCTCTACCCCGCCGTCGGGTTCTCTGCTCCTGGCTCTTCGCGCTGGTGGCCCGGGGCGCACCGTACGCTCGGGCGGTGATCCTCCTCGATCCGCCCGCGTGGCCTGCGCACGGGACGCTGTGGTCCCACCTGATCTCGGATACGTCGCTGCACGAGCTGCGGACGTTCGCCCGCGCGGCGGGCCTGGCCGACCGCGGGCTCGACCTCGACCACTACGACGCCCCGGCGCGCCGCCACGAGGACCTGCTCGCGGCGGGCGCCACCGCAGTCGACGGGCGCACGCTGGCCCGCCGCCTGGCGACGTCGGGCCTGCGCGTCCCGGGCCACGAGCGCGCCGGTGCGAAGCGCGTGGCTCTCCTCACCCGCTGGCAGACCCTGTGGGAGCAGGAGGCGGGGCTCCCGGATGCCCCCGAGTCCCAGGACCTGTACCCACAGATCCGCGCGGTCGGGGAGGAGCTCGTGCTGCGGTGGGGCGAGCCGCACCGCGTCTACCATGGGCGGCTGCACCTCACGGCCTCGCTCGACGCGCTCGACGCGCTGCTCGCCGCAGCCGCCGGGAGCCCGGCCGAGGCCCGCACCGCTCGCCTCGCGCTCTGGTTCCACGACGCCGTGCACGACGGCGAGGCGGAGCGCGACGAGGAGCGCTCGGCCTCGTTCGCGGCCGAGCTCCTCGCACCCGCCGCGGAGGTCGGGCTCGTCACGCCGGCCGAGGTGGACGAGGTCGCCCGCCTGGTGCTGCTCACCGCGTCCCACGACCCGGCCGCCACCGACCGGCTCGGTGCCCTGGTCAGCGACGCCGACCTCGCCATCCTCGGCGCACCGCCCGGGCGGTACGCCCGCTACGTGCAGCAGGTCCGCGCGGAGTACGCCGAAGTCCCGGAAGCGCGGTTCCGCGCAGGTCGCGCGGCAGTGCTGGACCAGCTCCTCGCGCTGCCCACCCTGTTCCGCACCGAGGCCGCCCGCGCGCAGTGGGCGACGCAGGCGAGCGCCAACCTCAGCGGGGAGCTGCACTCGCTGCGGCGGTGACCGACCCCGCCGTGCCGCGTGGAAGGCGGGCGTCCGCGAGCTCGTCGGCCGCTCACCGTCGCGTCAGCGCGCGCGCAGGACCCGCAGTGCGCGCCACCCCGCGGTCAGCACAGCCGCCGCACGCTCGCCGCCGAGCGTGTACAGCCGGTCCACCGACAGCCCGAGGCTCACGCCGTGCTGCGTCGCGACGGTCTGCTGGTCGCTCATCGCCTCGACGATCTCGCGCCCGTGGCGCCGGCCGTGCCCCGAGGCGCCGAAGCCGCCGAGGGGTGCGGCCACGGAACCGAACGTGGCCATGTAGCCGTCGTTGACGTTGACCCCGCCCGCACGCAGCCGGCGCGCGATCGCCTGGGCCCGCCGCACGTCGCGCGACCACACCGAGGCGCTGAGCCCGTACTCCGAGTCGTTGATGAGGGCGACCGCCTCGTCGTCGGACGCGACCCGCCGGATCGACACCACGGGCCCGAACGTCTCCTCGCGGGCGCACAGCGCGTCGTCGGGCACGTCGTCCAGCACGGTCGGCGCGTAGAAGAACGGCCCGACGTCGGCGCGGTGCACCGCTCCGGCCAGCGCCCGCGCCCCACGGGCGAGAGCGTCGTCGACGTGCGCGGCGACGCGGGCGAGGTGCTCGGCCGAGATCAGGGAGCCGACCTCCGCGCTGTAGTCCAGCCCGCCGCCCAGCCGCAGCGCGCGCGCCCCCGCGACGAACCGGCTCACGAACTCGTCCGCCACGGCCTCGTGCACCACCAGCCGCTCGACCGACACGCACAGCTGCCCCGCGTTCGCGAAGCATGCGTGCAGGGCGCCCGCGACCGCTGCGTCGACGTCGGCGTCCGCGGCGACATACATGCCGTTCTTGCCGCCGAGCTCGAGCGTCGCGCCGATGAGCCGGCTCCCTGCCTGCGCCGCGACGAGCCGCCCCGTCGCCGTCGAGCCGGTGAAGGCGATGTGGTCGACGGCGCCCGTCAGCGCAGTCCCGGCCTCGGCCGCACCCGCGACCACGAGGAACAGGTCCGCCGGCAGCCCGCACTGCTCGAGGAGCTCGGCGACCCAGAGCGCGGTCAGCGACGTCTGCGGGTCGGGCTTGATGACCACCGCGTTGCCCGCGAGCAGCGCCGGGAACGCCTCGGAGACGGCCATCGCGAGCGGGTAGTTCCAGGGCGCGATCACCCCGACCACCCCGACCGGGTGCAGGTGCACCGTCGCGCCCGTGAAGAGGGGGATCATGCCGCGCACGCGCCGCGGCGCCACGTAGCCGGGCCCGGCGACGGCGTAGTGCCGCGCAAGCTGGGAGACGTAGACGACCTCCTCGAACGCATGGAGGCGGGCCTTGCCGCCCTCCATCTGGACGAGGTCGAGCACCTCGGACTGCCGGTCCAGCACCGCGCGCGCGACGCGCAGGAGCACGCGCGCCCGCTCGCGCGGCGGCAGCGCGGCCCACGCGGGCTGCGCCGCGCGCGCCCGCCCGACGGCGGCCGCGACGTCGTCGGGCGAGGACAGCGGCAGGGAGACCAGCGGGGCGCCGGTGGACGGCATCAGCGCGCGGTGCTCGCCGGCCTGGTGGGAGGTGACGACGCGGGCCAGCAGCGGCGCGACGACGTCGGGCTCCAGCGCGTACGTGCCTCCGGGCAGCTCGGGGTCGACGAGGCCCTGCAGGGCGCCGTCGAGCGCGTCGTTCAGGGCGTCATGCAGGGCGTCGTCGCCCTCGTGCGCGGTGGCCATGACCGCCACATTACACACGGAGAGTGACAGCACTGAGGCCCCGTCAACAGCTGTGGACGGGGCCTCGAGACGGGGTGCGTCAGTGCGTCAGTGCGGCTGGTACGGCGAGACGACGACCTCGACCCGCTGGAACTCCTTGAGGTCCGAGTAGCCCGTCGTGGCCATCGCGCGCTTGAGCGCGCCCACGAGGTTGAGGGTGCCGTCGGCCTGGCGACCCGGCCCGAACAGGATCTCCTGCAGCGTCCCGGCGGTGCCCACCTCGACGCGCTCGCCGCGCGGGAGCTGCGAGTGGTGGGCTTCGGGGCCCCAGTGCCAGCCGCGGCCCGGCGCCTCGGACGCCCGTGCGAGCGCGGCGCCGAGCATGACGGCGTCGGCGCCGCACGCGACGGCCTTGACGACGTCGCCCGAGCGGCCCACGCCGCCGTCGGCGATGACGTGCACGTACCGGCCGCCGGACTCGTCGAGGTAGTCGCGGCGCGCCGCGGCGACGTCCGACACGGCGGTGGCCATGGGCGCGTGGATGCCGAGGCTGACGCGCGTGGTGTGGGCGGCGCCGCCGCCGAACCCGACGAGGACGCCCGCCGCGCCGGTGCGCATGAGGTGCAGCGCCGCGGTGTAGGTGGACGCACCGCCGACGACGACGGGCACGTCGAGCTCGTAGATGAAGCGCTTGAGGTTGAGCGGCTCGGCGTTGCCGCTCACGTGCTCCGCAGACACGGTGGTGCCGCGGATGACGAACAGGTCGACCCCGGCGTCGACCACCGTCTTGTAGTGCTCCTGCGTGCGCTGCGGGCTTAGCGCGCCGGCCACAGTGACGCCGGCGGCGCGCACCTCCTTGAGGCGCTGCGTGATGAGCTCGGGCTTGATCGGCTCGGCGTAGATCTCCTGCATGCGCCGCGTCGCGTCCTCGGCCGGAAGCTGCGCGACCTCGGCGAGCAGCGGCTCGGGCGACTCGTACCGCGTCCACAGGCCCTCGAGGTCGAGGACGCCGAGGCCGCCCAGGCGGCCCAGCGCGACGGCGGTGTCCGGGCTCATCACCGAGTCCATCGGCGCGGCCATGATCGGCAGCTCGAAGTGGTAGGCGTCGATCTGCCAGCCGACCGAGACGTCCTTCGGGTCACGCGTACGGCGGGACGGAACCACCGCGATGTCGTCGAAGGAGTACGCCCGGCGCCCGCGCTTGCCGCGCCCGATCTCGATCTCGTTGCTCACCCGGCCAGCCTACCGGCGCACGCCGGTGCGCGACCCGTGGGTGTCGGACGGCGGTCGTGTCGGTGCCCGGTGGCATGGTCTGGCGCAAGGAAACGACGAGCAAGGAGCAGCAGATGGGCGAGCAGCCGTACGAGGCGTTCACGGCCGGCTGGGCACGAGGCCCGCTGGTGGGGTTCGACACGGAGACGACGGGAGTCGACGTCGCGCGCGACCGCATCGTGACGGCCGCCGTGGTGCTGCGGGTCCCCGGCGTGAGCAACGACGTACGCACCTGGCTCCTCGACCCGGGCGTGGAGATCCCGGCCGAGGCGGCCGCGATCCACGGCATCACGACGGAGCATGCACGCGCCCACGGGGCGGCGCCCGCCGTCGCGCTCGAGGAGATCGCGGCCGAGCTCGCCGCGCACCTGCGCGAGGGCGTGCCGGTGGTCGCCTACAACGCCGCGTTCGACCTCTCGCTGCTCGACGCCGAGCTGGCCCGGCACGGGCTCGCGACTCTGCCCGAACGGCTGGGGCACACGGTGACGCCGGTGCTCGACCCGCTCGTCATCGACCGCTGGCAGGATCGCTACCGTCCCGGCAAGCGCCGCCTCGGCGACCTCGTCGCGCACTACGGCATCCAGGCCACGGACGACCTGCACAACGCGGACGTCGACGTGCTGGCGACCCTCGACGTGCTCGACGCGCTCGTCCACCAGTTCCCGGTGCTGGGCACGCTGAGCCTCGAGGACCTGCACCACGCTCAGGTGGGCGCGCACCACGCGTGGGCGCGCAACTTCAACGAGTGGCGGGTGACCCAGGGCTTCGAGGGCCCCGGCGCCTCCACGGCGTGGCCGGTCGAGCCCGCCCGGGGCTGAGACGCGGGACGCCGGCCCGCGGTGGCGCGGGCCGGCGTCCGTCGTAGGGCGTCGGGGCTCAGAGGCCCGTGTAGTTCGGCGCCTCGACCGTCATCTGGATGTCGTGCGGGTGGCTCTCCTTGAGCGATGCCGACGTGATCCGGACGAACTTGCCCTTCTCCTGCAGCTCGGGGATTGTCCGCGCGCCGACGTAGAACATCGTCTGGTGCAGGCCGCCCACGAGCTGGTGCGCGACGGTGTTGAGCGAGCCCTTGAACGGCACCTGGCCCTCCACGCCCTCGGGGACGATGAGCGAGTCGTCGGCGACCTCGGCCTGGAAGTAGCGGTCCTTCGAGTAGGACTTCTTGCCGCGCGAGGACATCGCGCCGAGCGAGCCCATGCCGCGGTATGCCTTGAACTGCTTGCCGTTGACCAGGATGGTCTCGCCCGGGGACTCGGCCGTGCCGGCGAGCATCGAGCCCAGCATGACGGTCTCGGCGCCGGCGACGATTGCCTTGCCGATCTCGCCGGAGTGCCGCATGCCGCCGTCCGCGATGACCGGGACGCCCGCGGGCCGGGCGGCCAGGGAGGACTCGTAGACCGCGGTCACCTGCGGCACGCCGACGCCGGTGACGATGCGCGTGGTGCAGATCGAGCCCGGGCCGACGCCCACCTTGATGGCGTCGGCACCGGCGTCGACGAACGCCTGGGCGCCCTGGCGCGTTGCGACGTTGCCGCCGATGACCTGCACGTCGCGCGTGGCCGGGTCCTTCTTGAGACGCTCGACCATCTCGATGAGCATCCGCACGTTGCCGTGCGCGGTGTCCGCGACGAGGACGTCGACGCCCGCGTCGATGAGGGTCGTGGCACGCGTCCAGGCGTCGCCGTAGTAGCCGATCGCCGCGGCGACGAGCAGCCGGCCCTGGCCGTCCTTCGACGCGTTCGGGAACTGCTCGGACTTGACGAAGTCCTTGACGGTGATGAGGCCCGCGAGCTTGCCGTCGCCGTCGACCAGCGGGAGGCGCTCGAGCTTGTGCTTGCGCAGGAGTGCGGTGGCCTCGGCGCGCTCGATGGTGGACGGACCCGTGATGAGCGGCGCCGGGGTCATGACCTCCTCGACCTTGGTCGTGGCCCACTCGGCGACCGGGGTGAAGCGCAGGTCACGGTTGGTGACGATGCCGATGAGACGGCCTTCGACGTCGACCACCGGGAAGCCGGAGATCCGGAACTCTCCCGCGAGCCTGTCGAGCTCCTCGAGCGTGGCGTCGGGGCCGATCGTCACCGGGTTGTCGATGATGCCGGTCTGCGTGCGCTTGACGAGGTCGACCTGGCGGGCCTGGTCCTCGATCGACAGGTTGCGGTGCAGCACGCCGATGCCGCCCTGACGGGCCATCGCGATCGCCATCCGCGCCTCGGTGACCGTGTCCATCGCGGCCGAGATCAGCGGCACCCGGAGCGAGATCTCGCGCGTCAGGCGCGAGGTCGTGTCGATGTCCGACGGCGCCAGGTCCGAGTAGCCGG
Source organism: Xylanimonas sp. McL0601 (assembly GCF_049852175.1). GTDB lineage: Bacteria > Actinomycetota > Actinomycetes > Actinomycetales > Cellulomonadaceae > Xylanimonas. The sequence continues at coordinate 3,489,740 of NZ_CP187527.1, forward strand.
GCAGGAGCAGCACGTCGTCATACGTGAGCCCGAGGTTCGCGAAGGGATCGTGCGGGGTCGAGTCCGTCATGCCAGAAGTCTACGTTCGGCGTTCGCCCGATATTCCGGCCGTGTGCGGCGCCACACGCGGTCTGTGGCCCGCCTCACCCGACGACGGCGAGCACCTCGTGGAGCAGGCCGGTGAACGAGCGCACCCGCTGGATGCTGGGCGCGAGCGGCACCGTGCTGGCCGAGTCGTCCCGCCGCAGCCCGACGAAGATCGGCAGGCTCGCGAACGCGTCGTGCACCGAGTGGACGACGTCGAGGTCGGGGCGCGCGAGGGTCGTCGCGACGACCAGCGCGGCGGGGCGGACCATGGTGACCAGCTCGACGGCGCGGTGCGTGCTCGCAGGGCCGGTGACGATCCTGGCCGTCGCCCCCTGGGCCACGAGCGCCGCGGCGAGCGCGTGCGCTGCGAGCGGCACCACCTCGTCGGGGGCCGCGAAGATCAGCACGATCTTGCGCATCCGGCTCGGGTGGTTGGCGGGCGGGTTTCCGGCGTTGACCATCGCCTGCTCGAACGCCTGCGTGAACTCGCGCAGCGCGCGGAGCGCCGCCGTCGCGAGCACGAGCTCGGGGGCCTCGCCCGGCGTGCCGAGCACGGTCCGCTGCGCGATCCGCAGCCATGCCGGCTCGACCAGCTGGGTCCACCAGGCCGCCGGGTCACCCTGAGCACCGATGCGCAGCAGGGCGTCGCAGCTGGCCTGGTCGTAGGCGAGCGCGGCATCGATGACGGCGGCGACACGGGCCGAGACGGTCGACGGCGCAGCACCGGGCAGCGACGTCGCCCCGGCGCCGCGCGCACCCTCACCGCCACCCGGCAGCGCGCGCAGGTGGCCGCGCGCGCCCCGGGCGCCGTCGGGACCGGCTCCCGCTGCGTCGGCGGGCGCCGGGTGCACACCCTGCGTCGTGGTGTCGAGCGCGTCCATCTCGGTCTCGAGGGCCGCGCGGGCCGCGTCGACGGGGGCGACGCCCTCGATCGTGAGACGACGCATGACCAGCAGGCGCGCGACATCCTCCGGCGTGTACCGGCGGTGCGAGCCCGCGGTGCGGCCGGACGGGCCGAGACCGTAACGACGGTCCCAGGTGCGCAACGTCGCCGGCGCGACCCCCAGTCGGCGGGCGACTGCTGCGACGGCGAGCCCCGGGCTCGGCGTGCTGGGCCGGCCAGAGGAGGCGGGCCGGGAGGGCGTCATGGCTCGATTGTGCCGACGGCCCCGGGTGCCTGCCACCGCGCCACCTTGGCTGGCGCGATTCACGCACGCGTTTCACACCAAACCCGGTCGCACCATGGTCAAAGGTTCAAGAACTTACCCAGAGAACGGGCAGGTCCTGACCTCGACGAAGGTCTTGAACAACTTCTGCACAACTTGTAGGTTGAGGCGCATGACGGAGATCTCGAGGCTGCCCGGCCCGGTGATGGAGCTGTGGGAGTGGCAGTACCAGGGCGCTTGCCGCGACGCCGACGACACCCTGTTCTTCCATCCGGAAGGCGAGCGGGGCTCCACCCGCCGCCGGCGCGCAGAGGCCGCAAAGGCCATCTGCCACACCTGCCCCGTGCTCATGCAGTGCCGCGAGCAGTCGCTGCGCGTGCGCGAGCCGTACGGAGTCTGGGGCGGGCTCTCAGAGGACGAGCGTGCGGCGATCCTCACGAAGAAGACCGGCTGAGCACGCGGACGACCCGGTCGGAGGTACGACGAAGCCCCCGCACCAAGGACGGTGCGGGGGCTTCGTGGCGTCAGCTGGGCTTCAGCCCACGACGACCGCGAGGATGTCGCGAGACGAGAGCACCAGGTACTCCTCGCCGGCGTACTTGACCTCGGTGCCGCCGTACTTGCTGTAGATGACCTTGTCACCGACCTTGACGTCCACCGGGATGCGGTTGCCGTTGTCGTCGAAACGGCCCTCGCCCACGGCCAGGACCTCGCCCTCCTGGGGCTTCTCCTTGGCGGTGTCCGGGATGACCAGGCCGGAAGCGGTCGTGGTCTCGGCCTCGATGGCCTTGACGACGATCCGGTCCTCGAGCGGCTTGATGGGGACCGACACGTCGGACCTCCTCTTTCGCTGTGATGCGTACTGGACTGGGGCACGCTGCGGCGCTGGCCGTCGTCGCGGGTGCCGGCACAGCGCGTTGCGCTGCGAACAATCTAGGAGCGGCATTAGCACTCTGACAAGTCGAGTGCCAGAACCGGCGCGTCCTAGTCGTTCACTTCGTGCGCTGAGCGCACCCGAAGGCACGCGCCGACGACGGCGCACACCGCCGCAGGCACGTAGGCGAACCCGATCGAGAACCCGCCGAGCAGGACGAAGACCACCAGCAGCGCGGCCGAGACCACCGAGCTCACCGCCCATGCGCGACCACGGAACGGCAAGGGCAGCACGGCGATCAGCACGGGAAGAAGCAGAGCCACGAGCACGCCGGGTCCGTTGACCTCGAACAGCGTCGCCGACGTGTCCTGCGTGACCAGGACGCCGTCGGAGCTCGTGGTCGACGACGAGCCCGCGTAGAGCGGGACGAAGAGGAACGCCACCATGGGGACGACCGTCAGCGCGACGGCGGCGAGCTGCCACCACCGCTTCGCGCCCAGCCAACGATCGTTCGCCACGTCCGCGACCTGGTCGCTCACCTCGCACCGTCCAGCGGGCAGCGGGCCGGGACCGCGTTCCGGGGCGGCGCCGACGCCGCCGGGCTGAGGCTCATGCAGGTATCCAACCAAGCCCCGGCGGTCTCGGCATCAGGAATCCCTGGTCACGCGGTCGCGGCCTGGCCGACGCCGGGCGCCCCGGAACGCCGGCGCTCGGCCCGCGTCGGTGCCGATCAGACATCCGGTTGGCGCCAGACCCCGGGAAGCGGGCACCATGTCGCACGATGTCTACCCAGAAGATCGTCGACCGCGCCCGGCTCTGGGCGGACTACTACTCGCAGGTGCAGGCGCAGCGCACCCTCGTCCGCCTCGACGCGGAGCGGGCGCTCGCGGCCCTCAAGGCCCGCCTCGTGCCCGTGACGGCCGGTGGCCGCGTCGTGTCGCGCGTGCTGCCGGTCGGTCCGGGGGACGTCGCGAGCCTGCGCGCCGTGTCCCGCGCGGTCACGATGCCGCCCGTCGACCCGGACGACGGCGACACCCTGCGGCAGCTCGCCGACGCCGTGCCCGAAGCGTTGGCCGACGTCGACGCCGCCGCCGGAGCGAAGCGCCTGCTGGCGCTGCCTGCGGCCCGGCAGGCCGCCGCGGACGCGATCGAGTTCCTCACCGAGTACGTCACCTGGGGCGAGGAGCACGGGCTCGGCGGCGCCCTGCGGCGGATGGAGCCGGGCGCCGAGCCGGAGGGACTCACGCCTGCGGACGCGCTCGCGCCGCAGGTCGGCCTCCGCGCGATCTGGCGCGACCTCGGGACCGCCGAGCTGATCGAGGTCCCGGCCTCCGCGGCGGCCCCGGCCGGGCAGGCAGCGACACCCGACGTCACCGCGCTGCGCGCCGCGATCGCCGTACAGGCACCGACCCACCTCGCCGTCTTCTCCGTCGCCGGACGTACCGCCGCCGAGCTCCTGGCCGCACTGAGCGCATAGGCCCTGGGCGCGCAGCCCTGAGCGCACAGCGCCCTGAGCGCGCACGCGTCTGACACCATGACGTCGTGGACCCCGCGACCCTCAGCAAGCTGCTCACCCCTGAGGGCTGGGCACTGCTCGGCGCGCTCCCGCCGTACGACGAGAAGCTCGCGATGCCGCTGGCCATGCGCCTGCGCGACGAAGGCGTCGACCCTGACCTCGCCGCCGCCGCCCTCACCCAGAGCAGGCTGCGCGCCAAGGCCCGCGCCAAGCTCGGCGACTTCGCCGACGGCATGCTCTTCACGCCCGACGGCGTGGAGCAGGCCACCCGCCTCGTCGTCGCCGCGCTGCACGCCCGCCGCTACCTCGCGGCAGGCGTCACCAAGGTCGCGGACCTGACCAGCGGCATCGGCGCGGACGCTCTCGCGTTCGCCGGCGTCGGGCTGCGCGTGATCGCGACCGACGTCGACGAGGTCACCGCGGCCATCGCCACCATGAACCTGCGGCACTTCCCCGAGGCGGAGGTGCGGCACGCCGACGGCCTGTCGCTCGACCTGCGCGCCGAGGGGGTCGACGGCGTCTACGCCGACCCGGCACGGCGTACCCGCGGGGGCCGCCGGATCTTCGACCCCCAGGCGTACGCGCCGCCGCTCGACGCGGTGTGGGCCCTGCGCTCCGAGGTGCCCGCCGTCGGCATCAAGGTGGGCCCGGGCATCCCGCACCAGGGGCTGCCGGCGGACGCCGAGACGCAGTGGGTCTCCGTGGACGGTGACGTCGTGGAGGCAGGGCTCTGGTTCGGGCCGCTCGCGCCCGACGGGGAGGGCCGGTCGGCGCTGATCCTGCACACGCGCGGTGCCGGCGCGCTCACCCGGACGCTGCGCAGCGCGGTCCCCGTGGGCGCCCACGCCGCCGGGCCGGCGTACGACGAGGCGCCGCCCGTGGGGCCGGTCGGCGCGTACCTCTACGAGCCCGACGGCGCCGTCATCCGCGCGGGGCTCGTCGGGCAGGCGACGCAGGAGCTGGGCGGGCGCCTGCTCGACCCGACGATCGCCTACGTGACCACCGACCAGCCCGCCCCGGCCACCGCCGTCGACCCGGCCTCGGGACAGGCGCCGCTGGCGACGGGCTACCGCGTGCTCGACGTCATGCCCTTCGGCGTGAAGCGCCTGAAGGCCTACCTGCGCGAGCGCAACGTGGGCCGCGTGACGATCAAGAAGCGCGGCACCGCCGTCACGCCGGAGCAGCTGCGCTCGCAGCTCTCACTGCGCGGGCCGGAGGAGGCGACGCTGGTGCTGACCCGGGTCGCCGGCGCCCAGCAGGTCCTGGTGGTGGACCCCGTCACGCACGCGGCCGACGAGACGTGAGCCGGCGCCCGGGCGAACCGTCCTGCGCTGCGACGACCCGCTTCTCGGCGGGGTGCGGCGTGGAAGCATGTGCGCATGGGGATCGAGTTCGCTCCGTCTGAGCGGTCGTCGGTAGGGCTCGAGTGGGAGCTCGCGCTCGTCGACGCCGACTCGGGCGACATGCGGCAGGCCGGGCCGTCCGTCGTCGCCGCGCTCTCCCCCGACGAGAAGCACGAGCACCCGCACGTGCACCCCGAGTTCCTGCGCAACACGGTCGAGATCGTCTCGGGCGTCGCCTCGTCCGTGGGGGCCGCGGGGGCCGACCTCGTCCGCACGCTCGACGAGGTGCGCGCGATCACCGACCCGATGCGCGTCGAGCTCGTCAGCGCGGGCACGCACCCCTTCTCGCACTGGTCGACGCAGAAGATCACCGACAAGGAGCGGTACCACACCGTCGTCGACCGGGCGCAGATGTGGGGCCGGCAGATGCTCGTCTACGGGGTGCATGTGCACGTGGGGGTCGAGGACCGCGCCAAGGTGCTGCCGATCATCCGTTCGCTGCTCGTGTACTACCCGCACCTGCAGGCGCTCAGCGCGTCGTCGCCCTTCTTCGACGGGCGCGACACCGGCTACGCGTCCATGCGCGCGCTGCTCTTCCAGCAGCTCCCGACGGCAGGGCTCCCCTACCAGTTCGAGACGTGGGACGAGCTCGAGCGCTACGTCGGCGACATGCTGCACACCGGCGTCATCGACGGCTTCAACGACGTGCGCTGGGACGTGCGGCCCGCGCCGCGGTTCGGCACCGTCGAGGTGCGCGTGTGCGACGGCGTCTCCAACATCACCGAGCTGCTCTCGCTCGCCGCGCTGACCCACTGCCTCGTGGAGCACCTGTCGACGCTCATCGACGAGGGCAAGCCTCTGCCGACGATGCCGCAGTGGTTCGTCCAGGAGAACAAGTGGCGGGCCGCCCGCTACGGCATGGACGCGATCATCATCCTGGACGACGCCGGGAACGAGGAGCTGGTCGCGGACTCCACGCGGCGGCTCGTGGCCGAGCTCGAGCCGGTGGCCGAGCGGCTCGGGTGCGTGACCGAGCTCGCCGGGGTGCTCGACATCCTCGAGCGCGGGGCGTCCTACCAGCGGCAGCGTGCCGTCGCGGCAGCGCACGGACCGGGGCACGACGGCCTCGAGGCGGTCGTCGCGCACCTGGTCGCAGAGCTGCGGGCGGGCCACCCCTTGCCGCCGCACTGAACCCACCCACCGAGGACCACGGAGGCACCATGCGCCGCTTGTTCGTCGACCAGAAGCTGTGGTCGGTCAGGGAACGCTTCACCGTCAACGACGAGCTCGGCGGGCCGGTCTACCAGGTCGAGGGCAGCCTGTTCCAGATCCCGAAGCAGTTCACGATCCGGGATCTCGCCGGGCGCGAGCGCGCCCGCGTCTGGAAGAAGCCGATCTCCTGGCAGGCGCGGTTCTTCGTCGAGGTCGAGGGCGTGCCCGTGGCCACGATCCAGAAGGAGGTGTCGCTCTTCAAGCCGCGGTACACGATCGACGGGCCGGGCATCTCCGTGACCGGCGACTTCTGGAGCATGAGCTTCGAGCTGCTCAAGGCCGGCGCGCCGATCGGCCGGGTGGACAAGAAGTGGATGACGATGCGCGACAAGTACGCCATCGAGATCGAGCGCGTGGAGGACGAGCTCCTGGTGCTGGGCGTCGTCCTGGCCATCGACTACGTGAAGCGGACGGAGCAGTCCGCCGCGGCCGCAGGCTGAGACGGCTCCTCGGCTCGTCGTCGCGGCGTCGAAGCGGCTTTCGTGACGCTCAGACGCTGACCGTGGTGAGGGACATCGAGCTGTCGACGGCGATGTCCAGCGTGCTGGGCGCGACACCCGCGCGCACGACGGCGGAGCCGAGCGCCGCGATCATCGCTCCGTTGTCGGTGCAGTAGCGGACAGGCGGGATGCGGAGGTCGATGCCGGCCTCGGCGCAGCGTTGCGCGGCCTTCTCGCGGAGCTGGCTGTTGGCAGAGAAGCCGCCGCCGATGACGAGCGTGCCGACGTCGTGCCGGCGGCAGGCCGCGATCGTCTTGGCGGTCAGCACGTCGACGACCGCTTCGGCGAACGAGGCGGCGACGTCGGCGACGTGGATCGCGCGCCCGGCGTCCTGCTCGGCCTCGACCCAGCGGGCCACCGCCGTCTTGAGGCCCGAGAACGAGAAGTCGTACGCGTGCTTCTCCTGGTCCTTCGCCGCGGTGAGGCCGCGCGGGAAGCGGATCGCGTTCGGGTCGCCCTCGCGCGCGAGCCTGTCGATGTGCGGGCCGCCCGGGTACGGCAGGCCCAGCAGGCGGCCCACCTTGTCGAACGCCTCGCCGGCGGCGTCGTCGAGCGTGGAGCCGAGCTCGGTCACTGCCGTGGCAACGTCGTCGATGAGCAGCAGCGAGCTGTGGCCGCCCGACACGACCAGCGCCATGACCCGGTCGGGGAACGGCCCGTCGACGAGCTGGTCCACGCATGCGTGGCCGATGACGTGGTTGACGCCGTACAGCGGCTTGTTCAAGCCGATGGCGAGCGCCTTCGCGGCACTCGCGCCGATGGTCAGCGGGCCCACCAGGCCCGGGCCGGCGGTGACGGCGATGGCGTCGACCTCCGACAAATCGACGCCGGCCTCGCCGACGGCCTGCTGGATCGTGGGGATCATCGCCTCGAGGTGGGCGCGGCTGGCGACCTCGGGGATGATGCCGCCGTACCGGGCGTGCTCGTCCATGGAGCTCGCGGTGGCGTCGACGAGCAGCTCGTCCCCGCGCACCAGGGCGACTCCCGTCTCGTCGCAGGACGTCTCGATCCCGAGCACGAGGGGGTCGCCGGATGCCATGCCGCTCATCCTCCCATCCCGCCCCCGCGCGGAGCCGACCCGTCGCCGCAGGTCGCCGCCCCGGGCGACCGCTGTGCTGTACGTCACGATTGAAAGTTGGATGAGTTCGCCGACGGGCCGTGTTCAGGACTGGCATGACCGAGACCCTGAGCACCACCGCTGACCTCGCCATCGACGAGCCCACCGCGGACCTGCTGTTCCGCACCGCGCGCACCACCCGGCAGTGGACCGACGCCGAGGTGACCGACGACGAGATCGAGGCCGCGTGGAGCCTTGCCAAGTTCGGCCCCACCGCGATGAACTCGCTCCCGCTGCGCTTCGCCGTGGTCCGCACCCCGGAGGCGAAGGCCCGCCTCGTGGAGCTCATGCCCGACGGCAACAAGGCCAAGGTCGACGCTGCGCCCGCCACCCTCGTGCTCGCCTACGACCCCAACTTCCACGAGCACATGGACGCCCTGTACCCGGTCTACCCCGGCATCAAGGAGCAGCTCGCCCCGGCCCACGAGATGCGCGACGGCATGGCCCGCACCAACGCGCTGCTCCAGACCGGCTACCTCATCGTCGGCCTGCGCGCCGCCGGCCTCGCGGCCGGCCCGATGCACGCCGCCGACTACGACGCCGTCGACGCCGAGCTCTTCGCCGACAAGGGCTACAAGTCGTTCCTCGTGGTCGGCGTCGGTCACGCGGAGGGCGAGGGCGCGTCGCACCCGCGCCTGCCGCGCTTCGAGCTCACTGACGTCGCGCACACCCTCTGACTCACCCGGCCCGCTCGCGGGGAAGAGAAGCCCGACGGCGAGGTGGTGATCCCTCTCCCCTCGCCGTCGGGCTTCTCTCCGAAGCAGCTATCGAGCCGTGGGGCCGGTCGCGACCGGACGGGTCGGGTCGTTCGACCACTGGCTCCAGGACCCGGGATACAGGGACGCCTCGATGCCGGTCGCGGCCAGCGCCGCGGCCTCGTGCGCCGCCGTCACGCCGCTGCCGCAGTAGACGCCCACCTCTCCCGCGCCGGGATCCACCCCGAGCGCCGCGAACCGCTCGCGCAGCTCCACCGTCGGGCGGAACGTGCCGTCCGCGGCGAGGTTGTCCGACGTCGGCGCGGACAGCGCGCCCGGGATGTGCCCCGCGCGCGGGTCGAGCGGCTCGGTCTCGCCGCGGTACCGCTCCCCCGCGCGAGCGTCCAGCAGCACGCCCTCGCCCGCCGCGAGCGCCGCGGCGTCGTCCGCGCTCAGCATCGGCAGGTGCCCTGGCCTGAGGACGACGTCGCCGGGCGCGGCCTCGACGTCGTGGGCCTCGAGCGGATGGCCCGCGCGCTGCCACGCGGGCAGCCCGCCGTCGAGGATGCGGACGTCCCGCACCCCGAAGTAGCGCAGCAGCCACCAGGCGCGCGCGGCCGACATCCCGCCCGTGGCGTCGTAGACGACGACGCGCGAGCCCTGCCGCACGCCCCAGCGCCGGGCGGCCGCCTGGAGCTGGGCGGTGCTGGGCAGCGGGTGCCGGCCCTCGGCCGGTGTGGGCTCGGCGGCGAGCTCGGACTCGAGGTCGGCGAACACCGCGCCCGGCAGGTGTCCCGCGAGGTAGTGGGTGCGGCCGTCGAACGCCTGCCCCGCGGCGGCGAGCGCCCAGCGGACGTCGAGCAGCACCGGGGGTCCGGGCGCGGGGTCGTCGCCGCCCAGGCCGAGGTCGGCGGCCAGCTCGTCGACGGTCACCAGCACTGCGGCGCGCGGGTCTGCCGGGTCGGTCATCGCTCGTCCCCACCTTCGGTTGGCTCGGCGCCCAGGAGCAGCCGCATCGTGTACGCGTCCTTGTCCTCGGGCTGGTAGTAGCGCTTGCGCAGCCCGATGCGCTCGAAACCGAGCTCCTCGTAGAGCGCCAGCGCGGGGTCGTTGTCGACCCGCACCTCGAGCAGGACGGCGTCGGCGCGCATGTCCCGCGAGCGTTGGATCAGGGCGTCCATGAGCACTCGGCCGACGCCCTGGCGCTGCCACGCGGGGTCGACGCCGACGGTCATGATCTGCGTGACGTCGCCGTCGAACCACAGCCCCCCGTAGCCGACGACGCGGCTGGGCGCGTGGCGGCCCGCGGAGGGCTGCCCAGCCGCGGCCCGCCCGACGACGTCAGGCACCGTGGGCTCCGCGACGACGTACCAGCGGCCCCACGCGGCCAGCTCCTCGGCGAGCATCCCGTACGTCCACGCGCCGGCCCCGAACAGGGCGCGCTCGAGCTCAAGCACGCGGTCGAAGTCGCTGTGCTTGAGGCTCCGCAGCCGCACCTCGGGCGGCGTCTCCCCGCCGGGGACGTCCGCGCGCGGGGCGCCCGCGCTCTCGACGGCGCCCATCACGCGCCCCCGGCGGTCGCGGCCGTCGCGGGCACGGCGCGCGCCGGCTCCTGGACGTCCGGTCGCCGCAGGTACAGCGGCTCGGTCGGCAGCTCATGGCCCGCCGCGCGCCGCTGGAGCGCGACCCGCGCGAGCACCACCGGATCGGGCAGGACGGGGGCGTCCTCATCCGCGACGAGCGCGTCGGGGTACAGCGCGGCGCCCTCGCCGACGACGGCGAGGCGCCCGTCCGCGCCTTCCGGCCCCAGCGCGGCGGCGACGTCCGCCGCCCTTCCGACGTCAGGGCCGGCGAGCGTCTCGACGACGGGCACTCCGTGCGGCCCCTCGTGGGCGACCACCCGGTACCGCGCCCAGTAGACCTCCCGGCGGCGCGCGTCGGTCGCCACCAGCACCTCGTCGTCCGGCGCGAGGCCCAGGTCGGCGACGGCCTGGACCGCGAGCGCGTCGACGCTCGGCACGCCCAGCACGGGCACGCCGAGCGCGAGCGCGAGCGTGCGCGCGGTGACGAGCCCGACGCGCAGGCCCGTGAAGGGCGCGGGCCCGGTCCCGGCGACGACGGCGGTGAGGTCGCTCCGGTCGAGACCCGCCTCGGCGAGCACCTCGGCGATCATCGGGGCGAGCTGCTCGGCGTGCCGCCGGCGCTCGTCGACGGTGCGGACCGCCAGGCGCGCCCCGTCGTCGGAGACGAGGGCGACGGCGACCGCGGCGGACGTGTCGATCGAGAGGACTGCCACGGTCCCAGCCTACGTATCCGCAGGCCTCTGATCGGCGACCACGGCGTCCAGGTCGACGTCCGCCCACCGGGCCCCGACCCCGCGCAGCGTCGCGTGCCGGACGCCGGCCTCGGGGTGGTCGAGGTCCAGCGCGCCGCCGCGGGGGCGGACCAGCTCGATCTCGAGGCGGTCCTCGGTGAGCGTCTCGGCCAGCCCGCGGCCCCACTCGACCACGGTCACGGACTCGTCGAGCGAGGCGTCGAGGTCGAGCGCGTCGAGGTCGTCGAGGCCGCCGAGCCGGTAGGCGTCCACGTGCACGAGGCCCGGCCCGAGCGACCCGTCCGGGCGCGGCAGCGGTGCGTGCTCGCGCGCGACGATGAAGGTCGGCGAGGCGATCTGCCCCCGCACGTGCAGGGCCGTGCCCAGCCCCTGGGTGAACGTCGTCTTCCCGGCGCCGAGGTCACCGGTGAGGATCAGCAGGTCGCCGGCGCGCAGCACGCGCGCGAGCGCCGCCCCCAGCGCTCGCGTCGCCTCCGCCGACGGCAGGTCGACGCGCACCTCGGTCACACCCACCGCATGCTCTCGCCCGGCGACGCCCCGGCCGTCGCAGCCTCGGCCGTCGCTGCCTCGGCGCGCGCCCCGAGCACGTGCTCTCCGACGTAGACGCGCGGCACGCGGGCGCCCAGCCGGGTGACGATCTCGTAGGAGATGGTGCCCGCGGCCTGCGCCCAGTCCTCCGCGCTCGGGACGGCGGCGGAGTGCGCGAGCCCGTCGGTCGAGCCGAAGAGCGTGACGACGTCGCCGGCCTGCTCGGTGGCGTACGGCCCGAGGTCGAGCACCACCTGGTCCATGCACACGCGCCCGGCGATGCGCAGCACGCGGCCGCCGTCGGCGTCGCCGTCCGCGGTGGGACCGATGCCCGCGGTTGCGGGGCCGCCCACGTAGACCGGGCCGCCGACGCCCGCGGAGCCGCCGGACGCGTGCCGTGGGATCCCGTCGGCATACCCGAGCGGGATGATGCCCAGCTGCGTGTCCTGCGACGTCGTGTAGAGGTGGGCGTACGACACGCCGTGCCCGGCGGGCACCTGCTTGACGGTCGCGAGCCTCGCCTGGAGCGTCATCGCCGGGCGCAGGCCGAACGCGCCCGGCGGCGCGACCTGCGGCACGGGCGACAGGCCGTAGACCGCGATGCCCGGCCGTACGAGGTCGTAGTGGAGCGCCGGGGCGGTGAGGGTCGCGGCCGAGTTCGCGGCGTGCCGCACCTCGACCTTGAGCCCTGCCGCCTCGACGGTCCGCACCGCGTCGTCGAGCACCACGCGCTGGGCGGCGATGGTGGGGTGCCCGGGCTCGTCGGCGTACGCGAGGTGGGTCCAGACGCCGACGACGCGCACCGACCCCTCGGCCTGCAGCGCGGCGGCCGCGGCGACGGCGTCGGGCAGGTCGGCGGGCATGATGCCGTTGCGGCCCAGCCCGGTGTCGACCTTGAGGTGGACGCGGGCCGTGCGGCCCGTGGCGCGGGCGGCCGCGGCGACGCCGTCGAGCGCCCAGGGCGCCGCGACCGAGACGTCGACGTCGGCCGCGAGCAGCGCCTCGAACTCCACGCCGGGCGCGTGCAGCCAGGTCAGGATGCGGGCGTCGTCGGGACCGATGCCCGCGGCGCGCAGCGCGAGCGCCTCGGAGGCCTGCGCGACGCCGAGCCACGTGGCCCCGCCGGCGAGCGCCGCCCACGCCGAGGGGACGAGGCCGTGCCCGTAGGCGTCTGCCTTGACCACGGCCATGAGGGCGGCGCCGGGTGCGTGGGCGCGCAGGGCGCGCACGTTGTCGCGCACGGCCTCGAGGTCGACGACGGCGTGGGCCGGGTAGTCGGCCGGGAAGGGCGTCACGCCGGTCATCCTCTCACCCGCCCTTCGGCGCCACCCGCCATTCGGCGAGGATGCGGCGGGAGACGAAGGTCCTGTCCTGGTGCGTGAAGGGGTCGGTGAACGTCAGCGACCGGGACAGGAGCTGGAGCGGCCTGGCGGGGTCCTCGTCGCCATCGGGAAGCAGCACGGGCCAGAACGGGTCGTGGAGGATCGGCAGTCCCAGGCTCGCCAGGTGCAGGCGCAGCTGGTGCGTCTTGCCGGTGTGCGGCTCGAGGCGGTACAGGCCGAGCCCGCGCTCCTCGTCGCGTGCGACGAGGTCGACGACGGACTCGGCGTTGGGCTCGCCCGGCTCCTCCTGGGCCGCGGCGATCCCCCGGTGCTTGACGATCCGGGACCGGACCGTCGTCGGCAGCCCGAGCCCGTAGCCCGGCAGCGGCGCCACGGCCTCGTAGACCTTGCGCACCCGGCGCTCCTGGAACAGGTCCTGGTAGGCGCCGCGCACCGACGCCCGCACGGTCAGCACCAGCACGCCGGCCGTCGGGCGGTCGAGGCGGTGGGCAGGTGCCAGCTCGGGCAGGTCCAGCTCCCGGCGCAGGTGGACCAGCACCGTCTGCGTGACCCACCGCCCGCGCGGCATCGTCGCCACCAGGTGCGGCTTGTCGACCACGAGCAGGTTCTCGTCGCGGTGCAGCACGGCCAGCTCCGCCAGCGCGGGCGCGGGCGGCTCGTCTGCGGGCGGATCACGGTAGAGGAACAGGAAGCCGCGCGGCTCGTACGGCGTCGCAGCGTCCACCGGGGTGCCGCGGCCCGTGACGACCTCCCGGGCGGTGACCTTGGCGCGCAGCCGCTCGGCGTCGGCCGGGAAGCGGTCGAGGAGGTACTCGAGCGCGGTGCCCCACCGCTCCACCGAAGCGGCGTCGTGCGGGAGCACGAGCCGAGTGGGGTTGAGCCCGTCGCGCACGGGGAGCGGGTGGAAGGGCACGGCCCCATGGTCCCATCGCAGGTGCAGGATGGGGTCCATGAGGGCAGACATCTACGACATCCCGTTCCAGCGCATGGACGGGTCGACGACGTCACTGACGCACGTCCTCGGCGGGCACCGCGACCACCTCGCCCTCGTGGTCAACGTGGCCTCGCGGTGCGGGCTCACGCCGCAGTACACGGCGCTGGAGCAGCTCCAGAAGACGTACGCCGAGCGCGGTTTCACGGTCGTCGGCTTCCCGTCGAACCAGTTCCTCCAGGAGCTCGGCTCGAACGAGGCGATCTCCGAGTTCTGTTCGACGACGTACGGCGTGACGTTCCCGGTCATGGACCGGATCCGCGTCAACGGGCGCCGTACCGCCCCGCTCTACGAGGAGCTCAAGAAGACCGCCGACCCCGGGGGCCACGACGGGCGCATCCGGTGGAACTTCGAGAAGTTCCTCGTGCTCCCGGGCGGCGACGTACGGCGCTTCGAGCCGCGGACGGTGCCGGACGACCCGTCGATCGTCGGCGAGATCGAGACGCACCTGCCCCGCTGAGCGGTCACCCGCCCGCCCGGCCGGTGGCCAGCGGCAGCAGGACGTCGTCGGTCAGCGACCGGAGGAACGCGGCGTCCAGCCCCTCGCCGCGCATGACCAGCCGGTACGCGAGCATCGCCGTCGGCACCATCGCGATGAGATCGAGGTTGAGCCCCGGCGCGAGCTCGCCGCGCGCCGCGGCCCGCTCGAGCAGCCCCCGGACGACCGCCACACGCGGGCGTACCAGGCGCTCCTCGGCGACGGCTGCCAGCTCGGGCGAGTGCTGGAGCTCGGCCGCGATACCGGCAAGCGCCCCCCAGACGCCCTCGTCGCGGTGCTTGAGGGCGCGCAGCGCGGCGAGGTCGCCGCGCAGGGAGCCGGTGTCGGGCACGTCCTCCAGGCAGAGCGCGCCCTGCGCGGTGCAGACGATGGTGTCGATGACGAGCTCCGCCTTGGATGGCCAGCGCCGGTAGACGGTCGCCTTGCCGGCGCCCGCCCGTGCGGCCACGCCGGCCATCGTCATGCGCTCGTACCCGCGCTCGGCGAGCTCGGCGCGCGCGGCGTCGAGGATGTCGGCATCGCGGCTCAGGTCGCGCGGGCGCCCCGCGCGCCGAACCGTGTGCGCCTTGCGTGGGGTCTCCAAGTGCGCGTCCACCATCGTGGCCTCCTTGCCCGCCGGTGCTCGCCGTCGTCGGCCATTCTGCCCTGAGCGATCACTTCTCTCAATAACGAGACTAAAGGGTTCCGCAATCGGCTGCACCGTGCTTACGGTGGCGCTCAGCGGTGCCGCCACGACGCCGCCCGTCTTCGCAGGAGCCCCCATGACCGTCCCCTCCCCCGTCGCGCCCGACGGCGTCGTCGCACCGCCCGCGCACGGCCGCCGCCGCTGGTGGATTCTCGCCACGGTGTCCTTGGCCCAGCTCATGGTGGTGCTCGACGTCACCGTCGTGAACATCGCCATGCCGTCCGCCCAGGCCGAGCTGGGCTTCTCCGACAACGACCGCCAGTGGATCGTCACCGCCTACGCGCTGGCGTTCGGGTCGCTGCTGCTGCTCGGCGGCCGCCTGTCCGACCTCGTCGGCCGGCGCACCACCTTCCTCATCGGACTGGTGGGATTTGCCGGAGCCTCCGCGCTCGGCGGCGCGTCGCAGACGTTCGGGATGCTCGTCGGCGCCCGCGCGCTGCAGGGCGCGTTCGGCGCGGTGCTCGCGCCCTCGGCCCTGTCCGTGCTCACCACCACGTTCACCGACCCGAAGGAACGCTCGCGCGCCTTCGGCGTCTTCGGCGGCCTGGCCGGCGCCGGCGGCGCCATCGGCCTGCTGCTCGGAGGGTTCCTCACCGAGCAGCTGAACTGGCGCTGGACGATGTACATCAACCTCTTCTTCGCCGCGCTCGCCGTGTGTGGCGCGCTGGCCTTCCTGCACGCCTCACGCGGGCGCCCGCAGCGGCTCGACGTCGTCGGCGCGGTGCTCGGCGGCGCCGGGCTGTTCGCGATGGTCTACGGGTTCTCGCGCGCCGAGCCGAAGGGCTGGGACTCGCCGTGGACGTGGGGCCCCCTCGCGGCCTCGGCCGTGCTGCTGGTCGCGTTCGTGGTGCGCCAGCGCCGGGCAGGGGGCGACGCCCTCCTGCCCTTGAGCGTCGTCCTCGAGCGCAACCGGGGCGCCGCGTTCCTGGCGATCCTCGTCGCCGGCGCCGGCATGTTCGGCGCGTTCCTGTTCGGCACGTTCTACATGCAGACGCAGCTGGGCTACAGCCCGTGGGAGACCGGCCTGGCGTTCCTCCCGCAGATCCTCGTGCTCGCCACGTGCGCACAGCTGTGCACCAACATCTTCCTCCCGCGGTTCGGGCCCAAGGTGATGGTCCCGATCGGGCTCGGCCTCGCCGGCGCCGGCCTCGCGCTGCTGACGCAGATCGACGTCGGCTCGTCGTTCTCGACCGACGTGCTGCCCGGCCTCATGATCATGGGCGCCGGTATGGGCACGGCGATGCCCGCGGCCATCCAGACGGCCACGCTCGGCATCGACCGCGACCATGCGGGCGTCGGGTCCGCCGTCGTGGCGACGAGCCAGCAGGTAGGTGGCGCCGTCGGCACGGCCGTGCTCAACACGATCGCGGCGTCGGCGGCCACCGCGTTCATCGCCGCCAACGCAACCTCCAACCCGCCGTCCCCGGCGGTGGCGAACCAAGCCGCGATCGAGAGCTTCACGACGGCGTTTGGCAGCTCTGCGCTGATCTTTGCCGCGGGTGCCGTGGTGACGGCGCTGCTCTTCCGCCGCCGCGCGGCGTCGGTGGGCGCATCGGGCCACACGGGCGCCCCGGCCGAGGCGGCGACGCCCATCCCGGCCTGACGCCGGGCCCGCACGACGCTCGTGGGTGCAGGTTCTCCGGGACCTGCACCCACAGGCGTCCTCGCGGCAGTCAGCGCTGGGCCAGCAGGGCCGCGATCGTCGCGGGCAGCGCGCTCGCCACCGCGAGCGCCGAGACCGGGCCGCCCGGGTTCGCGCGCTCCGCCGCGCGGCCGTGGACGAGCGCGGCCGCCGCGGCCACCTCGGCCGCCCGCTCCGGGTGGGCCACGACCTCCTCCGCGCGGGCTGCGAGCATCGCGCCGAGCAGCCCGGCGAGCACGTCGCCCGCGCCGGCGGTCGCGAGCCACCCGGGTGCGTCCGCCTGCGAGCAGGCGCCGCCGGGTCCGACGACGACGGTCGCCCCACCCTTGAGCAGCACCGTCGCGCCGGTGAGCTCGTGCGCGCGGCGCGCCCACCGGAGCGGCTCGGACTCGACCCGGCCGCGGTCGACGTCGTCGCCCCGGGCCGCAAGAAGCGCGGCGAGCTCGCCGGCGTGCGGGGTGATGACCACCCACGCCGGGTACTCGTGGTCAAGCAGCCCCAGCGCCCCGGCGTCGACGACCGCGGGGACGGGGTTCTGCGCACCCGCGAGCCGGCCCGAAGCTGCCGCTAACGCCGCGCGCGCCCGGTCGCGCTGCCGGTCGTCGTCGCCGCTCGCCGGCAGGCCCGGGCCCAGCACCCAGGCCTGGACCCGGCCCTCGGCGGTGACCACCTCGGGCCGCGCCGCAACCACGGCCCGCCCGACGGCGTCGGGGCCCCGGAAGCGCACCATGCCGGCGCCGGCTTCGACCGCCGCGGACGTGGTGAGGACCGCCGCCCCGGGGTAGGTCGTGGTCCCGGCGACGACGCCCACGACGCCCCGCGTGTACTTGTGGTCGCGGGGCCCGGGCACGGGCCACGCGGCGGCGACGTCGGCGTCCTCGAGGCGCACGACGGCGGGGCGGCGCGCCGGCGAGGTCGCGGGGGGAAGCTCGAGCCCGATGTCGACGACGGCGCCCGACCCGGCCAGGTAGGTCGCCGGCGGCAGCAGCAGCCCGGGCTTCGCGCCGCCGAACGTGACGGTGCGGTCCGCGGGGAGCACGGGCGCTGGGGCCGACCCGTCGTCGGTCCCGATGCCCGACGGCACGTCGACCGCGACGACCCACGGACGGCTCGGGTCGCCGGGAGCGGGCAGCGTCTCGAGCAGGGCGCGCACCAGCTCGGCACCGGTCCCCCGCAGCGCGCCCCGCGCGCCGATCCCGAGCAGACCGTCGACGACGACGTCGGCGCGGGCCGCCTCGGCAGCGGCGGCGACGGAGGTCGCCACGCCCTGCGCCTGCCGGTGCGGGGCTGCGGCCGCGGCGCCGCCCTCGAGCGCTCCCTCGACCCCGACCGCCCGCCCGCCGGCGGCGTGCAACGCCCTCAGACCGCCTTCGTGCACGCGCGACGACGCCAGGTACGCCGTCACCGCGAGCCCACGCCGGGCGAGGAACGCCCCCGCGTGCAGCGCGTCACCGCCGTTGTTGCCGGAGCCCACCAGCAGCGCGACCCGCGCGCCGCGCACCGATCCGTCGCTCAGCTCGCCGTCCGGCCCCGCGACGGCCCGCCGCCGGGCGAGGTCGCGGCGCACCACGGTGGCCAGCGCGAACGCCGCCCGCTCCATCAGCGGGACCCCGGCGGCGAGCAGGGGCTCCTCGGCGGCGCGCACGTCGTCGGCGGTCCAGGCCTCGATCATGCCCTCATCATGGGGGCCGCAGATCGGCAGCGCCGGGATCTCGCATCGTTTCGAGGGCCCCGGTACCTTGTCGCCATGCGATTCGGCTACTTCATCCCGCAGGGCTGGCGTCACGACCTCACCGAGGTGGCGCCCGAGAACCACTGGGAGACCATGCGCTCCCTCCTCCAGCACGCCGACACGGCGACCACCCCGGACGGCAGCTTCGCGTTCGACTCGGTCTGGGTCTACGACCACTTCCACACCGTGCCGGCCCCCACCGAACAGGCGACCCACGAGGCGTGGACGCTCATGGCCGCGTTCGCGGCGGCGTCGGACCGCGTGCGCCTCGGCCAGATGTGCACGTGCATGGCCTACCGCGAGCCCACCTACCTGGCGAAGGTCGCGGCCACCGTCGACGCGATCTCGGGCGGTCGCACCGAGATGGGCATCGGCGCCGGCTGGTACGAGCACGAGTGGCGTGCCTACGGCTACGGGTTCCCGAGCGCGGGCGAGCGCCTCCTCGCCCTCGACGAGGGCGTGCAGATCATGGCGAACATGTGGCGCAACGGCTCCTCGGGCACGTTCGAGGGCAAGCGCTACCAGGTCGACGGCGCCCTGTGCTACCCCCAGCCGCTGCAGACCGTGCACGTCGATGGCGACGACAAGCCGTCGATCCCGCTGTGGATCGCCGGTGGCGGTGAGAAGAAGACGCTGCTGACCGCGGCCAAGTACGCGCAGTACACGAACTTCGCGGGCGACCTCGCGACGTTCACGCACAAGTCGAACGTGCTCCGCGACCACTGCCAGGCGGTGGGTCGCGAGTTCTCCGACATCACCCGCTCGGGCAACTTCAACGTGCTCATCGGCACCGAGAAGGAGATCGCGGACAAGGAGGCCTGGCTCGAGTCGGTGTACCGCAAGCACACCCCCGAGAAGGCCGACGCCGAGCTCGAGGGCTGGCGGAGCACGCCGCTGCGCGGCACGGCTGAGCAGATCGTGGAGACGCTGCTGGAGTGGAAGCAGGCCGGCCTGGGCTACCAGATCAGCTACTTCCCCAACGCGGCGGAGGACCGCGACCAGATCGCCACCTTCGCGCGCGAGGTCGTCCCGCAGCTGCAGGGCTGACGTCCGCGGGCGGCGGCCGTCAGCCCCGGTACTCGAAGTGCCAGGGCTCTCGCGGCCGCCGCCCTGCCGCGCCCGGTCCGGGGTGAACCACCGGGCTCAACCCTCGGCGACCACCATCGCAGACGCGATCCCGGCATCGTGGGAGATCGACACGTGCCACGCGCGCACGCCCAGCGCCTCGGCGCGTGCGAGGACCGTGCCGCGCAGCTCCACCTCGGCCGGGCCACCCACCGTGCGGTGGATGGTCGCGTCGTGCCACTGCAGGTCACCCGGCGCGCCGAGCGCCTTGGCGATCGCCTCCTTGGCCGCGAACCGCGCGGCCAAGGAGTTGGCGGGCAGATCCCGCTCCTCCGGCGTGAAGAGCTTCTCGCGCAGCCGCGGCGTGCGCTCGAGCGTCGCGATGAACCGCGCGACGTCGACGACGTCGATCCCCACGCCGATGATCATGCGGTCACACTAGGCCGGTGCGACCGGCGGCAGGCGCGGCTCACTCCACCGTGACGGACTTCGCCAGGTTGCGCGGCTGGTCGACGTCGAGCCCCTTCGCCGTCGCGAGCGCCATCGCGAAGATCTGCAGCGGCACCACGGCGAGCAGCGGCTGCAGGAGCGTCGGCGTCGCCGGGATCCAGAAGATCTCGTCGGCGTACCGGCGCACCTCGTCGTCGCCGTCCTCGGCGATCACGAGCGTGCGCGCCCCCCGCGCGCGGATCTCCTGGATGTTGGAGACGACCTTCGAGTGCAGCCCGTTGCGCGACCGCGGCGACGGCACGACGACGAACACCGGCTGGCCCTCGTCGATGAGCGCGATCGGGCCGTGCTTGAGCTCGCCGGCCGCGAAGCCCTCGGCGTGGATGTACGCGAGCTCCTTGAGCTTGAGCGCGCCCTCGAGCGCCACGGGGTAGCCCACGTGGCGGCCGAGGAAGAGCACCGACGTCGCGTCCTTCATCGAGCGCGCGGTGGCCTTGACGTACTCGCCGCGCTCGATGACGGTCTGCACCTTGGCGGGCAGGTCGCGCAGCTCGCCGAGCAGCGCCGCGATCTCGTCGGGGAACTTGTTGCCGCGCAGCTGCGCCAGGTAGAGGCCCAGCAGGTAGGCGGCGGTGATCTGCGACAGGAACGCCTTCGTGGATGCGACGGCGATCTCCGGGCCGGCGTGCGTGTAGAGCACGGCGTCGGACTCGCGCGGGATGGTCGAGCCCTGCGTGTTGACGATCGACAGCACCTTGGCGCCCTGCTCGCGCGCGTGCCGGACGGCCATGAGGGTGTCCATGGTCTCGCCGGACTG
The DNA here is from genome assembly GCF_049852175.1 of Xylanimonas sp. McL0601. Classification (GTDB taxonomy): domain Bacteria; phylum Actinomycetota; class Actinomycetes; order Actinomycetales; family Cellulomonadaceae; genus Xylanimonas. The sequence goes on from NZ_CP187527.1 coordinate 3,510,397, forward strand.
CGAGACGGCGACGACCAGCGTCTTCTCGTTGACGATCGGGTCGCGGTAGCGGAACTCGTGCGCCAGCTCGACCTCGACGGGGATGCGGCACCAGTGCTCGATGGCGTACTTGGCGACGTGCCCGGCGTAGGCGGCCGTGCCGCAGGCGATGACGATGATCTTGTCGACCGACCGCAGCACGGACTCGTCGATGCGGATCTCGTCGAGCACGAGCCGGCCGTCCAGGTCGGTGCGGCCCAGGAGGGTGTCCGCGACCGCATGCGGCTGGTCGTGGATCTCCTTGTCCATGAACGAGTCGAAACCGCTCTTCTCGGCGGCGCCCGCGTCCCAGTCGACCGTGAAGCGCTTGGCCTCGGCCGGGCGGCCCTCGAAGTCGCTCACCTCGACCGACGTCGGGGTGATCGTGACGATCTGGTCCTGCCCGAGCTCCAGCGCCTCCTTGGTGAACGCGATGAACGCGGCGACGTCGGAGCCGAGGAAGTTCTCCCCCTCGCCGAGCCCGACGACGAGCGGCGAGTCGTGCCGGGCGCCGACGACGGTCAGCGGGTCGTCGGCGTGCACGGCCAGCAGGGTGAAGGTGCCCTCGAGGCGGCGGGCGGTCGCGGCCATGGCCGCGGTGAGGTCGCGGGACTTCACGTACTCACGGGCGAGCAGCTGCGCGGCGACCTCGGTGTCGGTCTCGCTGTGGAAGTACACGTTGTCGGCCAGCAGCTCGGCCTTGAGGTGGGCGAAGTTCTCGATGATGCCGTTGTGGATGACGGCGAGCCGGCCGTCGTCGGCGAGGTGCGGGTGGGCGTTGACGTCGGTGGGCCCCCCGTGCGTCGCCCAGCGCGTGTGGCCGATGGCGGCGGTGGCGTCCGGCATCGGGTGCTCGGCGATCGCGCCCACGAGGTTGTTCAGCTTCCCCGACTTCTTGGCGAACGCGATGCGGTCCTGCCCGGGGCCCGCGAGCGCCACGCCGGCCGAGTCGTAGCCCCGGTACTCCAGGCGCCGGAGGCCTTCGAGCGTGACCTCCAGGGGGTGGCCCGAGGGCACGGGCGTGCCGCCCGACGTGCCTTCGAGGAGGCCCAGACCGGTGTATCCGACGATTCCACACATGCCGAGGAGTCTACTGACGGGCGAGCGCGGCCCAGTCCGGCGGAGGGTGTGCGGCTCGTTCCGCGCTTAACGTCGTCCGTATGGGGTCGGTGCGCATCGGGGTCTCCGGCTGGCGCTACGCCCACTGGCGCGGGCGCTTCTACCCGCGCGGCCTGCCGCAGCGCCGGGAGCTCGAGCACGTCGCCGCCTGCTTCCCCACGGTCGAGCTCGACGGCTCCTTCTACTCGCTCCAGCGGCCGGCGTCGTACCTCGCGTGGCGTGACGCCACCCCGCCCGGCTTCGTGTTCGCGGTCAAGGGCGGGCGGTTCGTCACGCACATGAAGCGGTTGCGCGGCGTGCGCACCCCGCTCGCCAACTTCTTCGCGAGCGGCGTGCTGGCGCTCGGCGACCGGCTCGGCCCGGTGCTGTGGCAGCTTCCGGAGCGCCAGCGCTGCGACCTGGGCGTGCTCGAGGAGTTCCTGGACCTCCTGCCGCGCTCCACCGGTGCCGCCGCACGCCTGGCGCGCGAGCACGACGACAAGCTGAAGACCGACCCGTGGACCGACGTCGACGCCGACCGCCCCCTCCTTCACGCCCTGGAGGCCCGGCACCGCTCGTTCGAGGATCCGGCCGCGCTGCGCCTGCTGCGCGAGCACGGCGTGGCGCTCGCGGTCTCCGAGGGCGCGGGGCAGTGGCCGCTGCTCGATCACGTCACGGCCGACCTGGTCTACGTGCGGCTCCATGGCCGCACCCGCCTGTACGCCAGCGGCTACGCTCCGCGCACCCTTGACGAGTGGGCTCGCCGGGTCCGCGCGTGGCACGACGACGGCCACGACGTCGTCGTCTACCTCGACAACGACGGGGACGCGCACGCGCCGCACGACGCGCTCGCGCTCACGGACCGGCTGACGGACGTCGCGGTGCCGGCCGCCGCGTGATCGTGCCACCGCCCCGCGTGACGAGACGGGGTACCGCGTGCGGCACAATCGGTGACGTGGTTGCCCTGCCCGAAGGCGCCGAGGACGGCGCCCTCCCCTCGATCGAGCCGATGCTCGCCGACCTCCCGCTCGCCGGCCGCGCACCGACGTCGCCGTACGTGGACCTCGACCGCGCCGCGTGGAGCCGCCTCTCGGAGTCGACGCCGCTGCCCCTGACCGACGCGGACGTGCAGCGTCTGCGTGGCCTCGGCGACCCGATCGACCTCGCGGAGGTCGACGCCGTCTACCGCCCGCTCTCGCGCCTGCTCAACTTGTACGTGACGGCCACCGCCGGCCTGCACCAGGCGACGTCGACGTTCCTCCGCGAGGGCGGCCCCCGCACGCCGTACGTCATCGGCGTGGCGGGCTCGGTCGCGGTGGGCAAGTCGACGGTGGCGCGCATCCTGCGCGAGATGATGGCCCGCTGGCCCGAGACCCCGCACGTCGAGCTCGTGACCACGGACGGGTTCCTCTACCCCAACGCCGAGCTGCAGCGCCGCGGCCTCATGGAGCGCAAGGGCTTCCCCGAGTCGTACGACCGCCGGGCCCTGGTGCGGTTCGTCTCCCGCGTCAAGGCGGGCCAGGAGGAGGTGCGCGCGCCCGTCTACTCGCACGTCACCTACGACATCGTGCCGGGCGAGGAGGTCGTGGTGCACCGCCCCGACGTGCTCATCGTCGAGGGCCTCAACGTGCTGCAGCCCGCCCGGCCCGGCGCGGCGGCGGACTCGACCGTCGCGGTGAGCGACTTCTTCGACTTCTCGATCTTCGTCGACGCCCGCACGCGCAACATCCGCCAGTGGTACGTGGACAGGTTCCTGAACCTGCGCCAGACGGCGTTCTCCCGGCCCGAGAGCTACTTCCGCCGGTACGCCGAGCTCACGGACGAGCAGGCGACCGAGCGGGCGTTGTCCATCTGGGAGGCCATCAACGCCCCGAACCTGGAGCAGAACATCCTGCCCACGCGCGGCCGGGCCACGCTGGTGCTCACCAAGGGTGCCGACCACTCGGTCCAGCGGGTGCGGCTCCGCAAGCTCTGACGGCGCTCAGGCCGCGACGTCGCCGGCGGGCTCGAGCGGCGCCTCGTCGTCGGCTGGCTCCTCCACCGGCTCGCCGCGGTGCTGCAGCACGACGCGCACGACCCGGTCCAGGAGGAGGCCGACCAGCGAGCCTGCGACGATCCCGACGGCCATGGCCAGCAGCGGCACGTCCTCCAGCCAGGCGCCCGCCGTGAGGCCCACGGCCAGCGAGTAGAGGCCCCAGACGACGGCCGCGATCGCTGAGTAGCCCATGAACGCCCGCCGGGGGTACCCGACGGCTCCCGCGGTCATGTTCACCGCGACGCGCCCGATGGGCACGTACCGGGCAGCGATGATGAACGACGCCCCGCGGCGGGCGAGCGCACGCCGCGCCCACACGACCGTGGACCTGCCCCGCTTGGTGCGCAGGATGGCGATGCGCTCGGTGCCGACCGACCGGCCGATCTGGTACGCGACCTGGTCACCGCACCAGGCGCCGAGCACCGCGGCGACGAGGATGCCGACCAGCCACGGTGAGCCCGTCGCTCGCGACGCGACCGCGAGCGTGATGACGACCGACTCGCTCGGCAGCGGCGGGAAGAACCCGTCGACCAGGGCGAGCCCGAACATCGCGGGGTAGACCCAGGCGGCACCGGACAGGGCGAGGATCCAGCCCTGGAGCTGGTCCAGGATCGTCGCCACGTCCACGCGGTGAGGTCCTCTCGTCGTCGGGTGCCCCGGGCCCCCGAGCGGCGCCCGGCACAAGCGTAGGCGGCCGACCTGGCGCCTGGCGTCGGGATATCCCCTGGTCCGACCCTGACTCGGGGAACTTTCACCCGGACTTCACCGGAGGGACTCAGGGCACCTCGAACCCGAGCGCCGCCGCGACGGGGGCAGGGTCGGGCGCGCCGCCCCAGATCTTGACGAGGTTGATGTTGCTCGTGATCGAGCGCGGGACGGCGTGGTCGAGGTAGAGCTCGCCGCGCAGGTGGTCGGTCTCGTGCTGGATGATCCGGGCGGGCCATCCGGTGAGCACCTCGTCGACGGGCGCGCCCGTCTCGTCCTGGGCCGTCAGGCGCACGCGGTGATGCCGGGCGACGAGCGCGTGCCAGCCCTCGATCGACAGGCAGCCCTCGAAGAACGGCGTGCGCCGGGCGGGGCTGCCGTCGGCCTCCTCCAGCGCCTCGTACACGGGGTTCACCAGCACGCGGAACGGCAGGGGTGTGCGCTCGCGCGGGTCGTCCTCCGCTCCGCGGTCCTCGGCGACGGCGAGCGCCAGCCCGATGCCGATCTGCGGCGCCGCGAGCCCGACGCCGGGTGCGGCGTGCATCGTGCGGCGCATGACCTCGACGAGCGGCACCAGCAGGTCGCCGAGCTGACCCGTGTACGGCACGGCAGGCTTCCGCAGCACAGGGTCGCCGGCCTGCACGATCGGCAGCACGCCGTTCGGGCCGACGGCGGCGAGCAGATCCGCGACCGCGGAGCGCAGCTCGCCGTCGACCGGTCCGGCGAATCCCGAGGCCGCCGCGCTCACAGCGCCAGCCGCTCGCGGACGACGGCGGCGAGCGAGTCGGCCACGCCGTCGGCCTGCTGCTGCGTCGCGGCCTCGACCATCACGCGCACGAGCGGCTCCGTGCCGGACGAGCGCAGCAGCACGCGCCCGGTCTCACCCAGCAGCGCCTCGGCGGCCGCGACGGCGGCCAGCACGCCCTGGTCGCTGCTCGCCCGCGCCTTGTCGACGCCCTTGACGTTGACCAAGGTCTGCGGCAGCCGCCGGATCTCGGCCGCGAGGTCGGCGAGACGCTTGCCGGAGCGCTTCACCTCGGCCGCCAGGTGCAGCGACGTCAGCACGCCGTCGCCCGTGGTCGCGTGCTCCGCGAGGATGATGTGCCCCGACTGCTCGCCGCCCAGGCCGTGCCCGTGGGCGCGCATCTCCTCGAGCACGTACCGGTCGCCGACGCCCGTCTGCACGGTCGTGATCCCGGACTCCTTCATGGCCAGCAGCAGGCCCAGGTTGCTCATGACCGTCACGACGAGCGTGTCGTTGGGCAGCCGTTGCTCGGCCTTCATCGACCGCGCGAGGATGCCGAGGATCTGGTCGCCGTCGACGAGCACGCCGCCGTGGTCCACGGCGAGGCAGCGGTCGGCGTCGCCGTCGAACGCGACGCCGAAGTCCGCCTCCGCCGCGACGACGACGGCCTGGAGCTGCTCGGGGTGCGTGGACCCGGCCTTCTCGTTGATGTTGCGCCCGTCGGGGCTCGCGTTCATCACGACGACGTCGGCGCCGGCCTGGCGCAGCGCCTCCGGCCCGACGACGCTCGCGGCGCCGTTCGCGGCGTCGACGGCGATGCGCAGGCCCTCGAGGGGGCGGTGGTCCGCCGTCGTGCCGATGCTCGCGACCAGGTGCTCGACGTAGCGGTCCACGGCGCTGCCGTTGTCGACGCGCACGCGCCCGACCGACGCGCCCGTGGGCAGCTCCCACGTCTCCTGGATCCAGGCCTCGATGCGGTCCTCGACGGCGTCGTCGAGCTTGAGGCCGCCACGCTGGAAGAACTTGATGCCGTTGTCCGGCATCGGGTTGTGCGACGCGGAGATCATGACGCCGAGGTCGCAGTCGAGCTCACTGACCAGGTACGCCAGCGCCGGCGTCGGCAGCACGCCCAGGTCGATGACGTCGACGCCCGCGCTCGCGAGGCCCGCCGTGACGCCGGCGCCGAGGAACTCGCCCGATGCGCGCGGGTCGCGGCCCAGCACGGCGCGGGAGCGGTGGCCGGGCGCCTGCGGGGTCGAAGCGAGCTCGTGCGCCGCCGCGCTCCCGAGCGCCAGTGCGAGCTCCGCGGTCACGTCGCGGTTGGCGAGGCCCCGCACTCCGTCGGTGCCGAACAGACGAGCCATGTGATTTTTCCTCCTCGGGCAGACCTGACGATGGTAGACACCCGCGGCGCGCGGCCCGCGGTCGCGGGGGCGTCGCGCAGCGCCGGTGAGACGGCGACGGCCCCGCCGGACGATGTCCGGCGGGGCCGCGCGTAAAGCGGCGATCGTGACGATCAGCGCTTCGAGTACTGCGGAGCCTTGCGGGCCTTCTTGAGACCGGCCTTCTTACGCTCGACGGCGCGGGGGTCGCGGGTCAGGAAGCCGGCCTTCTTCAGGGCCGCGCGGTTCGACTCGCGGTCGATCTCGTTGAGCGCGCGGGCGATGCCCAGGCGCAGGGCGCCGGCCTGGCCGGACGAGCCGCCACCCGTGATGCGGGCGACGACGTCGAAGCGACCCTCGACCTCGACCAGCTTCAGCGGCGAGTTCACCAGCTGCTGGTGCACCTTGTTCGGGAAGTAGTCCTCGAGGGTGCGGCCGTTGATCTTCCACTGGCCGGTGCCGGGGACGAGGCGCACGCGCGCCACGGCCTCCTTGCGGCGGCCCAGGGCCTGGCCCGGAGCCGTGATGGACTGACCGCGGTTCGCGACGGGCGCCTCGGTCTCGGTCGTGTAGGTGCTGGGCGTGGTCTCGTCCAGCTCGGTGTCGACGGTGGTCTCTGCCACTTCAGAATCCTTCGTATCGTTACGCAGCGGCTCAGGCCTGCTGCGAAACCTGGGTGATCTCGAACGGCTGGGGCTGCTGGGCCGCGTGCGGGTGCTCCGCGCCGCGGTAGACCTTCAGCTTGCCGAGCTGCTGACGGCCGAGGGAGTTCTTCGGCAGCATGCCGCGGACGGCCTTCTCGACGGCCCGCTCGGGGTTCTTCTCGAGGAGCTCGCCGTAGGCCACGGAGCGCAGACCGCCCGGGTAGCCGGAGTGGCGGTAGGCCAGCTTCGTCGTCCGCTTGTTGCCGGTCAGGGCAACCTTGTCGGCGTTGATGACGATGACGAAGTCACCGCCGTCGACGTGAGGGGCGAAGGTCGGCTTGTGCTTCCCGCGCAGGAGCGTGGCGACGTGAGTCGCCAGACGGCCCAGGACGACGTCGGTCGCGTCGATGACGTACCAGTCACGCTGGACGTCGCCGGGCTTTGGGGTGTACGTACGCACGGTTCGTAACCTTTTCGTGTTCGGTGTCGTCGGGCTAGAAGCGGCGCCCGATGAGTCAGCGTTGTGCGCGGGAAGTTCCAGGATTGACATCCCGGCCATGCGATCTCGGTGCGAGTGGGCGCGCTGAGAGTCGCGGGACGTCGGAACACAGCACAACGACTGGCCAGTCTAGCCCGGGGCCCGACCGATCACCAAAGCGAGTTCGGTCACGTCGCGCCATCGAGCGCGCAGCACGTCCCGCCGCAAGGTGATCAGCGACGGCCGCCGCCCAGCGGACCACCGAGTCCGCCCAGGATGGAGCGGGGGTCGAGACCGCCGCCGGACCCGCCCGAGCCCCCAGCGCCGAGGATCGCGCCGAGGATGCCGCCGAGCCCGTCGCCGGCCGGCCGCCGCGGCCCTCGGGCTGCGCGCACGCGGTACGGGGAGGATCGTGGTCGCATGAGTGTTGAGACCCCGGGAACCGCCCCGGACCCCGAGACCGGGGCCGAGGGCGACACCGACCAGCTGTCGGCCGGCGACACCCTGTTCGACCGCGGCGACTACGACCCGCTGGACGAGGGCACGTCGCCGCCCGAGCGCGAACGTGCCAACCACTGGGGCGAGACCGCGTGGGAGCAGGCACGCGACGAGCCCCTGGAGACGCGCCTGGCGGCCGAGGAGCCCGACTGGTGGGATGAGGCCCGCCGCCGTCCGACGGACCCGAACCGAGCGGGCCGACTGGTCGAGGACGACGACGCCGACCCCGACGACGAGGGCCGCCGCCGCGACAACGACCTCTACGGCGAGGATGCGGGCGTCGACGGCGCCGCCGCCTCGGCGGAAGAGGCTGCGGTCCACTGGGTCGAGGAACCCTGACCGCGAGGACCCGCTACCGCGGCGCCTCGGGAGCGTCCCAGACGTCCTCGTCCATCCTGAGCGCGCGGACTCGCTCCGCCCGTGCGGCCAGCTCCGCGTCCGGCGGGTAGACGACCTCCTCGAGCACCAGGCCGTGCGCCGGCACGACGGCGGCGTTCAGCTCGCGCCGCCCCGACGCCAGCACGTCGGCCGGCCAGCCCACCGGCTTGCGCCCCTCCCCGACGGCGATCGACGCGCCGACGAGCGACCGCACCATGTTGTGGCAGAACGCGTCCGCGACCACGCGCGCGACGACGAGCCCCGCGTCCGGCCCGTCGACCGGCCGGGTCCAGGACAGCTCCTTGAGCTCCCGGATCGTCGTCGCGCCCGGCCGGGGCTTGCAGAACGCCGCGAAGTCGCGCACGCCGAGAAGCGTCTGGACGGCGTCGTGCATCGCCGCGGCGTCGAGCGGACGCCGGTGCCACAGCACGTGGGTGCGCCGCAGCGGGTCCCGCTGCGCGGCGTCGTCGGCGATCCGGAAGGCGTAGCGCCGGTAGAGCGCCGAGAAGCGGGCGTCGAAGCCGGCGGGCGCGAGCTGCGCGTGGTGCACGACGACGTCGTGCGGCAGCACGCCCGCCAGCCGCGCGACCAGCGACTCGCCGGGCTCGCGGTCCGACCGTCCCGGCAGGGCCTCCCACCGCGGAACCGGCACGTCGACGTGCGCCACCTGACCGCGCGCGTGCACGCCTGCGTCGGTACGCCCCGCGACCGTGAGGCGCGGCGCGGGCAGGCCCAGCGCCTGCGAGCGCAGCACGCGCTCGAGCCCCTCCTCGAGCGCTCCCTGCACGGTGCGCAGCGCCGGCTGCTTGGCCCAGCCCGCGAACCCGGTGCCGTCGTAGGCCAGGTCCAGCCGGACGCGCACGCTCTCCACGTCGTTCACCGCCCCATTCTCACGGACGGAGGGGCGGGGACGGGCGATGATGGCACCGTGCCAGAGACGCTCACCCTCGCCGTCGACTGTGGTGGCGGCGGCATCAAGGCTGCCGTGCTCGACGAGGCGGGCACCGCGCACGCCGCGCCGGTCCGCGTCCGGACGCCTTACCCGCTGCCTCCGTCGCTCCTGGTCGACACCGTCGCCGGCATCGCCGACTCGCTGCCGCGTGCCCACCGCGCGACCGTCGGGATGCCCGGCATGATCCGCCACGGCGTCGTCGTGCACACGCCGCACTACATCACGCGGTCGGGGCCGCGCTCCCGGGTGGAGCCGGAGCTCGTCACGGCCTGGTCCAGCTTCGACGTCCGCGCCGCCCTCTCGGAGCGGCTCGCAGTGCCCGCGATGGTGCTCAACGACGCGGAGGTCCACGGCGCCGGCGTCATCGCCGGCTCGGGACTCGAGCTCGTCCTCACGCTGGGGACGGGCCTGGGGTCTGCCCTGTTCGACGGCGGTCTGCTGGCACCGCACCTGGAGTGGTCGCGCGCGCCGGTGCGGCGCGGCACGACCTATGACGAGCTCATCGGCGAGCCCGAGCGGCGGCGCCTCGGCGACGGCCTGTGGTCGCGCCGGGTCGTGGCGATGGTCGAGGGTCTGCGCCCCGTGTTCTGGTGGGACCGCCTCTACCTGGGCGGCGGCAACTCGCGCCGCATCACGCCCGCCGCGCTCGCGCGGCTGGGCGACGACGTCGTCATCGTGCCGAACTCAGCGGCTCTCGTGGGCGGGGCGCGAGCGTGGGAGCTCCCCCGCGAGACGTGGGGCTGAGGACCTCGCCCGCGGAGCTCACCGCCGCGACGGCCTCGAGCACCACGCGCGCGAACGCGACCGGCGCGTCGAGGCTCACGGGGTGCCGCGCGTGCGGGACGACGACGAGCCGGGTGGGCGCGCCGCCGGCTCGCGCCGCGGCGACCGTCTGACGCTCCCGGCCGCGGAAGTGGTCCCAGCGGCCGTTGACGATCCACACGGGGCTGGTGCCGCGCGCGAGCGCCTCGAGGGTGTCGGAGGCCGCGACCTCGTGCAGCACGTCGGTCATCACCGTGAGCGCGTACCCGCCGGCGGCGATGTCGCGGGCTGCTTCGGCGTCGAACGTCAGGGCCACGAGCAGGTCGTTGAGGCGGGCGCCGTGGTCAGGGCGCTCCTCGAGCGCGCGCGACGCGACCAGCCAGGCGCCCCGCAGCCGCGACTGCGGGGGCGTGCAGCACGACGCCGCGACGAGCCCAGCCGACTGCTCGGGGTACCGCGCCCGGTGCTCGACCGCGAGGTACCCCCCGAGCGACAGCCCGACGACGAGAGCCCGCCCGCCCAGCCCTGCGACGCCGTCGTGCATCACCTCGAGGGCTCCCTCGAGCGTGAACCGCTCGCCCAGCCGCTCGCCGTGCCCGGGCAGGTCGACGGCGAGGGTGGTCACGCCACCGGCGTCGAGCACGTCGAGCTGGCGGCGCCACATGGTGCGCGACGTACGCGCCCCGTGCACGAACAGCACGGGGACGGCACCGGCCACGTCACTCATCGCGCCTCCCCTGGGTCCGACCACTCTGCCACCCGGCCGGGCGGTCGCGCGACGGGACAGAGCGAACGCACGAGGGCCCCGCACCGGCGTCGGTGCGGGACCCTCGTCAGACAGCGGGATGCGAAGAGGCTCAGGCCTCCTTCGTCTCCTCGGCCGTCTCGGTCGTCGCCGCCTCAGGCTCGGTGGCGGTCTCCGCGACGGCCTCGGCCGGCGCCTCGGCGACCTCGGTCGCCTCGACCTCGGCGGGAGCTTCGACGGTCTCCTCGACGGCGGGCTCCTCGACCTTCGCGGCCTTCTTCGGCGCGGCCTTCTTGGCGGCCTTCTCGGCCTCCTTGACGACGGCCTGCTTCGGGCTCACGGGCTCGGTCACGAGCTCGATGACGGCCATGGGGGCGTTGTCGCCCTTGCGGTTGCCGATCTTCGTCACGCGCGTGTAGCCACCGTTGCGCTCGGCCACGGCCGGGGCGATCTCGGTGAACAGCGTGTGCACCACGCCCTTGTCGCGCACCACGGTGAGGACGCGACGGCGGGCGTGCAGGTCGCCACGCTTCGCGAACGTGATGAGACGCTCGGCCAGCGGCTGGACGCGCTTCGCCTTGGTCACGGTGGTGGTGATGCGGCCGTGCTCGAAGAGCGCGGTGGCGAGGTTCGCGAGGATCAGACGCTCGTGAGCCGGGCCACCGCCGAGCCGCGGACCCTTGGTGGGGGTAGGCATTTTCGGGTTCTCCTTGAGGGGGTTCCCCGCCGCGCGGCACTACGGCCGCGGCGGCGGGGCTGCACGAAGCAGGGAATCGTCAGTACGACTGCTCGTCGTAGGCCGCGTCGTCGCCACCGTCGTAGAAGGTGGCCGACGGGTCGAAGTCGAGCGGCGAGTCCTTGAGCGCCAGGCCGAGCTCGGCCAGCTTCTCCTTGACCTCGTTGATCGACTTCGCGCCGAAGTTGCGGATGTCGAGCAGGTCCGCCTCGCTGCGCGCGACGAGCTCACCGACCTGGTGGATGCCCTCGCGCTTGAGGCAGTTGTACGAACGGATGGTGAGGTTGAGCTCCTCGATCGGCAGCGCCAGGTCCGCGGCCAGCGCGGAGTCCGTCGGCGACGGGCCGATCTCGATGCCCTCGGCCTCGACGTTCAGCTCGCGGGCGAGGCCGAACAGCTCGACGAGCGTCTTGCCGGCGGAGGCGAGAGCGTCGCGCGGCGTGATGGCCGGCTTCGTCTCGACGTCGACGATCAGCTTGTCGAAGTCCGTGCGCTGCTCCACACGGGTGGCCTCGACCTTGTACGTGACCTTGAGGACCGGCGAGTAGATCGAGTCGACCGGGATGCGGCCGATCTCGGCGTCCGCCGACTTGTTCTGCGCGGCGGAGACGTAGCCACGACCACGCTCGACGGTCAGCTCGATCTCGAGCTTGCCCTTGTCGTTCAGCGTGGCGATGTGCAGGTCGGGGTTGTGCACCTCGACGCCCGCCGGCGGCACGATGTCCGCGGCGGTGACGGCCCCGGCGCCCTGCTTGCGCAGGTACATGACGACCGGCTCGTCGTTCTCCGAGGAGACGACGAGGTTCTTGATGTTGAGGATGATCTCGGTGACGTCCTCCTTCACACCCGGCACGGTGGTGAACTCGTGGAGCACACCGTCGATGCGGATGGAGGTGACGGCCGCGCCCGGGATGGACGACAGCAGGGTGCGGCGCAGCGAGTTGCCGAGCGTGTAGCCGAAGCCCGGCTCCAGCGGCTCGATGGCAAAACGGGTGCGGTGCTCCGAGATGACCTCTTCGGTCAGGGAGGGGCGCTGTGCGATCAGCACTGTGGTTGTCCTTTCGGTGTGCGTCCGCCATATGACGCATCACGGGATCAGCGATCACTCGCACGGCCGGGCGGGCTCTGTCCGTCCGTCCGGCCAGGGGTCAGCCGGCCGGGCACGAGGCCCGGCCGGCCGGGAGGGTCAGACGCGGCGGCGCTTCGGCGGGCGAACGCCGTTGTGAGCCTGGGGCGTGACGTCCTGGATGGAGCCGACCTCGAGGCCGGTCGCCTGGAGGGAGCGGATGGCGGTCTCGCGACCGGAACCCGGGCCCTTGACGAAGACGTCGACCTTCTTCACGCCGTGCTCCTGAGCGCGGCGGGCGGCCGACTCGGCGGCCAGCTGCGCGGCGAACGGCGTCGACTTGCGCGAACCCTTGAAGCCGACGTGGCCGGCGGAGGCCCACGCGATCACGGCGCCCGTCGGGTCGGTGATCGAGACGATCGTGTTGTTGAAGGTGCTCTTGATGTGCGCCTGGCCGACCGGGACGTTCTTCTTGTCCTTGCGGCGCGGCTTGCGCGTGCCGGCAGCGGCACGAGTCTTGGGAGGCATCTGCTCGTTCTCTCCTGTACTGAGGTCGTCGGACCGGAGCGGGCGCTAGTGACGCCCGGCTCGGACTGCTGACGTCAGCGGGCCTTCTTCTTGCCCGCGACGGTGCGCTTCGGACCCTTGCGGGTGCGCGCGTTGGTCTTGGTGCGCTGACCGCGCACCGGCAGCCCGCGACGGTGGCGCAGACCCTGGTAGGTGCCGATCTCGACCTTGCGGCGGATGTCGGCAGCGACCTCACGGCGAAGGTCACCCTCGAGCTTGTAGCTGCCCTCGAGGTAGTCACGGAGAGCGACGAGCTGCGCGTCGTCGAGGTCCTTGACGCGGACGTCGGGGCTGATGCCCGTGGCGACCAGCGTCTCCGACGCGCGGGTACGGCCGACGCCGTAGATGTAGGTGAGCGCGATCTCGACCCGCTTCTCGCGGGGGAGGTCGACGCCGATAAGACGTGCCATGTGCCTGACGGCTCCTGTACTTCGCCCGGAGGTCGTCCGCACCACCCTCCCGCGATAGCCGCGGGCCCCGGCCTCCGGACCGGGGGTTCCCCTCTTCCCTACCTCGCCAGGGGCTTCGCCCCTCAGCAGGTGGTCGAGGTCGTGGTGGTGCGCTGGTGGTGGCGGCGCTGCCGTCACCCGGAGTCAGAGTGTTCTGCTCAGCCCTGGCGCTGCTTGTGGCGCAGGTTCTCGCAGATCACCATGACGCGACCGTGCCGGCGGATCACCTTGCACTTGTCGCAGATCTTCTTGACGCTCGGCTTGACCTTCATGAGTCTTCCTTCGCCAGCGGCACGCACGAGGGCGTGACGGCGGCTGGTCGTATCGGGTGGGGGACGGACTACTTGTAGCGGTAGACGATCCGGCCACGGGACAGGTCGTACGGGCTCAGCTCAACGACCACCCGGTCCTCGGGGAGGATGCGGATGTAGTGCTGGCGCATCTTGCCCGAGATGTGGGCGAGCACCTTGTGACCGTTTGCCAGCTCCACGCGGAACATCGCGTTCGGCAGGGCCTCGACCACGCTGCCCTCGATCTCGATGACACCGTCCTTCTTTGCCATATCCTCCGCTAACTCTTCGTCCTGACTTCTTCCGACGCCCCCGGGCGAGCCCGGCCGCACCGCGCGGCGTACGGCCGACGGTGTGGCACTCATGGTGGGACGTGGGATGTCGCGTGCTGCCGCCTGCACATCACCGGAGCATCGACGATGCTCCGGAGACGGGCGCGGACGGACTACACCCGACGTACTAGCCTACCGGACGGCGCCACGAGGTGGAAGCCGGGACGGCCGTGCCGTGGCTCACGCGCCAGACAATGCGTCGGATCAGTCCAGCCGCACGACGTCGACGCCCAGCACGGCGAGGCGCTCGGCCCCGGCGTCGGGCGCGGTGAGCACGCTGATGCCGTCCGCGAGGATCGCGACGGAGTGCTCCCAGTGCGCGGCGCGCGACCCGTCCGTGGTGACGACGGTCCAGCCGTCGCCGAGCTCGCGGGTCGCCCCGCTCCCCCGCGAGACCATGGGCTCGACCGCCAGGCACATCCCGGTCCTGAGCGGGATCCCCCGCGTGCGGGTCGCGTAGTTGAGGACGTCGGGCGGCTGGTGCATCGCAGTGCCGATGCCGTGCCCCACGTACTCCTCGACGACGCCGAGCGCCTCGCCGGTCGCCGCCGCGGCCACCTCGAGCGCGGCCTCGACCGCCCGGCCGACGTCGTTCAGGCGGCCGCGCTGCGCCAGCGCGGCGATGCCGGCCCAGAGCGCCGCCTCGGTCGCGCGCACGAGGGCGTCGTCGCCAGGGTCGGCCTCGGGCGAGCCCGGCGGAAGGGCGCCGTCGGCGCCCAGGACGAACGTGGTCGCGGAGTCGCCGTGCCAGCCGTCGACGACCGCGCCGGCATCCACCGACACGACGTCCCCGGCCCGCAGCACGCGCGGACCGGGGATGCCGTGGATCACCTCGTCGTTGACCGAGGCGCAGATGGTGGCGGGGAACCCGTGGTACCCCAGGAAGTTCGACGTCGCGCCCGCGTCGGCGATCACCTTGCGGGCGACGTCGTCGAGGTCCGCCGTCGTCATGCCGGGGCGGGCGGAGGCGCGGACGGCCGCGAGCACGTCGGCGACGACGAGCCCGGCGCGTCGCATGACGCGCACCTGCTCGGGCGTCTTGAGCTCGACGCGCTCGCGGACCACCGCGACCTCCTCCTCAGGCGACGAGGTCGCCTCGTTCTGTCAGCCCAGCTGGGCTGCGAGGCCGGCGACGACGCGGTCGGTGACCTCGGTGATCTCGCCGATGCCGTCGACCTGAACCAGCAGGCCGCGCTCGGCGTAGGCGGACGTGAGCGGGGCGGTCTGCTCCGCGTAGATGTCGAGGCGGCGCGCGATGGCCTCCTCGGTGTCGTCCGCGCGGCCCTCGATCTCGGCGCGCTTGGCCATGCGGGTCAGGAGCTCGTCGCGGTCCGCGGTGAGCTCGATGACGCCGTCCAGCTGCCAGCCGAGGTCGCCGAGGATCTCGTCGAGCGCCTGGACCTGGTGCGCGTTGCGCGGGTAGCCGTCGAGGATGAAGCCCCCCTGGGCGTCCCCCTCGCCGAGGCGGCCGCGGACCATCCTGTCCGTGACCTCGTCGGGCACGAGCTCGCCCTTGTTCGTGTACTCCTGCGCGAGGCGGCCCAGCTCGGTCTCGCCCTTGATGTTCGCCCGGAAGATGTCACCGGTCGAGATCGCGGGGATGCCGAAGACCTCGGCCAGGCGCGTGGCCTGCGTGCCCTTGCCAGAGCCCTGCGGACCCATGATCAGCAGGCGGGTGACGCGGCCCTCGGGGCCGGGAGCCGGGTGCAGGTCGTGGCGCGAGGGGACGGAGCTCTCTGTCAACGGAGGAACCCTTCGTAGTGACGCTGCTGCAGCTGCGAGTCGATCTGCTTCACGGTCTCGAGGCCGACGCCCACGATGATGAGGATCGACGAACCACCGAACGGCAGGCGGTTGGCCAGGTCCAGGAACACGACCATCAGCGTCGGGATGAGTGCGATGACCACGAGGTAGAGCGAGCCGGCCGACGTGATGCGGGAGATCACATAGTCCAGGTACTCCGCGGTCGGGCGGCCGGCGCGGATGCCGGGGATGAAGCCGCCGTACTTCTTCATGTTGTCCGCGACCTCGTCCGGGTTGAACGTGATCGACGTGTAGAAGAAGCAGAAGAACAGGATGAGCAGCGCGTACAGCGTGATGTACAGCGGCGAGCTCTGGTGAGCGAGGTGGTTGACGATCCACTGGACCCACCCGGCTGACTTGTCGCCGAACTGGGCGATGAGCGTCGGGATCGCGAGGATCGACGACGCGAAGATCACCGGGATCACGCCCGCCATGTTGATCTTGATCGGGATGTACGTGCTGGTGCCGCCGTACATGCGGCGGCCGACCATGCGCTTCGCGTACTGGACGGGCACCCGGCGCTGCGACTGCTCGACGTAGACCACGAGGCCGATGACGACCACGATCACCAGCAGCACGACGATGATGTTGCGGATGCCGTTGTTGCCGCCTGCAACCGACCAGAGGCCCGTCGGGAAGCCCGCGGCGATCGACGTGAAGATGAGCAGCGACATGCCGTTGCCGACGCCACGCTCGGTGATGAGCTCGCCCAGCCACATGATGAGGCCGGTGCCGGCGGTCATCGTGATGACCATGAGCAGCAACGTGACGACGCTGTCATCCGCGATCACGTCGAGCGAGCAGCCCGGGAAGAGCAGGCCCTGGCGCGCGGTCGTGATGACCGTCGTCGACTGGAGGATCGCAAGGGCGATCGTCAGGTAGCGCGTGTACTGCGTCAGCTTCGCCTGACCCGCCTGCCCCTCCTTGTACAGGGCCTCGAAGCGGGGGATCACCACGCGCAGCAGCTGGATGATGATGCTCGCGGTGATGTACGGCATGATCCCGAGCGCGAAGATCGACAGCTGCAGGAGCGCGCCACCGCTGAACGTGTTGACGAGACCCAGGAGCGAGGTGCTTCCCGACGTCTGGTCGATGCACTGGCGGACGTTGGGGTAGTTCACGCCCGGCGTCGGGATGAACGAGCCGACGCGGAAGATCGCCATGATCGCGATCGTGAACAGCAGCTTGCGCCGCAGGTCGGGCGTCCGGAAAGCCCGGGCGAATGCGCTGAGCACCTATCCTCCAAGCCCGCCGAGGCGGGTTTCTCGTGTCGCCGGGTCCCCCCGGCGAGGTGTGACGTCGCGTCGACAGGCATTGCGCCCGCCGCCGTCGGCGCCGGATGGACGCGGTCCGGGCTGGGTCTGGCGACCCGGACCGCAAGGCCGCACCACGAGGTACAGCCGGACCGTGACGGATTCTACGTGGATCAGGGGGTGCCCTCGCCACCATCCTCACGCCGTGACAGCACGCAGGGCCGGGGGCGCCAACCGCGCCTCCGGCCCTGCATGACCTTCTCAGTCCTCCGAGACCGAACCGCCGGCCGCCAGGATCTTGTCCTTGGCGGAGCCGGACAGCGCGTCCACCGCGACGTCCAGCTTGACGGTGATCTCACCGGTGCCGAGCAGCTTGACCAGCTGACCCTTGCGGACCGCGCCCTTGGCGACGAGGTCCTCGACGGTGACGGAGCCACCCTCGGGGTACAGCTCGGCGAGCTTGTCCAGGTTCACGACCTGGTACTCGACACGGAACGGGTTCTTGAACCCGCGCAGCTTCGGGAGGCGCATGTGCAGAGGCATCTGCCCGCCCTCGAAGCGCTGGGGCACCTGGTAGCGAGCCTTCGTACCCTTGGTACCGCGGCCCGCCGTCTTGCCCTTGGAGCCCTCACCGCGACCCACACGGGTCTTGGCGGTCTTGGCACCGGGGGCCGGACGCAGGTGGTGGACCTTCAGGGGCTTGACCGAGGTCTCGGCCACAGCCTCCTCGGTCTTCTTCTTGGCCTCGGCCATGATCAGTCGACCTCCTCGACGGTCACCAGGTGCGAGACCGTGTTGACCATGCCGCGGATCTCGGGACGGTCCTCCTTGACGGCGGTGTCACCGATCCGCTTGAGGCCCAGGGTCCGCAGCGTCTCGCGCTGGTTCTTCTTGCCGCCGATGGCGGACTTGGTCTGGGTCACCTTGAGACGAGCCATCACGCACCCACCTTCTCGGCGTCCTTCTTCGCGGCCAGGCCGGCGGCCTGGGCGCGCAGGAGCGCGGCCGGGGCCACGTCCTCGAGGGGCAGCCCGCGGCGCGCGGCCACGGCGGCCGGCTCCTCGAGCTGCTTGAGCGCCGCGACCGTGGCGTGCACGATGTTGATCGAGTTCGACGAGCCGAGCGACTTGCTCAGCACGTCGTGGATGCCGGCGCACTCCAGGACGGCGCGGACCGGACCACCGGCGATCACACCGGTACCCGGCGATGCCGGACGCAGGAACACGACACCGGCGGCGGCCTCACCCTGGGTGGGGTGCGGGATGGTGCCCTGGATACGGGGGACGCGGAAGAAGTTCTTCTTCGCCTCCTCCACACCCTTGGCGATCGCCGCGGGCACCTCCTTGGCCTTGCCGTAGCCGACGCCGACGGTGCCGTCACCATCGCCCACCACGACGAGCGCGGTAAAGCTGAAGCGGCGACCACCCTTGACGACCTTCGAGACGCGGTTGATCGTCACGACGCGCTCGACGAAGGCGCTCTTCTCCGCCTCGCGGCGGTCGTTGCGGCGGTCGTCGCGGCGGTTGCTGCGACGGCCGTCGGTGGACTCGTTGGCGCCCTGGGGGGCGCCGGTGCGCTGCCCTGCAGCCATCAGAGGTTCCTCATCTTCCGTGCGTTGATCGTCATCACAGCGCCAGACCTGCCTCGCGGGCACCGTCGGCGACCGCAGCCACCCGACCGTGGTACTTGTTGCCGCCGCGGTCGAAGACCACGGACTCGACGCCGGCAGCCTTGGCACGCGCAGCGACGAGCTCGCCGACCTTGCGGGCCTTGGCCACCTTGTCGCCGTCGAAGGCGCGCAGGTCGGCCTCGAGGGTCGATGCGGACGCGACAGTCTTGCCCACGGTGTCGTCGACGATCTGAGCCACCATGTGGCGGTTCGAGCGCGTCACGACCAGGCGGGGGCGAACCGCGCTGCCGGTGATCTTCTTGCGCAGACGCAGGTGGCGGCGCTGACGAGCAACGGCCTTGCCCTTGCCCAGGATCTTGATAGCCATCACTTACCAGCCTTTCCGACCTTGCGGCGGACGACCTCGCCGGCGTATCGCACACCCTTGCCCTTGTACGGCTCGGGCTTGCGGATCTTGCGGATGTTCGCCGCGACCTCGCCGACCTGCTGCTTGTCGATACCGGCCACCGAGAACTTGGTGGGGGTCTCGACGGCGAACGTGATGCCCGTGGGGGCCTGCACGATCACCGGGTGGCTGAAGCCGAGGGCGAACTCGAGGTCGGAGCCCTTGGCCGTGACGCGGTAACCCGTGCCGACGATCTCGAGCTTCTTCTCGTAGCCCTGCGTGACACCGGTGACGATGTTCGCCAGCAGCGTGCGGGTCAGACCGTGCAGCGCACGGGACTCACGCTCGTCGTCGGGACGCGACACCACGAGCGTGGCGTCGTCCTGGGCGACCGTGATGGGGGCGGGCACGCGGTGCTCGAGGGAACCCTTGGGACCCTTGATCGTGACGAGCGCACCCGAGATGGTGACGTCCACGCCGGCGGGAACCGGGACGGGGATCTTGCCGATTCGAGACATGGCTTGTATCTCCCTTCCTGATTACCAGACGTAGGCGAGGACCTCGCCACCGACGCCCTTGGCCTGAGCCTGGCGGTCGGTGAGGAGGCCGGAGGAGGTCGACAGGATCGCGACACCGAGGCCACCGAGGACCTTGGGGAGCTCCGTCGACTTCGCGTACTTGCGAAGACCCGGCTTCGAGATGCGGCGGATGCCCGCCAGGGCACGCTCGCGGTTCTGGCCGTACTTCAGGGTGATGGTGAGGTTCTTGCCCACCTTCGCGTCCTCAACGACGAAACCGGTGATGTAGCCCTCCTTCTGAAGGATCTCCGCGATGTGGAGCTTCAGCTTGGAGGACGGCATCGTCACGGTGTCGTGATGCGCCGAGTTGGCGTTCCGCAGACGCGTCAGCATGTCTGCGATCGGGTCAGTCATCGTCATCTGGGCTCTTGCCCTTCCTCGTCGCGGTTTCCACTCGGCTCTCGGGGAACTTGTCCTCGGGTCCCGGGCGGACCTACGACGTCGTGGTGATTACCAGCTGCTCTTGGTGACGCCGGGGAGCTCGCCGCGGTGGGCCATCTCCCGGACGCAGATACGGCACAGGCCGAACTTGCGGTAGACCGAGTGCGGTCGGCCGCAGCGCTGGCACCGCGTGTAGGCGCGGACCGCGAACTTGGGCTTCGCGGCGGCCTTGTTGATCAGGGCCTTCTTCGCCATGTCAGTTCTCCTCCTTGAAGGGGAAGCCGAGACGGCGAAGCAGCGAACGGCCCTCGTCGTCGGTGTTCGCCGTGGTCACGACCGTGATGTCCATACCGCGGACGCGGTCGATCCTGTCCTGGTCGATCTCGTGGAACATCGACTGCTCCGTGAGGCCGAACGTGTAGTTGCCGTGGCCGTCGAACTGCTTGGCCGACAGACCGCGGAAGTCACGGATTCGGGGCAGGGCGATCGACAGCAGACGGTCGAGGAACTCCCACATGCGGTCACCGCGCAGCGTCACGTGGGCGCCGATCGGCATGCCCTCGCGCAGCTTGAACTGAGCGATGGACTTGCGCGCCTTGGTGACCTGCGGCTTCTGACCGGTGATCGCGGTCAGGTCGCGGATCGCGCCCTCGATGAGCTTCGAGTCCTTGGCGGCGTCGCCGACACCCATGTTCACGACGATCTTCGTCAGACCGGGGACCAGGGTGACGTTCGCGTAGCCGAACTCCTCGCGCAGCCCGGCCAGGATCTCCTCGCGGTACTTCTGCTTGAGGCGCGGCAGGGCCGGGGCCTCGAGAGTCGTCTCGGTCATCAGATGTCCTTCCCGGAGCGCTTCGCGATGCGCACGCGAACCGTCTTGGTCTTGCCGTCGCGCTCGACCTGCTCGATGCGGAAGCCGACGCGGGTGCCCTTCTTGGTCTCCGGGTCGACGAGCATGACGTTGGAGACGTGGATCGGGGCCTCGACGGTCTCGATGCCACCAGTGCGGGTGCCGCGGGCGGTCTGGCCGGCCTTCTCGTGCTTGGTCACACGCTGGACGCCCTCGACCACGAGGCGGTCGGAGTCCTTGAGGACCTCGAGCACGCGGCCGGTCTTGCCCTTGTCACGACCGGTGATGACGACGACCTGGTCGCCCTTCTTGATCTTGGCCATGGTCAGAGCACCTCCGGCGCGAGCGAGATGATCTTCATGAACTTCTTGTCGCGAAGCTCGCGACCGACCGGACCGAAGATGCGGGTGCCACGAGGCTCACCGTCGTTCTTGAGGATGACGGCGGCGTTCTCGTCGAACTTGATGTAGGAACCGTCGGGACGACGGCGCTCCTTGGCGGTCCGGACGACGACCGCCTTGATGACGTCGCCCTTCTTCACGTTGCCGCCCGGGATCGCGTCCTTGACGGTGGCGACGATGACGTCACCGATACCGGCGTAGCGACGGCCGGAACCACCGAGAACGCGGATGCAGAGAATTTCCTTCGCACCCGTGTTGTCGGCGACCCGGAGTCGCGACTCCTGCTGGATCATTCAAATGCTCCTGTCGTCGAGCTGGTTCTCTCGCGCGCACTAAGGTGCCCGCATGAGCCTGGCCGAACGGATTGATGGGGTTTGGCCACCCACGCGCATACGTGTGTCACGCCGCAGGCAGGCCGATCGGAGAGTCTACGCCGCCCGGGCCCCCGATGGAGACCCGGGCGACGCAGATCACTTCCTGGTGAAGGTCACTTGGCCTTCTCGAGGATCTCCACCAGGCGCCACCGCTTGGTCGCGGACAGCGGGCGGGTCTCCATGATCACGACGAGGTCGCCGATGCCGGCGGAGTTCTGCTCGTCGTGGGCCTTGACCTTGGTCGTGCGACGCATGACCTTGCCGTAGAGCGGGTGCTTCACCCGGTCCTCGACCTCGACCACGATGGTC
Organism: Xylanimonas sp. McL0601; assembly: GCF_049852175.1. Taxonomy (GTDB): domain Bacteria; phylum Actinomycetota; class Actinomycetes; order Actinomycetales; family Cellulomonadaceae; genus Xylanimonas. The sequence continues at coordinate 3,532,241 of NZ_CP187527.1, forward strand.
TTGTCCATCTTGTCGCTGACCACGTAGCCGCGGCGCACCTTGCGGATGCCACGGTCGGCGGTGGTCGACTCAGTCGTCTCGTTGCTCATCTCTGCCTCACTCAGCGCTCGGAGCCGTACGGATGCCGAGCTCGCGCTCGCGCAGGATCGTGTAGATCCGCGCGATGTCGCGCTTGACGGCCTTGATGCGGCCGTGCGACTCCAGCTGGCCGGTGGCCGACTGGAAGCGGAGGTTGAAGAGCTCCTCCTTGGCCTTCTTCAGCTCGGCGACGAGCTTCTCGTCGTCGAAGCCGTCCAGGTCGGTCGGGGCAAGCCCCTTCGTACCGATAGCCATCAGATCGCACCACCCTCGCGCACCACGAAACGGCACTTCATCGGGAGCTTGTGGATCGCGCGGCGCATGGCCTCACGAGCCAGGGGCTCCGGGACGCCGGCCAGCTCGAAGACGATGCGGCCGGGCTTGACGTTGGCGACCCACCACTCGGGCGAGCCCTTACCGGAACCCATGCGGGTCTCGGCGGGCTTCTTGGTCAGCGGACGGTCCGGGTAGATGTTGATCCAGACCTTGCCGCCACGCTTGATGTGGCGGGTCATCGCGATACGAGCAGCCTCGATCTGGCGGTTCGTGACATAGGCGGGCTCGAGAGCCTGGATGCCGAACTCGCCGAACGCGATCGTGTTGCCACCCTTCGACGCGCCGGAGCGGCCAGGGTGGTGCTGCTTGCGGTGCTTGAGCCTGCGAGGAATCAGCATGCTCAGGCCTCCGTTCCGGTCTCAGCCGGCGCCTCGGCGGCCGGGGCCTCGGTGGCCTCGGTCGACGGGGCGGCCGAACGCTCGTTGCGGCGACCGCCACGGCGCTCGCCACCACGCTCACCACCACGCTCACCACCGCGCTCGGCGCGCGGGCCACGGCCCTGACGCGGAGCAGCAACGGCCTGCTGAGCGGCGAACTCCTTTTCGGTGATGTCGCCCTTGTAGATCCAGACCTTCACGCCGATGCGGCCGAAGGTCGTGCGCGCCTCGTAGAAGCCGTAGTCGATGTTCGCGCGGAGCGTGTGCAGCGGCACACGACCTTCGCGGTAGAACTCCGACCGGCTCATCTCGGCGCCGCCCAGACGGCCCGCGACCTGGACACGGATGCCCTTGGCGCCGGCGCGCTGCGCGGACTGCATGCCCTTGCGCATGGCGCGACGGAAGGACACGCGGCTGGCGAGCTGCTCGGCGATGCCCTGAGCAACCAGCTGCGAGTCGAGCTCCGCGTTCTTGACCTCGAGGATGTTGAGCTGGACCTGCTTGCCCGTGAGCTTCTCGAGCTCGCCGCGGATGCGGTCGGCCTCAGCACCACGGCGGCCGATCACGATGCCCGGACGCGCCGTGTGGATGTCCACGCGGACGCGGTCGCGGGTGCGCTCGATCTCGACCTTGGAGATACCGGCACGCTCGAGGCCAGTGCCCATGAGCTTGCGGATCTGGACGTCCTCACGGACGTAGTCGCGGTACCGCTGACCGGGCTTGGTGCTGTCGGCGAACCAGCGCGACCGGTGGTCGGTGGTGATGCCGAGGCGGTACCCGTGCGGGTGAACCTTCTGCCCCACTATCGGGCCCCTTCCTTCTTCTCGCGCGGTGCGACGACCACGGTGATGTGGCTGGTCCGCTTGAGCACGCGGGCCGCGCGGCCCTGAGCACGCGGACGGAACCGCTTCAGGGTCGGGCCCTCGTCGACGAACGCCGCGGCGACGACGAGCTCCTGCTCGTCGAAGCGCTCGCTCGCACGGTCGGCCTTCACCCGGGCGTTGGCGATCGCAGACTCCACGACCTTGCGCACCGGCTCGGCGGCGGCCTGCGGCGCGAACTTCAGCACCGCGACGGCCTCGCCGGCCTGCTTGCCACGGATGAGGTCCACGACGCGCCGGGCCTTCATCGGCGTCACGCGGACGAACCGCGCCTGCGCCTTGGCTTCCATTGCTGTCCTGCTTCCTTTTCTCAGACAGTCGGGGCTGTCGCTGCGAGCCCGAAGGCTCAGCGGCGACGGCCCTTCTTGTCGTCCTTCACGTGGCCGCGGAAGGTCCGCGTGGGAGCAAACTCACCGAGCTTGTGGCCGACCATCGACTCGGTCACGAAGACCGGCGTGTGCTTGCGACCGTCGTGCACGGCGAAGGTGTGACCGAGGAAGTCGGGCGTGATGACCGACCGACGGGACCAGGTCTTGATGACGTTCTTGGTCCCCTTCTCGTTCTGCACGTCCACCTTCTTCTGAAGGTGTCCGTCGACGAAGGGGCCCTTCTTCAGGCTACGAGGCATGTTCCAGGCTCCTTATCAGCGCTTCTTGCCGGTGCGGCGACGGCGGACGATCAGCTTGTCGCTCGGCTTGTTCGGACGGCGGGTACGGCCCTCCGGCTGGCCCCACGGGCTCACCGGGTGGCGACCACCGGACGTCTTGCCCTCACCACCACCGTGCGGGTGGTCGATCGGGTTCATGGCGACACCACGCACGGTCGGGCGGACGCCCTTCCAGCGCATGCGGCCGGCCTTGCCCCAGTTGATGTTCGACTGCTCGGCGTTGCCCACCTCGCCGACCGTCGCGCGGCAGCGCAGGTCGACGTTGCGGATCTCACCGGAGGGCATACGCAGCTGGGCGTAGGGGCCGTCCTTGGCGACGAGCTGGACGGAGACACCAGCCGAGCGGGCGATCTTCGCGCCACCACCGGGACGCAGCTCGATGGCGTGGATGACCGTACCGGTCGGGATGTTGCGCAGCGGCAGGTTGTTGCCGGGCTTGATGTCGGCGCCGGCACCGGCCTCGACCACGTCGCCCTGCGACAGCTTGTTCGGCGCGATGATGTAGCGCTTCTCGCCGTCCGCGTAGTGCAGGAGAGCGATGCGCGCCGTGCGGTTGGGGTCGTACTCGATGTGAGCGACCTTGGCGGGCACGCCGTCCTTGTCATGACGACGGAAGTCGATCACGCGGTACTGGCGCTTGTGGCCACCACCCTTGTGACGCGTCGTGATGCGACCGGAGTTGTTGCGGCCACCCGTCTTCGACAGGGGGCGGACCAGCGACTTCTCCGGCTGCGAGCGGGTGACCTCGACGAAGTCCGCGACGCTCGAGCCGCGACGGCCAGGCGTAGTCGGCTTGTACTTACGAATTCCCATGGGATTCAGTCCTCGATCTGCTTAGTCCGGGTCAGCCGACCGGACCGCCGAAGATGTCGATCGAACCCTCACGGAGGGTGACGATCGCGCGCTTCGTGTCCTTGCGCTTGCCCAGGCCGAAACGCGTGCGACGCGTCTTGCCCTTGCGGTTGATCGTGTTCACCGAGTCGACCTTGACGCCGAAGACCTGCTCGACCGCGATCTTGATCTCGGTCTTGTTGGCCCGCGGGTCCACGACGAAGGTGTACTTGCCCTCGTCGAGGAGGCCGTAGCTCTTCTCGGAGACGACCGGCGCGAGCAGGATGTCGCGCGGGTCCTTCTGCACGGTGGTCACTTCGTGGCCTCCTCAGCGGCGTTGTCGGCCACCTCGGTGGCCTCAGTCTCGGTGGCGGTCGCCTTCGCGCCCTTGGCGGGGCCCTCGAGGAACGCGGCGAGCGCGCCCTCGGTGAAGACGACGTCGTCAGAGACGAGCACGTCGTACGTGTTCAGCTGGTCGGCGACGAGCAGGTGAACGCTCGGGACGTTGCGGAGCGACAGGATCGTCGCCTCGTCCGTACGCTCGGTCACCACGAGGACGTGGGGACGCTCGGTCAGGACCGACAGGGTCTTCAGCGCGGTCTTGGTCGACGGGGTGCCGTCGATGCCGAAGCCGGAGACGACGTGCACGCGGCCAGCGCGAGCGCGGTCGGACAGGGCGCCACGGAGCGCGGCGGCCTTCATCTTCTTCGGGGTGCGCTGGTCGTACGAGCGCGGCTGCGGGCCGTGGACGACGCCACCGCCGGCGAACTGCGGAGCGCGGGTCGAACCCTGGCGGGCGCGGCCGGTGCCCTTCTGCTTGTACGGCTTCCGGCCACCACCCCGGACCTCACCACGGGTCTTCGTGGCGTGCGTGCCCTGGCGGGCAGCGGCACGCTGCGCGACGACGACCTGGTGGATCAGCGGGACGTTGGTGACGACGTCGAACACCTCGGCGGGAAGCTCGGCCTTGCCGGCCTTCTTGCCCTGGGCGTCGAGAACGTCAACGGTGAGGGAGGTCATGCGATTCACGCACCCTTCGCGGCGGTCTTGACGACGACGACGCCACCCTTGGGGCCGGGCACCGCGCCCTTGACGAGCAGCAGACCCTTCTCGGCGTCGACCGCGTGGACGGTCAGGTTCTGGGTGGTCTGACGGGCGTTGCCCATCCGGCCGGCCATGCGCAGGCCCTTGAACACGCGCGACGGCGTCGAAGCGCCACCGATCGAGCCCGGCTTGCGGTGGTTGCGGTGCGAACCGTGCGAGGCGCTCACGCCGGCGAAGCCGTGGCGCTTCATGACACCGGCCGTGCCCTTGCCCTTGGTGGTGCCGACGACGTCGACCGTGGCGCCGGCCTCGAAGGCGGCAGCCGTGATCTCCTGGCCGACCGAGTACTCGGCGGCGTCGGCGGTCCGGATCTCGGCCACGTGGCGGCGCGGCGTCACGCCGGCCTTCTCGAAGTGGCCCTTCAGCGGCTTGGTGACCTTGCGCGGGTCGATCTGGCCGGCGGCCAGCTGGACGGCTGCATAGCCGTCGGTCTCAGCCGTGCGGACCTGGGTCACCACGTTGGTGTCCACCGCAACGACCGTGACGGGCACGAGGCGACCGGCCTCGTCCCACAGCTGCGTCATGCCCAGCTTGGTGCCCAGCACCGCGGTCACGTTCTTCTGCAGGTTGCTCATCTCAGTCACCTGCCTCAGAGCTTGATCTCGATGTTCACGTCGGCAGGCAGGTCGATACGCATGAGCGAGTCGACGGCCTTCGGCGTGGGATCGATGATGTCGATGAGCCGCTTGTGCGTGCGCATCTCGAAGTGCTCGCGGCTGTCCTTGTACTTGTGAGGCGACCGGATCACGACGAAGACGTTCTTCTCCGTCGGGAGCGGCACCGGGCCCACCACAGTCGCACCCGCGCGCGTCACCGTGTCGACGATCTTGCGCGCGGAGCTGTCGATGACCTCGTGGTCATAGGACTTGAGCCGGATGCGGATCTTCTGTCCCGCCATGGCGTCGTCTGACTCTCTCTCTCGAACCGCTACTGTCCGACCCCCGCGCTCGGGCGTGTCGCATGCGCGCCACGCTCGAAGGCCTGAGGCCGTTGAATTGTGATCGGTCCGATCGGACCAACCACGACGTATGTCTGGCCTGCCGAACCCACTCCTGGAGGACGTGTGTCCCACCGGAAGCTCGGTCGTGCGGGGCGCTCAAGAGTGTGAACAGACGGCGACCCCGCGAACCCCTCATCGGAGGGGGACCCGCTCCAGCCGGCTTATCGGACCGCCGGGACACTCGACAAGACGAGTACCGGGGGGCTCCGCGCGACTGCGGTGCAACACACTGTTCGACACAAGAAAGAACGCGCCCGTGACAGGCAACCTGACAAGTGTGCCATACGGCCTGGCGTATCCCAAGCCGGGTGGCGTGTGACGCTGCACGCAGCGCCAGCGACGTACCGAGGCCCGGGTCCCCTGGCGGGAAACCCGGGCCTCGGACGCTCAGCCTGCCGGCCTCGGCCGGCGGTGCCGAAGGAGCTCAGCTGCCCCAGATCGTCAAGCGATGATCACTTGATGATCTTGGTGACACGGCCCGAACCGACCGTGCGGCCACCCTCACGGATGGCGAAGCCGAGGCCCTCCTCCATGGCGATGGGCTGGATGAGCTGGACCGTCATCTCGGTGTTGTCGCCGGGCATGACCATCTCGGTGCCCTCGGGCAGCTGGATGACGCCGGTGACGTCCGTCGTGCGGAAGTAGAACTGCGGACGGTAGTTCGAGTAGAACGGGTTGTGACGGCCGCCCTCGTCCTTGCCCAGGATGTAGACCTGCGCCTCGAAGTCGGTGTGCGGGGTGATCGAGCCCGGCTTCACGACGACCTGGCCACGCTCGACGTCCTCGCGCTTGATGCCGCGGAGGAGCAGACCGGTGTTGTCACCGGCCTGAGCCTGGTCCATCGACTTGTGGAAGGTCTCGATGCCCGTGACGGTCGTCTTCTGCGGGGTGCGGATGCCGACGATCTCGACCTCGGAGTTGACGTTCAGCGCGCCACGCTCGACCTTGCCGGTGACGACGGTGCCACGACCGGTGATCGTGAAGACGTCCTCGATCGGCATGAGGAAGGGCTTGTCGAGGTCACGAACCGGCTCGGGGACGTTGTTGTCAACGGCCTCCATGAGCTCGAGGACCTTCTCCTGCCACTCGGGGTCACCCTCGAGAGCCTTGAGGCCCGAGACGCGGACGACCGGAGCCTCGTCACCGTCGAAGCCCTGCGCCGACAGCAGCTCGCGGACCTCCATCTCGACGAGCTCGAGGATCTCCTCGTCGTCGACCATGTCGGCCTTGTTGAGTGCCACGAGCAGGTAGGGCACGCCGACCTGACGGGCGAGCAGGACGTGCTCACGCGTCTGGGCCATCGGGCCGTCGGTGGCGGCGACCACGAGGATGGCGCCGTCCATCTGAGCGGCACCCGTGATCATGTTCTTGATGTAGTCGGCGTGACCCGGGGCGTCGACGTGCGCGTAGTGACGGTTCGGCGTCTCGTACTCGATGTGCGAGATGTTGATCGTGATACCGCGCTGCTTCTCCTCAGGCGCCTTGTCAATGCCGTCGAAGTCGACGACCTTGTTGGCGGTGAAGCCCTCCGAAGCCGGGTACTTCTCGGCGAGGGTCTTGGAGATGGCAGCGGTGAGCGTCGTCTTACCGTGGTCGACGTGACCGATGGTGCCGACGTTGACGTGCGGCTTGGTCCGCTCGAACTTGGCCTTAGCCACTGGGGTCCTCCTGGGACTCGGTAGTTGTTCCCGAACGTTGCGGGGAGAGTCGGCTAGAAAGCCTACCTCCCGCGGGGCGACGGGGGTTTTCCTACAGGTTGATGGTGAAGCTGGTCGACCTGTGGGGACTCACTCGCCCCGGGTCTTCTTGATGATCTCGTCAGCAACGTTGCGAGGGACCTCGGCGTAGCTGTCGAACTGCATCGAGTACACCGCGCGACCCTGGGTCTTCGACCGGAGGTCACCGATGTAGCCGAACATCTCGCTGAGCGGCACATGGGCGCGCACGACCTTGACGCCGGTCGCGTCCTCCATGGACTGGATCATGCCACGGCGGGAGTTGATGTCGCCGATCACGTCGCCCATGTACTCCTCGGGCGTACGCACCTCGACGGCCATGACCGGCTCGAGCAGAACCGGGTCCGCCCGCTTGACGCCCTCCTTGAGGACCATCGAGCCGGCGATCTTGAACGCCATCTCGGACGAGTCGACCTCGTGGTACGCACCGTCGATCAGCGTTGCCTTGACGCCCACGAGCGGGAAGCCCGCGAGGACACCCTGCTGCAGCGCGGACTGGATGCCGGCGTCGACCGACGGGATGTACTCGCGCGGGATGCGGCCACCGGTGACGGCGTTCACGAACTCGTAGAGCTCGCCCTCGGCCATCTCGAGCGGCTCGAAGGTCACCTGGACCTTGGCGAACTGGCCCGAACCACCGGTCTGCTTCTTGTGCGTGTAGTCGACCTTCTCGACCTTGCGGCGGATGGTCTCGCGGTAGGCGACCTGCGGCTTGCCGACGTTGGCCTCGACCTTGAACTCGCGACGCATGCGGTCGACGAGGATGTCGAGGTGGAGCTCGCCCATGCCGCCGATGACGGTCTGGCCGGTCTCCTCGTCCAGCTTCACGCGGAAGGTCGGGTCCTCCTCGGCGAGCTTCTGGATCGCCGTCGAGAGCTTCTCCTGGTCGGCCTTCGTCTTGGGCTCGATGGCCACGTCGATGACCGGCTCGGGGAAGGTCATCGACTCGAGGATGACCTGTGCGTTCGAGTCGCTGAGGGTGTCACCGGTGGTGACGTCCTTGAGGCCGATGAACGCGTAGATGTGACCCGCCGTCGCCTCGTCAACAGGGTTCTCCTTGTTGGCGTGCATCTGGAAGATCTTGCCGATGCGCTCCTTCTTGCCCTTGGTCGAGTTCATGACCTGGGCGCCCTGCGACACCTTGCCCGAGTAGACGCGGATGAAGGTGAGCTTGCCGAAGAACGGGTGCGCGGCGATCTTGAACGCGAGGGCCGCGAACGGCTCCGTGGCGTCCGGGTGGCGCTCGACGACGACCTCGTGGTCCTTGACGTCGTGGCCCTGGATGGCCGGGACGTCGAGGGGCGACGGCAGGTAGTCGACGACGGCATCGAGCATGGGCTGGACGCCCTTGTTCTTGAACGCCGAGCCGCACAGGACCGGGAAGGCCTCGCCGGCGACCGTGAGCTTGCGGATGCCCGCCTTGATCTCGGCCAGCGTGAGGTCCTCGCCGCCGAGGAACTTCTCGAGCAGGTCGTCGTCGGTCTCGGCGACGGCCTCAATGAGCTCGGCGCGGTACTGCTCCGCCTTCTCCTGCAGGTCGGCCGGGATCTCCTCGATCTCGTACTTGGCGCCCATCTCGGTCTCGCCGCGCCACACGAGCGCACGCATCTCGACCAGGTCGACGACGCCGATGAAGTCGTTCTCGGCACCGATCGGGAGCTGGATGACCAGCGGGCGGGCCTTGAGGCGGTTGATGATGGTGTCGACCGTGAAGTAGAAGTCGGCGCCCAGCTTGTCCATCTTGTTGACGAAGCAGATGCGGGGGACCTCGTACTTGTCCGCCTGGCGCCACACCGTCTCGGACTGGGGCTCCACGCCCTCCTTGCCGTCGAAGACGGCAACCGCACCGTCGAGGACGCGCAGCGAGCGCTCGACCTCGACCGTGAAGTCCACGTGACCCGGGGTGTCGATGACGTTGATCTGCGTCTCGTTCGACTTGCCCTTGTTCCAGAAGGCGGTCACAGCAGCGGACGTGATCGTGATGCCACGCTCCTGCTCCTGCTCCATCCAGTCGGTGGTCGACGCACCGTCGTGCGTCTCGCCGATCTTGTAGTTGACGCCGGTGTAGTAGAGGATCCGCTCGGTCGTCGTCGTCTTGCCGGCATCGATGTGCGCCATGATGCCGATGTTCCGGACCTTGCTCAGGTCCGTCAGCACGTCAAGTGCCACGGTGTACCCCTTGTCGGTGGAGTGGGCGGTACGCCTGCGGCCCCGGGGGGTTGTGCCCCCCGGGGCCGACGACGATTACCAGCGGTAGTGGGCGAACGCGCGGTTGGACTCAGCCATCTTGTGCATGTCCTCGCGGCGCTTGACCGCGGCACCGAGGCCGTTCGAGGCGTCGAGGATCTCGTTCATGAGTCGCTCGGTCATCGTCTTCTCGCGACGGGCACGCGAGAAGTCGGTCAGCCAGCGCAGGGCCAGCGTCGTCGAGCGCGTCGGGCGCACCTCGACGGGCACCTGGTAGGTGGCGCCACCGACACGGCGGGACCGCACCTCGAGGGCCGGACGGACGTTCTCGAGCGCGCGCTTGAGGACGACGACCGGGTCCTGGTCCGTCTTGGTGCGAACGCCCTCGAGGGCGCCGTAGACGATCGCCTCGGCGGTGGACTTCTTGCCGTCCATCAGGACCTTGTTGATCAGCTGGGTGACGACGGGGGACCCGTAGACCGGGTCGACGATGAGCGGCCGCTTGGGGGCCGGACCCTTACGAGGCATCAGGCCTTCTCCTTCTTGGCGCCGTAGCGGCTGCGAGCCTGCTTGCGGTTCTTCACGCCCTGCGTGTCAAGGGCACCGCGGACGATCTTGTAACGGACACCCGGGAGGTCCTTCACACGGCCGCCGCGGACGAGCACGATGGAGTGCTCCTGCAGGTTGTGGCCGACGCCGGGGATGTAGGCGGTGACCTCGACGCCGGAGGACAGCTTCACACGGGCGACCTTGCGCAGGGCCGAGTTCGGCTTCTTAGGGGTGGTGGTGTACACACGGGTGCACACGCCGCGCCGCTGGGGGGAGCCCTTGAGGGCGGGAGTCTTCGACTTCCCGGCCTTCGAGGTCCGGCCCTTGCGGACGAGCTGCTGGATCGTAGGCACTACGTCTCCGTCGTCTTCTCGAGCTGACGGAGGCCGGTCGGCCCCCGCCGTGGTTTAAGGCTGTGCGTGCCGGACAGCAAGGGGCACGCAGTCCTCACGGAGGGACCGCAGCGCCACTTACCACCGGCTCGATGGCCCGGACCTGGCCACGGCAGTCGCAAAGGACGCCGGCGGCGGGGTCTCGGGATGCCCGCGCGCTCACATCGCGTCGCCCCGCGAAGGGCGCGCACGACGGCACGGGCACGGTCGTCAAGACTACCCGGCGACCCGGGAACGGTCAAAAGGCGGCGGGTGTGACGTGCGTCGCCCGGATGCGCCGAGGCGCCCCCGTCGTCGTCCGACGGGGGCGCCTCGCGGTGTGGATCAGCGGAGCCAAGGGTCCCCGCGGGTCCCCGCAGCGAAGCGAGGAGACCCGTGGGGTCTAGCGGAAGTCGCCGAAGTCCAGGTCCTCGAGCGGGATCGCCTCGCCCGAGCCCATGCCGAGCGTCGGGAAGTCGATCTCGTCGTAGCCGAAGCTCGGGTAGAGCTCGGCCTTGGCCTGCTCGGTGGGCTCGACCTCGATGTTCCGGTAGCGGGGCAGGCCCGTGCCGGCGGGGATGAGCTTACCGATGATGACGTTCTCCTTGAGGCCCAGCAGCGGGTCCCGACGGCCGCTCATCGACGCCTCGGTGAGCACGCGGGTCGTCTCCTGGAAGGAGGCGGCCGAGAGCCACGAGTCGGTGGCGAGCGACGCCTTCGTGATGCCCATGAGCTCCGGACGACCCGAGGCCGGCTGGGTGCCCTCCGCCACGGCGGCGCGGTTGGCGTCCTCGAAGCGGGTGCGCTCGGCGAGCTCGCCCGGCAGCAGCCTCGTGTCACCCGAGTCCAGCACGGTCACGCGACGCAGCATCTGCCGCACGATGACCTCGATGTGCTTGTCGTGGATGTCCACGCCCTGGCTGCGGTAGGTCTCCTGGACCTCGTCCACCAGGTGCTTCTGCGCGGCGCGCGGGCCGAGGATGCGCAGGACCTTCTTCGGGTCCACCGCGCCCAGGACCAGCTGGGTGCCGACCTGCACGTGCTGCCCGTCCTCGATGAGGAGGCGCGCACGCTTCGACACCTGGTAACGCAGCTCCTCCGAGCCGTCGTCGGGCGTGAGGACGAGGATGCGCGAGCGCTCCATGTCCTCGATGGAGATGCGGCCCGTGTACTCAGCGATGGGCGCCTCACCCTTGGGGGTGCGGGCCTCGAAGAGCTCGGTCACGCGGGGCAGACCCTGCGTGATGTCCTCGGCCGAGGCGACACCACCGGTGTGGAAGGTACGCATCGTCAGCTGCGTGCCGGGCTCACCGATCGACTGGGCCGCGATGATGCCGACGGCCTCGCCGATGTCGACGAGCTTGCCCGTGGCCAGCGAGCGGCCGTAGCACTTGGCGCACGTGCCGACGCGGGACTCGCAGGTGAGCACCGAGCGGACCTTGACGGTCTCGATGCCGGCGGCCAGCAGCGCCTCGATCTCGGCGTCGCCGGCGTCCTCGCCTCCGCGGGCAATCACGTTGCCGTCCGCGTCGGTGACGTCGACGGCCAGCGTGCGGGCGTAGATCGAGGTCTCGATGCGGGCGTGCGGCACCAGGGTGTCGCCGATCCGCTCGGCCACGGGCAGCGTGAGGCCGCGCTCGGTCCCGCAGTCGTCCTCACGGATGATGACGTCCTGCGACACGTCGACGAGGCGACGGGTCAGGTAGCCCGAGTCGGCCGTACGGAGGGCCGTGTCCGCGAGGCCCTTGCGGGCACCGTGCGACGCGATGAAGTACTCGAGGACGGACAGGCCCTCGCGGTAGTTGGACTTGATCGGGCGCGGGATGATCTCGCCCTTCGGGTTCGCCACGAGGCCACGCATGCCGGCGATCTGGCGGACCTGCATCCAGTTACCACGAGCACCGGACGACACCATGCGGTACAGGGTGTTGCGGGCGTCGCTCTCGAGGTTCTCGCGCATGACCTTGGCGACCGTGTCGGTGGCCTGGGTCCAGATCTCGATGAGCTCCTGACGGCGCTCGTCGTCGGTGATCAGACCGCGGTCGAACTGCTGCTGCACCTTGAGCGCACGCTGCTCGTGCTCGTCGAGGATCGAGTCCTTGATCCCCGGCATGGCGACGTCGGAGATCGCGATCGTGACGCCCGAGCGGGTCGCCCAGCGGTAGCCGGCGTCCTTCAGTGCGTCGAGCGCCGCGGCGACCTCGACCTTCGGGTACGACTCGGCGAGGTCGTTGACGATCGCCGAGAGCTCCTTCTTGCCGACGATGCCGTTCTGGAACGGGTAGTCGACCGGGAGGGCCTCGTTGAACAGGGTGCGGCCGAGCGTCGTCTCGAACAGCATCGGGACGTCCGGCTCCCAGCCCTCAGGCTCCTCGCCAGGCTCGAACACGACGTCCGACATGCGGATCTTGACCGTCGCGTTGAGGTCCAGCTGGCCGCGGTCGAACGCCATGATCGCCTCGGCCTGCGACGAGAACACGCGGCCCTCGCCGTTGGCACCCGGGCGGTCCGACGTCAGGTGGTGCAGACCGATGATCATGTCCTGCGAAGGCATGGTCACCGGGCGGCCGTCCGACGGCTTGAGGATGTTGTTGCTCGAGAGCATCAGGATGCGCGCCTCGGCCTGGGCCTCGGCGGACAGCGGCAGGTGCACCGCCATCTGGTCACCGTCGAAGTCCGCGTTGAACGCGGCGCACACGAGCGGGTGCAGGTGGATGGCCTTGCCCTCGACCAGCTGCGGCTCGAACGCCTGGATGCCCAGACGGTGCAGCGTGGGGGCACGGTTGAGCAGCACGGGGTGCTCGGTGATGACCTCCTCGAGCACGTCCCACACGACCGAGCGCGTGCGCTCGACCATGCGCTTGGCGCTCTTGATGTTCTGCGCGTGGTTGAGCTCCACGAGGCGCTTCATCACGAACGGCTTGAACAGCTCGAGCGCCATTTGCTTGGGCAGACCGCACTGGTGCAGCTTCAGGGTCGGGCCGACGACGATGACCGAACGGCCCGAGTAGTCGACACGCTTGCCGAGCAGGTTCTGGCGGAACCGGCCCTGCTTGCCCTTGAGCATGTCCGAGATCGACTTGAGCGGGCGGTTGCCCGGGCCCGTGACCGGGCGGCCACGACGGCCGTTGTCGAACAGCGAGTCCACGGCCTCCTGGAGCATGCGCTTCTCGTTGTTCACGATGATCTCGGGCGCGCCGAGGTCGAGCAGCCGCTTGAGGCGGTTGTTGCGGTTGATGACGCGGCGGTACAGGTCGTTGAGGTCCGACGTCGCGAACCGGCCACCGTCGAGCTGCACCATCGGGCGCAGGTCCGGCGGGATGACCGGGACGGCGTCGAGCACCATCGCGGTCGGCGAGTTCGTCGTCGTCAGGAACGCGTTGACGACCTTGAGGCGCTTCAGGGCGCGGGTCTTGCGCTGGCCCTTGCCCGTGCGGATGATCTCGCGCAGGTTGTTGGCCTCGGCCTCCAGGTCGAAGCTCTCGAGGCGCTTCTGGATCGCGGAAGCACCCATCGAGCCCTCGAAGTAGGTGCCATAGCGGTCCTGCAGCGAGCGGTACAGCATCTCGTCGCCCTCGAGGTCCGCGACCTTGAGGTTCTTGAAGCGGTCCCACACGGTGTCGAGGCGGTCGAGCTCGCCGTCCGCGCGCTTGCGCAGGTTGGCCATCTCGCGCTCCGCCGCGTCGCGCACCTTGCGGCGTGCATCGGCCTTGGCACCCTCGGCCTCGAGCTCGGCGAGGTCCTTCTCGAGCTTGGTGGCCCGAAGGTTGATGTCGTTGTCGCGGCGGTCCGCGATCTCCTTCTTCTCCAGGTCGATCTCGTTCTGGAGGCGCGGGAGGTCCTCGTGCCGGCCCTCGTCGTCGACCCACGTGATCATGTAGGCCGCGAAGTAGATGACCTTCTCCAGGTCCTTCGGGGCGAGGTCGAGCAGGTAGCCCAGGCGGGACGGCACACCCTTGAAGAACCAGATGTGCGTGACCGGGGCGGCCAGCTCGATGTGGCCCATGCGCTCACGCCGGACCTTCGAGCGCGTGACCTCGACACCGCAGCGCTCGCAGACGATGCCCTTGAAGCGCACACGCTTGTACTTGCCGCAGTAGCACTCCCAGTCCCGGGTCGGGCCGAAGATCTTCTCGCAGAAGAGTCCGTCCTTCTCGGGCTTGAGGGTGCGGTAGTTGATGGTCTCGGGCTTCTTGACCTCACCGTGCGACCAGGCACGGATGTCGTCGGCCGTTGCCAGGCCGATGCGCAGCTCATCGAAGACGTTGACGTCGAGCAAGATGTCCTACTTCCTAAACCGGATGGTCGTCTCAGTGCAGCTTGCGCTGGGTCAGATCTCGTCGATGCTGGACGCGGCGTTGGGCCGGCGGGAGAGGTCGATGCCGAGCTCCTCCGCGGCGCGGTACACCTCGTCGTCGGACTCCTTCATCTCGATGGAGGAGCCGTCCGAGGACAGGACCTCCACGTTCAGGCAGAGCGACTGCATCTCCTTGAGGAGCACCTTGAAGGACTCCGGGATGCCCGAGTCGGGGATGTTCTCGCCCTTGACGATCGCCTCGTAGACCTTGACTCGGCCGGGGACGTCGTCGGACTTGATGGTGAGCAGCTCCTGCAGCGTGTAGGCAGCGCCGTACGCCTCCAGGGCCCACACCTCCATCTCGCCGAAGCGCTGGCCGCCGAACTGGGCCTTACCGCCCAGGGGCTGCTGCGTGATCATCGAGTACGGACCGGTCGAGCGTGCGTGGATCTTGTCGTCGACCAGGTGGTGCAGCTTGAGGATGTACATGTAGCCGACCGCGACCGGGTCCGGGAACGGCTCGCCTGAGCGGCCGTCGAACAGGCGCGCCTTGCCGTCGTCGCCGACCATGCGGTCGCCGTCGCGGTTCGGGAGCGTCGTGGAGAGCAGCCCGCGCAGGGCGTTCTCCTGCAGGCCGTCGAACACCGGGGTGGCCACCGGCGTGAACGGCTCCGCCTTGGCGGCGATCTCCGGCACGTCGGCCTTCCACGCGGCGTCGCCGTCGGCGGCCTCGACGTCCCAGCCGCGGCTGGCGACCCAGCCGAGGTGGGTCTCGAGCACCTGGCCGACGTTCATACGACCGGGCACACCCAGCGGGTTGAGCACGACGTCGACGGGCGTGCCGTCGGGGAGGAACGGCATGTCCTCCTGCGGCAGGATCTTCGAGATGACGCCCTTGTTGCCGTGACGGCCGGCGAGCTTGTCGCCCACCGTGATCTTGCGGCGCTGGGCGATGTACACGCGGACCAGCTGGTTCACGCCGGCGGGCAGCTCGTCGCCGTCCTCGCGGTTGAACTCGCGCACGCCGATGACCGTGCCGGACTCGCCGTGGGGCACCTTGAGCGAGGTGTCGCGCACCTCGCGTGCCTTCTCGCCGAAGATGGCGCGCAGCAGGCGCTCCTCCGGGGTCAGCTCGGTCTCGCCCTTCGGGGTGACCTTGCCGACCAGCACGTCGCCAGCGCCGACCTCGGCACCGATGCGGATGATGCCGCGCTCGTCGAGGTCAGCCAGGACGTCCTCGGAGACGTTCGGAATGTCCCGCGTGATCTCCTCCGGGCCGAGCTTGGTGTCGCGGGCGTCGACCTCGTGCTCCTCGATGTGGATCGAGGAGAGGATGTCGTCCTCGATGAGGCGCTGCGACAGGATGATCGCGTCCTCGTAGTTGTGGCCCTCCCACGACATGAACGCCACGAGCAGGTTCCGGCCGAGCGCGAGCTCGCCCTCGTCCGTCGCGGGGCCGTCGGCCAGGACCGAGCCAGGCTCGACGCGCTGGCCTTCGTCCACGATCACGCGCTGGTTGTAGGACGTGCCCTGGTTGGAGCGCACGAACTTCGCGATGCGGTACGACGACGTGGTGGCGTCGTCGTTCGCGACCAGCACGAGGTCGGCCGACACCTCGGTGACGACACCCGGCTTCGTGGCCAGGACGACGTCGCCCGCGTCGACTGCCGCACGCCGCTCCATGCCGGTGCCGACGAGCGGCATCTCGGAACGGACCAGCGGCACGGCCTGGCGCTGCATGTTGGCGCCCATGAGCGCGCGGTTCGCGTCGTCGTGCTCGAGGAACGGGATGAGCGCGGTCGCGACCGACACCATCTGGCGCGGCGAGACGTCGATGTAGTCGACCTCGCCCACCGGGACGTCGGACGTCTCCCCGCCCTTGACGCGCACCAGGACGCGCGGCTCTGCGAAGTGGGCGTCCACGGTCAGCGGCGTGTTGGCCTGCGCGATGACGTAACGGTCCTCGTCGTCGGCCGTGAGGTAGTCGATCCGGTCGGTGACCTTGCCGTTCTCGACCTTGCGGTACGGCGTCTCGATGAAGCCGAAGGGGTTGATGCGGCCGAACGAGGCGAGCGAGCCGATGAGGCCGATGTTCGGACCCTCAGGGGTCTCGATCGGGCACATGCGGCCGTAGTGCGACGGGTGGACGTCACGGACCTCCATGCCGGCGCGGTCGCGCGACAGACCACCCGGGCCGAGGGCGTTGAGGCGACGCTTGTGCGTCAGGCCCGCGAGCGGGTTGTTCTGGTCCATGAACTGCGAGAGCTGCGAGGTGCCGAAGAACTCGCGGATCGACGCCACGACCGGGCGGATGTTGATCAGCGTCTGCGGCGTGATGGCCTCGACGTCCTGCGTCGTCATGCGCTCGCGGACGACGCGCTCCATGCGGGACAGGCCCGTGCGCACCTGGTTCTGGATGAGCTCGCCGACGGCGCGGATGCGGCGGTTGCCGAAGTGGTCGATGTCGTCCGTCTCGACGCGGACCTCGACGGCCTCGCCGTTGCGCATGCCCGGCAGGGTGACGACGTCCGCGTGCAGCGCGGCCATGTACTTGATGGTCGCGACGATGTCGGAGCGCGTCATCGTCGAGTCCGTGAGCGGGGAGTCCAGGCCGAGCTTCTTCGAGACCTTGTAGCGGCCGACCTTGGCGAGGTCATAACGCTTCGGGTTGAAGTAGAAGTTCTCGAGCAGCGCGCGACCGGCCTCGACCGTCGGCGGCTCGCCCGGGCGGATCTTGCGGTACAGGTCGACGAGGGCCTCGTCCTCGGTGTGGACGTGGTCCTTCTCCAGCGTGTCGAGCACGGCCGGGAACTGCGCGAACTCCTCGCGGATCTCGGCCTCCGTCATGCCGAGAGCCTTGAGCAGCACCGTCACCGACTGCTTGCGCTTGCGGTCGACGCGCACGCCGACGGCGTCGCGCTTGTCAATCTCGAACTCGAGCCAGGCGCCGCGCGACGGGATGATCTTCGCCGAGAAGATGTCCTTGTCCGACGTCTTGTCCGGGGTGCGCTCGAAGTACACGCCCGGGGAGCGGACGAGCTGCGAGACGACGACGCGCTCGGTGCCGTTGATGATGAACGTTCCGCGCGGGGTCATGAGCGGGAAGTCGCCCATGAAGACCGTCTGCGACTTGATCTCACCGGTCGTGTAGTTGACGAACTCCGCGGTGACGAACAGCGGGGCCGCGTAGGTGAAGTCCTTCTCCTTGCACTCCTCCGCCGAGTACTTCGGGGGCTCGAAGCGGTGGTTTGAGAAGGAGAGTGACATCGACTGACCGAAGTCCTCGATGGGCGAGATCTCCTCGAAGATCTCCTCGAGGCCGGACGTCGCGGGGACCGCGAACGAGGCGGCGGCCACGCGGGCCTGCCAGGCCTCGTTCCCGAGGAGCCAGTCGAAGGACTCGGTCTGCAGGCCGAGAAGGTCAGGAACCTCCATCGGCTCGTAGATCTTGGCGAACGAGAGGCGACGGGAGGCGGTGCGGTTCGCGATAGCGTCGGCGGACGGAGCAGAAGGGGTGCGCGAGGCAGCCAAGAGGGGTCCTTCCCTGCAGTTCGATGGCACGCTGTACGCTTCGTGCACCGTGCAGGCCGCCGTCCGGGCGCCACTCGGTCACAGAGGTCTCCACAGGAGGTCTGGCGGCCGAGGATGGGGTCGGAGAAGGCGTCGAGGGCACACGCGAGCGCAAAGCGCTAGCATAGCCGACCCTGTCAAGATTGTCCAAAGCGCGAAGGCACGCCGAAGGACGCCAAGCCGGGCCGGTCATTTGTCGGTACGGGGAACGGAGTCCGTCCCCCGTGGACCGGGAGGGTGCGAGGCGTTGTCTCGGTGGCCGCCATATGCCGCCCAAGAACAGCGGTGCCGGAGAGTCTACGCCTCCGGCGACGACGAGACCCCGCACCCGGGACGGGTACGGGGCCTCGCCAGTGAAGCATGTGGCCTAGACCACGGTGATCAGAGAGTGATCACTTGACGTCGACCGAAGCGCCGGCGCCCTCGAGCTGCGCCTTGGCCTTCTCAGCCGTCTCCTTGTTGACGTTCTCCAGAACCGGCTTCGGGGCGCCGTCCACGAGGTCCTTGGCCTCCTTCAGGCCGAGGGACGTGAGGGCGCGCACCTCCTTGATGACCTGGATCTTCTTGTCGCCGGCGGCGGTGAGGATGACGTCGAACTCGGTCTTCTCCTCCTCGGCCTCGGCAGCAGCGGCAACCGGGCCGGCAGCGGCCACGGCGACCGGGGCGGCGGCGGTGACGTCGAACGTCTCCTCGAAGACCTTCACGAAGTCCGACAGCTCGATCAGGGTCAGACCCTTGAACTGCTCGATGAGCTCCTCGGTGGTGAGCTTCGCCATGATGGCGTTCCTTCCGTTCAAAGCTTCTTGGCTGGACGCCGGTCAGAAGCGTGTTGGTGTGAGGGGTTGCTGCAGGATCCGCGTCAGCGGATCAGGCAGCGGCTTCCTGCTTCTGACGCAGGGCGTCGATGACGCGAGCGACCTGGGCGGGCTTCGCGGTGAAGGCGTAGGCAGCCTGGCTGATCTTGGCCTTCATCGCACCGGCCGCCTTGGCCAGCAGCACCTCGCGGGACTCGAGGTCCGCGAGCTTGGTGATCTCCGCAGCGGTCAGCGCGCGCCCGTCGAGGACACCGCCCTTGATGACCAGTGCGGGGTTCGCCTTGGCGAAGTCACGCAGTCCCTTCGCGGCCTCGACCGGGTCCCCGGTCACGAACGCGATGGCGGACGGGCCCTTGAGGTCGGCGTCGAGACCCTCGACACCCGCCTCCTTGGCCGCGATCTGGGTGAGCGTGTTCTTCACCACGGCGTAGGTTGCGTTGCCGCCGAGCGACCGTCGCAGCTCCTTGAGCTGCTTGACGGTGAGCCCGCGGTACTCGGTCAGCACGGCCGCGTTGGACTCGCGGAACTTGTCCGCGACCTCTGCGACGGCGGCTGCCTTGTCCGGCCTCGCCATGGCAATCCTTCCGGTGGTGGTGCCACCGGCTCCAGGATGGCGAAGCCCGGAAAACGAAGGAGCCCCGGCGCAGGCGCACCGGGGCTCGTAGAGCTGCCTGGAGAACCAGGCCTGGTGTCACCTGCGCAGGCCCCCGCATCTTCGGCGGGACTTCGGTCCTCGACCGCCCTCGAGAGGGCAGACGGAGACGACCGGCGGTCTTGGGTTACCTGATGAGGGTACAGGACGATCGGCCGTGCCCGGAAACCCGGGGGCGGGCGACGTCGGTCACAGTGCCAGCGGCCCGAAGCACACGAGCGGCACGGGCTCGATCTCCGCGGCCGTCGCCGCCGCGAGCGCCGCGCCCGGCGGAAGCCCGTCGCGCAGGGCGCCGTGCAGCCGCGGCATGACGCGCACGGCGACGTCGTCGCGCAGCGGGGCGACGGCGGCGATGACGGCGCGCGCACCGTGCCGCAGCAGGACGCTCGCGAAGCCGAGCGCCTCTCCCCCGACGTCCGACGTCGACAGGCCGAGCTCGCACGCCGAGAGCACGACGGTGGCGCCGGTGAGGTCGACCCCGTCGAGCTCGTGCGCGAACAGCGGGCCGTCGGCGAGGCGCAGCGACGAGAACAGCGCGTTGTCGTGGGCGTGGCCCCCGTGGGCGGCCAGGTGCACGACGGCGGCGTCCCGGAGGGCGCCCACGGCGGCGGCGGTCGACGCGTCCTCGCCGAAGAGCACGCGGGCACCCGGCCACACGTCAGCGACCGCGGCGGCCTCCCCCGCCCCACCGTCGGTCCCGGGTCCTGCGAGCACGACGACACCGCCGGGCCGCGCCGCACCGGCCGCGACCAGCCCGGGACGCACGTCGACGCGGTCGCCCACCCAGGTGCGGTGGCGCAAGCGCGACGGTAGGGAGGACCACGGCAGCGTCAGCAGGCGCCCGCGCGCCGCGATGTGCAGGTCACCGTCGACCTCGAGGGGAGCGACGAGCAGCTCGTCGAGCCGCGTCAGGGCGCGCTCGAGCGAGCCGGTCGCGGCTGAGCGCAACGGTGGCGGGATGAGCGGGTTGGCGACGACGGTGAGGTCGGCGCGCGCACGACGGGCGAGCTCGGTGACCACTCCGAGCGGAGCGAGGCGGTGCAGCGACTGGCCCTCGGCCGCAACCCGCACGGCCATGACCGTGCCCGCCATCGCGACGTATGACGCGACCACGGGCGAGCCCCCCTGCGCGCGCAGGTCCCGGAGGACCGCCCGCAGGCCTCGCGTCGTCGTCGGCTCGACCGGACGCCGCTCGCCCTCGACCTGCCACGACCGCTCGCGCGCCTCCGCCTGCAGGCGCCGCGCCTGGACGAGGTGCTGCCGTTTCGCGCGCAGGACGTCGGGCTCGGTCGTCGAGCCGAGGGCGAGGGCGGCCTGGTGCTCCGAGCGGGCCTGCTCGAGCAGCGCCGCCAGAGTCGGGTCCTCGGGCGGGACGACGCGCGCGGGTCCGGCTGAGGTCGCGCGGCCGCGCTCGAGCGCGTCGAACATGGCCGCCGGGTCGCCCGAGGCGAGCGCGGCCTGGAGGTCGACCAGGTTGAGCCGCATCGCGTGCACGCCGCCGGCGGCGACGGCCTCGACGGACCCCAGCCCGCGGTGCGCCGCGAGCATCCGCTGCCCGTGCTGCACCGCCCGGACCCCGGCCGAGCGGTGCCCCGATGCAAAGGCGATGCGGGCGACCACGGCCGGACGCGCGAGCCGCAGCGACAGCGGCGCCGTGCTCAGGTCCGACGGGACGCGCGCCAGATACGTGCGCGCGTCGTCGAGGTCTCCGGCGATCGCGGCCCACTCGGCCGCCGCGAGCAGCGCGGGATAGGTCACGACCATCCGGCCGACGACGCCACCCCGCTCGTCGAGGTCGGCGAGCTCGGCGGCGTGGGCAGCCCGGCGGCGCAGCGTCGCCCGCGGGGACCGGGTGCGCACCCAGCGGTCGGCGCCCAGAAGCGCCTCGAGCTCGACGACCTGGGCGCGCAAGGCCCACAGCCTGTTGCCCGCGCGGTCGAAGGCCGCGGCGGCCTCGCGTGCGGCGGCGACCGCCTGGTCGTATCGGCTCAGGTCCATGAGACAAGACGCGAGGGACAGCGCGACCTCCGCGCGGACGAGCACCGAGCCGCCGGCCAGCAGGTCCGTGGCCTGCTCGAGCGCCGTGACCGCGTCGGTGACCAACCCAGCCTCCGCGAGCACGCGCGCGCGGTCGAGCAGCGCGACTGGCTCCGGCGTGTCGCCGAGGCGCGCGGACTCGGTCATGCCCCGCAGCGCCGCGGGCAGGTCACCCTGGACGAAGCTGAGCAGCCCGAGGTTGTGCCGCGCCATCGCCTCGAGATCACGGTCCCCCAGCTGAACCGCCACGTCGATGCAGGCGTTCAGGTCCGGACCCGCCTTGCGCGGGTCGCCGTAGTCGAGGTGCAGAGATCCCCGGTTGAGCAGCGTCACCGCCAGATCGCGCGACGGCGGTGCGTCCGGCCCGGCGATGATCGCGTCGAGCGCCTCGAGGGCCGCGGCGACGTCGCCCGACCGGAGGAGCAGGAGCCCGCGCTGCCCCTGCACGGCGAACAGCTCGGGGTCGAGCCCTTCGGCGACCGCCCAGCGCTCGGCGTCGGCGACGCTCTCCATGGCGCCGGCGAGGTCGCCCGACGACTCGTACCGCGCGCGGGCGATCCCGAGCAGCGCACGGACGCGCAAGGCGGCTCCGGCGTGGCGCTCGGCTTCCAGGTCCGCCTCGTCGAGGATGCCGAGCAGCGCGCGGAAGCCCGCGAGCGCGTCGTCGAAGCGTTCGATGACGTCCGCGCGGTGGGCTTCGTCGTACATCGCGTGGGCGCGAGCCAGGGCGTCGAGCACACGGGGAGGCTACGTCCAGTCACCACCCTGCTGGGAGTTGAATCGGCAAGTTTTCACCCGCAGGCCGGACACCCAGGGCGCGTCCGGCCTGCTCAGGCGACGAATCTCCCCTATTCGCGAGGCGGAAGATCGACGACGGTCGCGATCGCCTTCCATGCCCGCTCGACCCGCGCCGCGCGTGCGCTCGCCGCTGCGTGCCGAGCGCTCGCTTCGTGGTCCTGGGGCCGGGGCAGCGGGTGCTTCCCGAGGACACCTGCCAGCTCGCCCGCGAGGACCGGCGCCGAGAACGACGTCCCGCTCCACACGGCGAACCCGCCCTGGAAGCCCTCCGGGTCGATCGTCGAGCGGTGGCCACGGGAGAACAGCTCGGGCATGTACCGGCTGGGCGCCACCACCCCGTCCATCGTCCTCGGCGCGGTGCTGACCAAGGATGCCCCCGGGCGCAAGCACGTGACCCAGTTGCCGTCGTTGCTGAACAGCGCCGTGCTGCCGTCGGGGTTGAGCGCGCCGACCGCGAGCACCGGCGGGACCTTCGGGTCGAGCTCGTCCGACTGGAGGTACCGCGGCTTGTCCCCCCGCCGATCCGTCCGCGGCGCGAACGCCGCCGGGAAGGTCTCGCGGACCTGCCCGTCGTTGCCCGTCGAGCAGACCACCAGGACGCCCCAGCTCTGCAGCTCTTCCAGCACCGTCCGGAGCGGAGCGTCGAACGCATTGTCCTCGGGGCTCTCGTGGTAGTACCCGAGAGAAAGCACGAGGACGTCGATCGGCGCCGTGCCCTTCTTGCCCGCGAGCCCCCGCAGGTGAAACAGCAGCAGCCGGCGCAGCGACCTCAGCAGGTTGCGCTCGGGCACGATGCCGCTGCCCCCGTAGACCCGCGCGGACAGGATGGCGGCGTCCGGGCAGAGCTGGTGCACCAGGCCCGCCATGAACGTGCCGTGCCCGGCGACGGGGTCGAGCGGGCCGGTGAGCGGGTCGATCGAGACGCCGCCAACCTCAGGGTCCTGGTACTCGAGCTCCGGCTTCGGCTGAAGCCCGACGACCGTTTCTCGCTCGCTCTTGCCCCGGTAGACCTGAGGGTCGCGGACGACGACGTCCTTTCGATGCTCGGCGTGCTTGCCCCCGAACCACGGGTGGGTGCCGACGCCGGTGTCGAGCAGCGCGACCACGGGGCGGCGGGTCTTCTCCTTGTCGGCGCCGACGAACGGTGTCTCGCCCGACTTGTGCAGGTCGCCCCGGGGCGCAGGCCCGACCCACGCGACCGGCTGCCGGCCACCCCATCCGGCCACGACGTACTCGCTCAGACCCGTGACCGGGTGACCCGTCGTCATCGAGGCTGCGTCGGCCGGGTGGCCCGTCGTCATGGAGAAGCCACCCGCGGGGTGGCCCGTCGTCATGGAGTGGCCGGCCGTCATCGACAGGGGGCGCAGAAACGGCTGGGTCGCCGAGAACGGCTGCGGCTGGGTCGTGGGCGCGCCACCGATGCCGCCCGACGGGGCGATGACGTGGTCGAGCGCGACCGGGAACTCCTCGGCGTCGTCGCGCAGCCGCGTGCGCAGCGGCCACGCGTCGGGCTGCGGCCCGACCTTCAGCGGGAGGAGCAGGATCGACGTGCCGAACACGTGGCGGAGGCGGTGGGCGGTGTCGGGGTCGAGGGCTAGCTCGTCCACGACGCGCTGCAGCAGCCGCAGGTCCTCGTAGTTCTCAGGCTCGAGCTGCGCGTCCAGGTCGTGCTCGGCGGCGAGCTCCTGGAGCCGCGCGAACCAACCGCTGGGCTCGTCGCCCTCGCCCGGCGCCGCGCGGTCGAGCAGCAGCCGGTCGCCGACGTACCAGGTCGGCTGCAGCAGCGGCTTCGAGACGCCCGACTCGTCGCGCGGCGCGCGTGCGGCCGTGGACGGGTCGAGCGCCCGGGTGCGCCACTGGAGCCTGACCGCCCAGTCCCTCTGACGGCGAGCGGTCCACCCGTCCGAGGCGCTCACAGCTCGATCACCGGCGTCACGACCGGCGACCCGCCGTCGGCGGGCCGCACGAGCAGGCTCGCGGGCCCGCGGTCGACGGCGTCGAAGGAGAAGCGGCCGTCGGCGTCCGCGGTCGTGGACCGGTCGCCGACCGGTTGGCGAAGCTCGACCACCAGAGGTGCGGCCGGCGCGAGCCAGCCGTCGATGCGCACCAGGCCGGCGTCGGACGCGGACAGCGCGACCATGACGGTCAGGGTGTCGTGGGTGAACGTGATCGTGCGAGCCTCGACGGGCGCGGAGTCGCCGCGCACGGCGCCGGCGAGCGTGTCGACGTGCTGCATCGTCATGACGTCGGCCTCCGCCTCGAGCGCGGCGAGCGTCATCGCGAACAGCGACCTCTCGACGAGTCCGTCCGGGACGGGGTCCAGCTCGCCGACGGCGTGCGCCAGGCGTTCGAGCACGGCTACGTCGCCATCGTCGAGCGGAGCATCTGATGCGTAGGTCATGTCGTCCACGGGTCCTCCCCCATGTCGTCGAGGACGGCCCTCAGCTTCGCGAGGCACCGTCCTCGGGTAGCGCCGATGCTGCCCACCGGCATGCCGATCGCCGTCGAGATCATCCGGTAGTCCGGGCGGTCCGCGAGCGAGACGAGGCGCAGCAGTTCCTGGCACCGCTCGGGCAGGCGCCGCAGCGCCCGCCATACCGCGCGGTCCCGCTCGTCCGCCAGGAGGTGCGCGTCCGGGCCCGGTTGCGGGTCCGGGAGCGTGTACGGGGAGTCCGGCGTGTCGTCCGGCAGCTCCGCACGTCGGCGCTGGTCCTCCCGGGTGCGGCGCACGGTCTCCCACGCGGCCCGGCGGGCCGTCACGAGCAGCCACTTGAGCACCGCGTGCGGCTCGGCGATCGTGTCCGCGTGCCGCACGAGCGCGGCCCACACCGACTGCACGACGTCGTCGGCCGTGTCGCGGTCGACGCCCTGCGCGCGAACGGTGTGCCACAGGAGCGGCGTAGCCTCACGGACCAGTGCCCCGATCGGTGCGGTGCGCCCCTCGCGGTACTCCAGGAGGGCGTGCGCGGCACGGTCTCCGAGCGTCTCGGGCACGGAGGGCGGGTCCACGGCCTCGTCGGGCACAGCGTCGTCGGCGGTCATCCAGTCCTCGTACGGTCTCTCCGGTGCGCTCGGGCCCCCTCCCGGTCGCGTCGAGCCTAGGCCGGACCAGGGGTCGCCGAAGGGCGTCGGGTGCTCGCCGATCTGCATTTCACCCTCCGGCCGCTGAGCCCACTGCTGTCAACGATGGAGAGGCACGGGGTGTCGTCCTGATACAGGATCGCCCGAAAATGACGAAGGGCCCGTGCCCGTCCTGGTGGACGGGCGCGGGCCCTTCGTGAGGGGCGCGGCTCAGGCCGCGGTCTCCTCGAGGAGCTTCGTCGTGCGCGACGGGTCGACCGGGATGCCCGGGCCCATCGTCGTCGCGATCGTCGCCTTGGTGAGGTAGCGACCCTTCGACGTCGACGGCTTCAGACGCAGGATCTCGTCCAGCGCGGCGGCGTAGTTCTCCACCAGCGCCTTCTCGTCGAACGAGACCTTGCCGATGATGAAGTGCAGGTTCGCGTGCTTGTCGACGCGGAACTCGATCTTGCCGCCCTTGATCTCGGTGACGGCCTTGGTGACGTCCATGGTCACGGTGCCGGTCTTCGGGTTCGGCATGAGACCGCGCGGGCCGAGCACCTTGCCCAGACGACCGACCTTGCCCATGAGGTCCGGGGTGGCGACGGCGGAGTCGAAGTCCGTGAAGCCGGCAGCCACCTTCTCGATGAGCTCGTCGCCACCGACGATGTCCGCACCGGCCGCGCGGGCCTCCTCGGCCTTCGGGCCGTTCGCGAACACCAGGACGCGGGCGGTCTTGCCCGTGCCGTTCGGCAGGTTGACCGTGCCACGGACCATCTGGTCCGCCTTGCGCGGGTCGACACCGAGACGGAACGCGACCTCGACGGTGGCGTCGTACTTGGTGGGGGACGTCTCCTTGGCCAGGCGCACCGCGTCGAGCGGGGCGTAGAGCGCGTCGTGGTCGATCTTCTCCGCGACGGCCCGGTAGGCCTTGCTGTGCTTCGCCATGATGGCTTCTCCTTGAGTGGTCGTAGCGGGCCTGTCAGGCCCTGCCACAGGTGGTGTTACCGGGGATCAGCTCAGAGCTGGGTGGTGATGCCCATCGAACGCGCGGTGCCGGCGACGATCTTCATCGCGGCCTCGATGTCGTTCGCGTTGAGGTCCTCCATCTTGGTCGTGGCGATCTCGCGGACCTGGTCCGCGGAGAGCGAGGCGACCTTGACGGTGTGCGGCGTGGCGGAGCCCTTGGCGACGCCCGCGGCCTTCTTGATGAGCTCGGCGGCCGGCGGCGTCTTCGTGATGAAGGTGAACGAGCGGTCCTCGTACACCGTGATCTCGACGGGGACGACGTTGCCGCGCTGGGACTCGGTGGCCGCGTTGTAGGCCTTGCAGAACTCCATGATGTTCACGCCGTGCTGACCGAGCGCAGGGCCGATCGGCGGGGCGGGCGTGGCCGCGCCGGCCTTGATCTGGAGCTTGATGAGGCCGGCGACCTTCTTCTTGGGAGGCATGTGCCATCCCCTTCCTTGTTCGTGGGACTACGCCCTGGGCGATGACCCGGTTGCATGCTGCCGCGGCGGCTCGCGCCGCCGTCGTACGGGCGTGGGCCCGCAGAAGACTCAGATCTTGGCGACCTGGTTGAACGACAGCTCGACCGGGGTCTCCCGGCCGAAGATGGAGACGAGGACCTTGAGCTTCTGGGCCTCGACGTTGATCTCGGAGATCGTGGCAGGCAGCGTGTCGAACGGGCCGTCGGTGACGGTGACCGACTCGCCGACCTCGAAGTCCACGAGAACGGTGGCCTTGGCCTTCGCGCCGCCCGCGGCGGCCGACTTGCCGGCTGCGGCAGCGGGGGCCTCGAGCATCGTCGGCGCAAGCATCGAGAAGACCTCGTCGAGCGTCAGCGGCACCGGCTGGTGCGTGTGGCCGACGAAGCCCGTGACGCCGGGCGTGTGGCGCACGGCGCCCCACGACTCGTCCGTGAGGTCCATGCGGACGAGGACGTAACCGGGGATCCGCACGCGGCGGACGGTCTTCTTCTGCGCGTTCTTGATCTCGGTCACCTCCTCCATCGGGACCTCGATCTGGAAGATGTAGTCCTCCATGTTCAGGCTCTGGATGCGGTTCTCCAGGTTGGCCTTCACACGGTTCTCGTAGCCCGCGTAGGAGTGGATGACGTACCAGTCGCCCAGCTGGGAGCGCAGCGTGCGCTTGAACTCCTCGGCGGGGTCCTCCTCCTCGGCGTCGGCGCCCTCGGGCTCCTCGTCCTCCGCGGCGACCACCGGGGACTCAGCGGCCTCCTCGGCCTGCTCGGTCACGTCCGCGGGCGCGTCGAGCTCCGCCTCCGTGCCCTCGAAGGGCTCGACGGCGTCGACGTTCTCCTGGTCCAGAGGCTCCTGGGACACGAACGAACCTGCTTTCGACTACTCGATGTGGTGTTGCCGGAGGTGCGACTGCTCAGGCGAACAGGTGGAAGACACCCAGTCCGATGAAGTAGTCCAGCACCGCCACGAACGCCATGACGATCGCGACGAAGACGAGCACGACGGCCGTGTAGGTCAGCAGCTCCTGGCGGGTCGGCGACACGACCTTCTTCAGCTCTGCGACCACTTGGCGCACGAAAAGCGCGATGCGCGCGAAGAGGCTCTTGCGACCCTTGTGGTCGCGCGCCTCGGTGCCACCTGCCTGAACGGCTCCGGCTGACTCGCTCACTCGACCAACCTCGAACTTCCGTCGGCGTCCGCGCCGCCTGCCGGCGACGCTGGACGGCACTGACACCTGGCGTACCAGGGCCCGGGGACCCCTGGGCAGGGTAGACAGGACTCGAACCTGCAACCTGCGGTTTTGGAGACCGCTGCGCTGCCAATTGCGCCACTACCCTTTGCGACCGACGGCCCGCAGCGCGCCTCCAGGGCGCGGTCCAGCATGGTGGCCGTCAACCACCGAGGGACAACTGTACGCGACGGCGACCCGTGGGTCGAACCACCTGCGAGACTTCGGGGCGTGCGAGACCTCACGTCGCTCCCGAAGGCCCATCTGCACCTGCACTTCACCGGGTCGATGAGCGTGCCGACGCTGCGCACCATCGCCGCGGACCGCGGGTTGCGCCTGCCCACGGCCCTGGTGGACGGCGACCCGCTGCGCGTCCCGGCGACGGAGCGGGGGTGGTTCCGGTTCCAGCGGCTGTACGACGCAGCGCGCGCCTGCGTGCGGTCCGAGCACGACATGCGCCGGATCGTCGACGAGGCCGCAGCCGCCGACGCCGCCGAGGGATCGGTGCGGCTCGAGCTCCAGGTGGACCCGACGTCGTACGCCCCGTTCGTCGGCGGCCTCACGCCGGCCGTCGAGATCGTGCTCGACGCCGCGAAGGCCGCCAGCGCGGCGCACGGCCTCGAGGTCGCCGTCGTGGTCGCCGCGAGCCGGACGCGGCACCCGTTGGACGCCCGCGCGCTCGCCCGGCTCGCGGCGCGGTACGCCGGCGAGGGCCCCGGCGACGTGGTCGGGTTCGGCCTGAGCAACGACGAGCGTTCCGGGCGGACCGAGGAGTTCGCGCACGCGTTCCGCATCGCGCGCGACGCCGGCCTGGCGTCCGTGCCGCACGGCGGCGAGCTGCTGGGCCCCGCCCACGTGGGCACGGTGCTGGACGCGCTGCGGCCCGACCGCCTCGGCCATGGCGTGCGGGCGAGCGAGGACCCGGCGGTGCTCGCCGACGCCGTCGCGCGGGGCGTCGCCTTCGAGGTGTGCCCCGCGTCGAACGTGGGCCTGGGCGTCTACCCGGACACGTCCGCGGTGCCGTTGCGCGCCCTGGTCAACGCGGGCGCCACGGTCGCGCTGGGCGCGGACGACCCGCTCCTGTTCGGCTCGCGCCTCGTCGACCAGTACGAGGCCGCGCGCACGGTGCACGGGTTCGACGACGCCATGCTGGCCGACCTCGCACGCTCCTCGATCCGTGCGAGCCGCGCGGCGGCGGCCAGCAAGGCGCGAATGCTTGCGTCCGTCGACACGTGGATGGAGGAGCCGGCGTGAGGCACTCCGGGGAGCGGTTCCGCACCGTCGACATCGTGTGGTTGCTCGCCGCGTTCCTGTGCGGCGTCGTGAGCGTGGCGCTGGTGGCCGGCGCGGCGACCGGGTGGGGCCGCGACCCTTCCCCTGCCGGCGCCACCAGCGCCCGGCCGTCCGCACAGGCGGACGGCACGAGCACCGAGCTGGGCGTGGACGGCTCGTCGCCGAGCGCGACGGCCCGACCGTCCGCGTCGCCGGCCGCGTCCGCGCCCGCGGCGACGCCGAGCGCCCCGGCGGGCGACACGCCGGCGGGCGACACCCCTGCAGGCGACACGCCGGCGGGCGGCACCCCGCCGGCCAGCCCGAGCACACCGTCGTCCCCGGCGACGCAGACGGCCCCCGCGCCGTCGCGACTCCCGACCCCGGCCCCGACCGCGACGGCCACCGCTGCCGCGCCCAAGCCTTCGCCCTCCCCCAGCCCGACGCGGACGCCCACGCCCGCGCCGACGACGGCGACCCCGGCCTCCACGCCGACGCCGACGCCGACGCCGTCGGCCACCACCAACGGCAATGGCAAGGGGCACCACGCGTCCACAGGTGGAGACGGATAGCGAGCGACGCTCGTCACGAGGTCACGAGTGCGTGACGATCGGCCACGGCACACTGCGCTGCACCGCCGGGGTGCGCCAGGGTGGACGGACCATCGCGGGCTGAGCGCCCCGACCAAGGAGGACATGTCGATGTCGCACCGCGGGACCCGAACGACGTGCACGGCTGGGCCGCGTGCGTCGGCCCGCACCTGGCTCGGCAGGAGCACGGCGATCGTCCTGGTCGCGGCGCTCTCTGCGTGCGCGTGGCCTGGCCAGGGCCAGGGTCCGGAGCCGGCAGCCGCGCCGCAGGTGAGCCAGGGCGTGGCCGATCCGACGGCGTCGCCGGATCCGGCGTCCGCCGACCCGTCGCCGTCGACGCCCGCGGATCCGACTCCGAGCGCGGTCGCGCCCAGCGACCCCACGCCGTCCACGCCGTCCGCGGCGGACGTGCCCGCGGCGGACCCCACCGATGCGCCGACGGGCGCGGCGGCCGACACGCCGTCTGCCGACCCGTCGCGGGCCGCGGCCCGCCCGGTGCCGGCCGAGCCGACCGACCCGCCCCAGCCGGAGTACGTCGAGCGCGGGTCGTCCGGGCCGGAGGTCCTTGCGCTGCAGCAGCGTCTGAGGGAGCTCGGGTACGGGCTCGTCGACCCGGACGGCCACTACGGCTCCGGCACGCAGCAGGCGGTGTGGGCGTTCCAGAAGGCAGCAGGGCTGCGGCGTGACGGCGTCATCGGGCCCAAGACCCAGGACGCGCTCGACGCCGGGTACCGGCCGTCGCCGCGGTCGTCGTCGGGCCACGTCGTCGAGATCGACCTCGACCGGCAGATCCTCATGGCCGTCGACGACGGTCAGGTCACCAAGGTCATCAACGCGTCGTCGGGCAGCGGCCAGAAGTTCGAGGCCAAGGGCCGGCAGTACGTCGCCCACACGCCTCGCGGGACGTTCCACGTGTACATGCAGGACGACGGTATGCATGCGTCGACGCTCGAGCTGGGCGACATGTGGCGGCCCAAGTACTTCAGCGGCGGCATCGCCGTGCACGGCTCAGGATCGATCCCGACGCACCCCGCCTCGCACGGCTGCGTGCGGGTGTCCGACGGCGCGATGAACTGGCTGTGGGACTCGTGGGGGATGCCGATCGGGACGACGGTCCTGGTCTACTAAAGGCTCACGCCGACCAGCACCGGCTCCGGCTCGAGCTCGATCCCGAACGCGTCCAGCACGCCGTCACGGAGCACGCGCGCGAGCGCGACGACGTCGTCCGCCGTCGCGCCGCCACGGTTGGTGAGGGCGAGCGTGTGCTTGGTGGACAGCGTGGCGAGGCTGCTCGGGCCCGCCACGCCGAACCCCTTGGCGAAGCCGGCGTGGTCGATGAGCCAGGCCGCGCTCGTCTTGATCAGCGACTGGTCCACGGCGCCCAGGCTCGGCCCGGTCGTCGTGGCCGGGAGGGCCGAGCGCACGGGGTAGCGCGGGGCGTCGTGCGGCAGGAGGCCCGCCTCGTCGGCGGGAAGGATCGGGTTGGTGAAGAACGAGCCGGCCGACCAGCGGTCGTGGTCGGCGCCGGGCGCCGAGCCGAACCGCCCGTCCTGCAGCATGCCCTTGCCCCCGCGCAGCTCCAGCACGGCCGCGCGGAGCTCGGCCGATGGCGCCCGCGTGCCCACCTCGACGTCGAGCCGCCGGGCGAGCTCGCCGTAGCCGACCGGGGCCGACAGCGTGCCGAGCCGCATCTGGAAGCTCACGTCGAGCACCACGTAGCGCGGCGTCGGGTACCAGGGCGCCTGCGGGTCGGCCTCGGTGGGCGCGCCGCGCATGGAGCGCTTGAGCACCGAGGTGCGGTAGCCGAGCCCCAGCTCGCCGACGGCGAAGGTACGCACGCGGCCCTTGAGCCGGTCCCAGGTGCGGACCGTCGAGAGCGCTCCCGCCACCTCCTGGCCGTAGGCGCCGATGTTCTGCACGGGTGCGGCGCCCACCGTGCCGGGGATGCCCGACAGCGCCTCGAGTCCCACCCAGCCCTTCTCGACCGACGCGGCGACGAGCTCGTCCCAGTCCTGGCCGCCGACCGCGGAGACGCTCGCGCCGCCGCACGTGTCCTTCGAGTCGAGGACGAACCCCGTGCGCATGTCGCGCACCACGACGCCGCCGAACCCCTCGTCGGAGACCAGCAGGTTGGAGCCGCCTCCCACGACGAGAAGCGGCTGCCCGGCGTCGTCGGCGGCGCGGATCGTGTCGATGAGCTCCGCCTCCGTCGTCGCCTCGACGTAGGCGTCGGCGGGGCCGCCCACCCGCAGCGTCGTCAGCTCGGCCAGGGCGGGGGCGACAGTCGAGATGCTCACGCGCCCCAGCGTAGGCGCTGCAAGGGCCGTCAGGCTTGGCGCTCCGCTGCAGGCGGACGCGCGCTGCCCGCGAGCAGCAGGCCGATCACGACGGGGACCGCGATGACGGCGAGCGCGTGGCGGTAGCCGGTGTGCTCTGCGACGAAGCCGATGAGGGCCGGCCCCACGAAGAACGCCGCGTACCCGATGGTCGAGACGACGGCGACGCGCATCGCGGCCTTGCGGGGCTCGTCGGACGCGGCCGACATCCCCATCGGGAAGCCCATCGCCGCCGACGCGCCCCACACGAGGCTGCCGACGAGGGCGAGCCACAGCCACGGGGCGAACGCGAACGTGCCGACGCCCACGAGCGCGGCGACCGAGCTCGCGCGCAGCACCGCCACGCGGCCGAAGCGGTCGATGAGTGAGGTGCCGAGCAGCCGGGTGACCGTCATCGCCGTCAGGAAGATGGCGAGGCCGAGTGCGCCCATCGCCTGCGAGGCGCCGAACCCGTCGACGAGCGACAGGCTCGTCCAGTCGTTCGCCGCGCCCTCGGTGAGCGCCGCGGCGAGCACGACGACGCCGATGAGCAGCGTGCGCCGCTCGCGCCATGCGGCGAGCGTGTCGCGCAGGCCGTGTGCCGGCGCCGCCTCGGACGGGTCGGCGCCCGCGGAGGCGACGGGCGCGCCCTCCCGGTCAGCGGTGTGCGGCGTCGGGAGGAACCCGCGCACGGCCACGATCGCTGCCACCGTGGTGATCGCGACGGCGACGCCGACGTGCAGCGCGAACGGCACTCCCGCGTGCGCCACGAGCGCGCCGACGGCGGCACCCAGCACCGTGCCGAGCGAGAAGCCGGCGTGGAAGCGCGGCATGATCGCGCGGCCCAGCCGCTGCTCGACGACCGCGCCCTCGAGGTTCATCGCGGCGTCCCACACACCGATGCCGATGCCCGAGACCGCGAGGCCGATCCGGACCGCCAGCGCGGTGCTCGTCTCGACGCCGACGCACACCAGCGCGTAGCCGGAGGCCGCGACGAGAGCGAAGGTGAGGACGGCGCGCGCCGCGCCGAGGCGGGCGGTGATGAGGCCCGACATGGGCAGAGCGGCGACCGAACCGATGGCGCCTGTGAGCAGCAGCAGGCCCATCTCGCTCCCGGTGAAGCCGAGGGAGTCGCGCACCGCGGGGACGCGCGAGGCCCAGGTGGCGAAGGTCGCCCCGCTGGCGGCGAAGACGGCGAAGACCGACCAGGCCGCGAGGGTGGTACGGCGGAAGCTGGCGGGGTCGCCGAGTCGTGGGACTGAGGTGCTCACCGTAGCGACGGTCTCTGACCGGGCGCGCCGCGTCAAATCGATTCGCGGCAGGCTTGATCATGCGCAGGTAGGCTCGCGCCACGTCTCGCGGCCGCTCGCGCGGCGGGCTGCCCCAGCCGACGGCGCGGGCTGCGGCACGTCGCCCACCACACTGAGTCGCCCACCGCACTGAGTCGCCCACCGCACTGACAGGAGTCCCGATGACCCGGACCGCCGGAGGCCGCCCCACGCTGGCGAAGGTGGCCGAGCGTGCCGGGGTGTCGGTCTCGACGGCCTCGCTCGCCTTTTCCGGGGCGGGTCCCATCACGCCGGAGACGCGCGAACGGGTGCTCGCCGCCGCCGCGGAGCTCGACTACTCGGGCCCCAACCCGCTCGGGCGCCAGCTGCGCTCGGGGCGCTCCGGCATCGTGGGCGTCGTCATCGGCGACCACCCCGGCCGCGCCTTCCGTGACCCGGTCTCCGTCCAGGTGCTGGACGGTCTGATGCAGGTGCTCGGCGAGCAGGGGCTCGGCGTGCTGCTGGTGCCCGGGATCGACCCCGCGGCCAGCGCACCCTGCACCGACGAGGCCGGGCACCGCACAGCTCCCTCGGCTGACACGGCCGACGTGGCCTCGGCGGCCTCCGGCGGCGCCCCGACGACGCCGAGGGTCGCGCCTGTCGACCCCCTCGTCGAGTCCGCCGCGATGGACGTCGCCGTGCTCGTCTGGGGCGTGCTGACGGACGACCCGAACCTCCTGGCACTGCAGCGGCGCGGCGTGCGCGTCGTCGTCGGCGAGGGTCGCGAGGTCGAGGGCGCGCCGATCGTGCGCATCGAGGACCGCAGCGGCGCGGCCGAGGCCGTCCAGCACCTGCTCGAGCTGGGTCATACCCGTATCGCCGAGATCACCCTGCCGTTCGGCCGGGGCGAGCGCTCCGGTCCCGTCGACGCGAAGCGCCTCGCGCTCGCCGACCGCACGCCCACGCTCAACCGGCTGGCCGGTGTGCGCGACGTCGTCGAGCCCGTGATCTCGTGGGAGACGCCCGCGTCGCTCGTCGAGCACGGGCGGGACGCCGCGATCGCCATCCTGGGCGAGTGGGTGCCTGCGTCGCAGCGGCCGACGGCGATCTTCGCCCACTCCGACCTGCTGGCTGCGGGCGCCGTCATCGCCGCGCGCGAGCTGGATCTGCGTGTGCCCGAGGACGTCTCGATCGCGGGCTTCGACGGGCTGGACCTGCCCTGGCTCTCCCCCGACGTGCTCACCAGCGTGCACCAGCCGCTGCGCGAGAAGGGCGCCGCGCTGGGCCGCGCCGTCATCGGGCTGCTGGCGGGCGAGGAGCCGCAGGTCCAGGCCATGGCCGTGCGGCTGGTCCACGGAACCACGACGGGACCCGCCCCGAGCGCCTGAGCGAGCGCGCCCGGTCTGCCGCCGGGTGCTGGCTGCTGTCGCTTGCCGGTGAGGGCTGGTCGGTCCAGGGAAGCTGACGCGCGTTGGCGGCCGGCCCGGACCGGGGTCCTAGAGGCGGACGACCGCCTGCGCCTTGCCGAGCACGCGGGCACCGTCGTGAGTGACCGTGAGGTCGACGCGGGCGGTCCGGGCTTCGGCGTCGAGCGCGCCGACCGTGGCGGTGACCTCGACGACGGCGGCGCCGTCGGCGGGTACGGGCACGGGGCGCGTGAAGCGGGCCTGGTAGTCGACGACGGCGCCCGGGTCACCGGCCCAGTCCTCGACGACGCCGACGGAAGCGCCCATCGTGAGCATGCCGTGGACGATCACGTCCGGCAGGCCGACACCGGTGGCGAACGCCTCGTCCCAGTGGATGCGGTTGAAGTCGCCGCTCGCCCCGGCGTAACGCACCAGGCGCGGGCGGTCGAGCTCGAGCGTACGGGCGCCGACGACGTCGCCGACGGTGAGGTCCTCCAGGACCGGGCGGTTCGCGGTCACTTGCCCTCCCCGCGCACGGCGAGCGTCGAGACGACAGTCGAGACGGGCTCGCTCCCACCGTCGGTGGTGAGTGCGGAGATCTCGCAGCGCGTGGTGACCATCGCGATGCCAGCGCGGTGCACGACGTTGTCCACGTGCAGCACCGTCACGAGCTCGTCGCCGGCGACGATCGGGCGATGGTGCGTGAAGCGCTCGTCGGCGTGGACGACGCGCGCGAAGTCGATACGGGCGGCCGGGTCCTCGATGTACTGCGCCTCGGCCCTCTGCGCGATCACGACGGCGAACGTCGCGGGGGCGACCAGGTCCGCATAGCCGAGACCCCGCGCCGCTTCGAGGTCGAAGTGGGCGGGGTGCTCGGCACCGACCGCTGCCGCGAACTCCCTGAGCTTCTCCCGACCCACCGAGTACGGCGGGGTCGCGGGATACTCCGTGCCGGCAAAGCCGGTGTCGGGCAGCGTTTCGGTCATGTTTGGTTGTCGCTCAGACCAAGGGTCAGCGAGTCTCGCGGTGCGCGGTGTGCTTGCCGCAGCGCGGGCAGAACTTCGCCAGCTCGAGGCGGTCCGGGTCGTTGCGGCGGTTCTTCTTGGTGATGTAGTTCCGCTCCTTGCAGTCCACGCAGGCAAGCGTGATCTTCGGGCGGACGTCCGCGCTCTTGGCAGCCATGATGAGTCACCTCTCGCGCCCCCGGGTAGGCGCAACGTGCAAATCGGAGTCAGCAACGACGCCGGCCGTCGTGCCGCCGGGTCCGTGAGGACCCCTGTCTGAGTGGTAGCGAGGGCGGGGCTCGAACCCGCGACCTCACGATTATGAGTCGTGCGCTCTGACCAGCTGAGCTACCCCGCCACAAACGTGACTTGACGCGAGGCCACCTGCCGTCTCCGGGAGGCGGCCCCGCGTCTGATCACAGAGCCCCGAAAGGGAATCGAACCCTTGACCTTCTCCTTACCATGGAGACGCTCTGCCGACTGAGCTATCGGGGCAGCGGGGAAGACTCTACACGGCATCCGGCGGGCTGCGAAATCCGCTCCATCACACGCCTTTCGGGTATGACGGGCGCCTCGCAGACCGTCCATCGGCCGACACGGACCCCCACGACGAAGGGGTCCGGTTGGCCGACCGGACCCTTCTCGCTGTGTGGCGGGTGAGGGATTCGAACCCCCGTAGCTTGCGCGTCTGATTTACAGTCAGATCCCATTGGCCGCTCGGGCAACCCGCCGTGCCCCGCACAGCAGGGCGGGAGCAACCATAGCGCCCGATCGGCCCCGCCGTGAAATCGCCGGGCACCCGACGCTACGGTGAGCGTCAGGACACCCGCCCCCCGAGCCCACAAGGAGCCCATCGTGGCCGATTCGTCGTTCGACATCGTCTCCAAGGTCGACCGCCAGGAGGTCGACAACGCCCTCAACCAGGCGTCGAAGGAGGTCGCGCAGCGCTACGACTTCAAGAACGTCGGGGCCTCGATCGCCTGGAGCGGCGAGTCGATCGTCCTCGTCGCCAATTCCGCCGAGCGCGTGCTGGCGATCCTCGACGTCTTCGAGACCAAGCTCATCAAGCGCGGCATCTCCCTCAAGGCCCTCGACACCGGCGACAAGGAGCCGAGGCCGTCGGGCAAGGAGTACCGCCTGAGCGCCTCCATCAAGGAGGGCCTGAGCGGCGACGCTGCGAAGAAGATCACGAAGATCATCCGCGACGAGGGCCCCAAGGCCGTCAAGACGCAGATCACCGGCGAAGAGGTGCGCGTCACGAGCAAGTCGCGCGACGACCTGCAGGCCGTGATCGCGCTGCTCAAGGGCTCGGACCTCGACGTCGCGCTGCAGTTCGTCAACTACCGCTGACGGCGCAGAGCAGGTGCCGACCATCAGCGCTGATCCCGCGGCCCGCCCCGCGCTCCCCCGTCTCGTCGCGACCGATCTCGACGGCACCCTGCTGCGCGCCGACGGCACCGTCTCCGAGCGCACGCGCCGCACGCTCGCCGCGGTCGAGGAGGCCGGCGTGGAGGTCGTGTTCGTCACTGCCCGCCCGCCGCGCTGGCTCGGCCACCTGGCCGACGTCGTCGGCGGGCACGGGCGCGTGGTGTGCCTCGGCGGGGCAGCGGTCTGGGACCTCGCCACCGGGCAGGCCCTGGACGTGTGCGGGTTCCCCGACGACGACGCCCGCGCGCTCGTCGCCGACCTGCGGGCGGCCGTGCCCGGCGTCTCGATCGCGCTCGAGCGCGTGGACGGGCCCGTGTTCGACGTCGGCTTCCGTACGGCGGAGCCCCTCGAGCCCGCCTGGGTCGCACGCCCGGTCGAGGACACGCTGCGCGGAGGCGCCGCGATGCCTGTCGGGAAGATCCTGGCCGTGACCGCGGACCGGCCCGTGCCACGCCGGCGCGTCGGCGAGACGGCCGGACCGGTCAACCTGCCCGTCGCGGCGACGGCCGCGCAGGAACAGTTCTTCGACAACGTGCGCGCCGCTGTCGGCGATCGCGCCCACCTGGCCTACTCGGGTGCGGCGGGGCTCGCGGAGCTGCTCGCGCCGCACGTGACCAAGGACAGCGCGCTCGCGCGCTGGTGCGCCCGTGAGGGCATCGACGCCGCGGACGTGTGGGCGTTCGGCGACATGCCGAACGACCTGCCGATGCTCCGCTGGGCGGGGCGCGGGCTGGCCGTCGCGAACGCGCACCCGGACGTGCTGGCGGCCGCCGACGGCGTCGTCGGCTCGAACGAGGACGATGGGGTGGCGCGCGCGCTGGAGGTCGTGCTCAACGCCTGACAGGTCGCCGCAGCGCCGGCCTGCGGTGACGGCGGTCAGTACCGCGTGATGCCTCCGGGGCCGAAGCCCTGGCCGCCCATCACCTCGAGGCGGCGGATGCGCTCCGCCATCGGAGGGTGGGTCGAGAAGAGCTTGGCCAGGCCCGCGCCGCGGAACGGGTTGGCCAGCATGAGGTGCGAGACGTTCTCCAGCTCGCGCGTCTGCGGCAGCGGGGCGGCCGCAGTGCCCTGCTCGAGCTTGCGCAGCGCGCTCGCCAGAGCCATCGGGTCGCCGGTGAGCTTGGCGCCGTCCTCGTCGGCGTCGTACTCGCGGGTGCGGGAGATCGCCATCTGGATGAGCATCGCCGCGATGGGGGCGAGGATCACCATCGCGAGCGCCGCGAGCGGGTTGCCGCCCTCGCGGCGGTTGCCGCCGCCGAAGAACAGGAGGAACTGCGCCAGCGACGTGATGACGCCGGCGAGCGCCGAGGCGATCGACGCCGTGAGGATGTCGCGGTTGTAGACGTGCATGAGCTCGTGGCCCAGCACTCCGCGCAGCTCGCGCTCGTCGAGCATCTGCAGGATGCCCTCGGTGCAGCACACGGCCGCGTTCTTGGGGCCGCGACCGGTGGCGAACGCGTTGGGCGCGCGGGTCGGCGAGATGTAGAGGCGGGGCATGGGCTGACGCGCCGTCGTCGACAGCTCGCGCACGATGCGGTGCATCTCGGGTGCTTCGAGCTCGGTGACCGGGTAGGCGTGCATGGCGCGGATGGCGATCTTGTCGGAGTTCCAGTACCCGACGAACGTCATGACCAGGCCGATGCCCGTGAACAACCACAGGAACCTGGCCGTGCCGCCCCCGAGGAGCCAGCCCACGCCGAGCACGAGGGCCCACATCACACCGAACAGGGCGGCGGTCTTCACGCCGTTGAAATGGTTGCGGTGGCCCATGGGTCTCCTTGTTCTGCCGATCCAGGATCTCATCGGCACAACGCCGCTGCTCGGCCAGGGGTTCCCGGCTGGCGCGCGGGATGACAAAGGCCCGACGACGGCGATCGCCGTCGTCGGGCCTCTCTCGAGAAGCGCGTGGCTCAGCTGTTGCTGCGCCCCTTCGCGACGTCGATCATCTCGTCGCGCGGGACCACCTTGATGCGGTCGCGGCCGTGCGGCTCGCCGAGCGCCTGCTCGTGCTGGTCGAGCAGCTCGAACTCGTGCCACTCGATGAACTCGACGCCGCGCTCGCCCAGGAAGTCGAGCACCGACTGCGGGTCGGCGTGCAGGGCGGTGCGGCCGCCCTCGAGGTCGCCTTCGGCCGGCTTTCCGCCGTCGCCCACGCCGGTGACGTCCTCGACGAGGTGGCGGATGGTCTCCGACGCGTCGGACTTGGTGTGGCCGATGAGGCCCACCGGGCCGCGCTTGATCCAGCCCGTGGTGTACACCCCGGGCAGGTGGTCGCCGACCATGTCGACGACGCGGCCCTCGCGGTTGGAGATCACGCCACGGTCCTGGTCGAACGGGACCTCGGGCAGCGGGGAGCCGAAGTAGCCGACGGCGCGGTAGACCGCCTCGACGGGCCATTCGTGCGTCTCGCCCGTGCCCTTCACCGAACCGTCGCCCTGCAGCGCGGTGCGCTCGGTGCGCAGCGCCTCGACCTTGCCGTCGCCGAGGATGGCGTCGGGCTGGTGCAGGAAGTGCAGGTGGATGCGGCGGCTCGCCGTCTGGCTCGAGGGGTCGGTGAGCGTCCAGTCCGTGAGGGTCTTGACGACCTGCTTGGTCTGGTTCGACGCCTCGATCGCGGCCATCGAGCCCTCGTCGAAGTCGTAGTCCTCGGGGTAGACGACGATGTCGACGTCGGGCACGTGGCCCAGCTCGCGGAGCTCGAGCGGCGAGAACTTCACCTGAGCAGGGCCGCGGCGAGCGAAGACGTGGACGTCGGTGACGGGCGAGGCCTTGAGGCCCGCGTGGACGTTGGCCGGGATGTCCGTGGGCAGCAGGTCGTCGGCGTGCTTGGCGAGGATGCGGGCGACGTCGAGCGCGACGTTGCCGGCGCCGAGCACCGCGACGGTCTTGGCCTCGAGCGGCCAGGTGCGCGGCACGTCGGGGTGGCCGTCGTACCAGGACACGAAGTCGGCGGCGCCGTACGAGCCGGGCAGGTCCACGCCGGGCAGCGGCAGCGGGGCGTCCTTGATCGAGCCGGTCGAGAAGATGACGGCGTCGTAGAACTGGCGCAGGTCCTCGAGCTTGACGTCGACGCCGTAGTCCACGTTGGCGATCAGGCGCACGTCACCGCGGGAGAGCACCTTGTGGAGCGCGACGATGATCTGCTTGATCCGCGGGTGGTCCGGCGCGACGCCGTAGCGCACGAGGCCGAACGGTGCGGGCAGGCGCTCGAACAGGTCGATCGAGACGTCCAGGTCCGTCTTCGACAGGATGTCCGCGGCGTAGATGCCGGCGGGACCGGCGCCGACGATCGCGACGCGCAGGGGGCGGGTGCTGGTCACAGCGGAAGGTGCCTTCCGGTCGGGGATTCGGCGCCTGCCGTGGTGGGGCCGCGCCGGTCATGTTTCTCGGCCTCCGATTCTACGGCGACCTCCGTTTGGACCGTTCGGCATGGACTCTCGTCCCAGAATCTGGACAGAACCTCCACGCTTGGGGATCACCGCGAGCCAGGGCTGTGGAGGAACGCACACCGTGCGGGCCCGGCGGCCCTACCCTCGGCCGATGACGACCGAGCCCGGGACCACGATGCCTGGCCTGCTGCACCGCCTGCCCGGTGAGCTCGCGCCGCACCGGCGCGCGATCGCACCTCTCGCCGTCGTCGCGCTCGTCTGGTCTATCTGGGCGAGCGGGCCGGGGTGGGCGACGCCGGCGTTCGTCGTCGTCGCGCTCGCCGGCGCAGCGCACGGCGTGATCGACGCCCGCACGCACCGCCTGCCCGATGCCGTCACGTTTCCCGCGCTCGCGCTCACGGTGCCGCTGCTGGCGCTGGCCGCGCTCGGCTATCGCGACGCCGGGCGGCTGGGCCAGTCGCTCGCCGGCGCCGTCGTGCTCGGGGCTGCCTACCTGGCGCTGCACCTGGTCAACCCGCGCGGGCTCGGGCTCGGCGACGTCAAGCTCGCGGTGCTGCTCGGCCTGCCCGCCGGGTGGGCGGGCTGGGACGCCGTCTGGTGGGCGGGCGTGCTGCCGTTCCTGCTGGGCGGTCTCGCCGCTCTGGCGCTGCTGGTCATGCGGCGCGCGAACCGCTCCACCGCCATCTCGTTCGGGCCGTGGATGCTGCTCGGGGCCGCGCTCGCGCTCAGCCTCGCTCGGCTGGGGTGACCGAGTCCACCACGTGCCTCAGCACGGCCTCCGCGAGGCCGGACCCCGACGAGACGACGACACCGGTGGTGCCGCGCACCGCCGCGATGCCCGTGTACGTCTTGCCGTTCACGCCGGTGCCCTCGAAGAAGGCAGCGCCGTCGCCGGCGTCGTGCACGTCGAGGTCGTCCATCACCTCGCCCAGCGACGCGAGCTGCGCGTCGACGAAGGCGTCCGGCGCCGCGCCGGGCGCGATGCCGATGGAGGCGTCCAGCGTCCCGGTCTGCGTCTGCCAGAAGCGGGAGAACCCGCTCGGCACCTCCGCCTCGGCCATGCCGTCGAGGACGTCGAGGTGGACGCCGTCGGCCTCGACCGCCACGTACCTCGGCACCTCCTGCGCGTCGCCGAGCTGGAGCGAGCACCCTGCGAGCGCTAACGCACCGGCCGCCACGAGCGCCCGAGCGGGCCAGGCCACCGCGCCCCTCATCGCTCGAAGAGGCGCGCGCCCCACCAGTCGAGGCGCGGACGCCAGCCGTGGTTGCGGAGCGTCGTGATCACCGGCTCCTTGGCGTCCGCCGGGCGGATCGCGACGGCACCCTCCCAGGACGTCCGCGGTCCCTGCGGCGACGACGTCACCACCTCGCCCGTCGAGGTCATGACCACGCTGAGCTTGACCTGCCCGGCCGTCTTGCCGCGGAACGCCGCCCACGACCACCGCACCTGCGGCGGCCACACCTGGGCGTCGTGTCGCGCCTCGGCCTGGTACTCGGTGAACGCGTACTGCGCTCTAGCGGCGTCGAGCGTGACCAGCATCTTCCAGTTGTAGACACGCTCGCCGCGGCTGAACAGCGACTTCCAGCGCAGCTCTTCGATCCGCCAGCGGACGGTCACGAGGGCGCCCTGGGGTGCGGGCTCGGCAGTGACCTCGTAGGGGAGGTCCGGGCTGTTGAGCGCGTTCAGGGCCCCCAGCACGCCGTCGAGGCTCGCGGGCGCGTCTGCTCCGGCGACCACGGGCCCGGCCTCGGCCCGGGGGCGTGACCCGGTCTGGCGCAGCCCCTTCGCGACTGCCGTGCCGACGATCGCGAGGAAGCACAGGAACGCCACGGCCCACAGGCCGATGGCGAGCGTGGTGCGCCCCGACAGGAACGCGAGCGCACCGCCGAGGGCTCCGCCCATCGTGACGACGTACAGGATGCGGTAGACCGGCTGGTTCATGGGTGCGCTCACGCCTCGATCGTCAGGGAGTCCTGGATGGCCCGGATCCACGGCCACGCCACCTCGACCTGGGTGCCGCGCGCGGTGCCGGTGACCTGCACGAGGTCGCGCACGCCGTCGTGCTCGACGACGGCGAGGCGCACCGCCTGCGCGACGGTGCCCGCGGTCTCGTCGGACCACGAGCACTCGATCCGGAAGCCGGGGCGGCCGGCGACGTCGGCGTCCTCGCGGCCGACCTCCTCGTAGCCGGGCAGCACCTCGAGGCGCGCGATCGCGTCGGCGGCCGTGCCCTCGAGCGTCTGGCCGGGGAGCAGACGGGACAGGATCACGACGACGTTGGGGCGAAACTGTCCCTCCTCGACGTCGAGCCCGACCGCGAGGTGCGCCTGCGGCGTGGGGACCGGCGACCACCCGTCGGGGCAGTCGAGCGTCACCGCGGGCAGCGCCGGGAACTGCGGGCTGGGGTACGCGATCTTCATGAGGTCCGTCCTTACAGTCGGTTCGTGGGCGCAGTGGGTTCGTGGAGGTCAGCGGCCGGAGCGGCTCACCGTAGCGTCGATCACCACGGCGTCAGGTCGATGTCGGGCAGGTGGACGTCCGGGAGGAGGTCGCCGATCGACTTCACGACGTCCTTCGGGGACACGTCGATCGAGAAGCTGACGCC
This sequence comes from Xylanimonas sp. McL0601, assembly GCF_049852175.1. Taxonomy (GTDB): domain Bacteria; phylum Actinomycetota; class Actinomycetes; order Actinomycetales; family Cellulomonadaceae; genus Xylanimonas. The sequence continues at coordinate 3,575,574 of NZ_CP187527.1, forward strand.
CGCACCGATACCGACGGCGGCGCCCAGGTCGACGTCGACCTTGGTGTGCTCCCACCCGACGTTGGCGTCGATGTTCGCCTTGACGCCGGCTCCCGCGTAGACGGAGCCCTCGGCCGCGCCCGTCACGCCCACGACGGTGCCGCTGAGCTTGCCGTTCGCCTCCGCGCCCGCGAAGGCCTCGGCCCCCACGCCCATGCCGACGCCGTCCGGGCCGATCGACACGTTGCCGTCGACGCCGGCGCGCCCGCCCGCGAACGCGCTGGCCTCGGCCCCCGCCTTCGCGTATTCGTTGCCGTACTCGACCTTGCCCTCGGCGCCCGCGCCGACGGCCACCTGCGCGCCGCCCTCGGCCTTGAGGTTGCCGCCCTCGTCGATGCCGACCTTGCCCTCGAGGTCCCCGCGGGCCCCCGCCCAGCCGCCGAGCTCGTAGGAGCCGTTGCCGCCGAACTCGCCGTCCGTCGTGCCCTCGAGGCCCAGGACGCCGCCCAGCTCGCCCTCGGCGAGGGTCACGCCGACGTCGAGCTTGTCGTCGATCTTGTCGGGCTGGCCGTCGTTGTCGTCGTCGGTGTCCTTGTCGTCCGGGACCCCGTCGTCGTCGCTGTCCTGGTCACCGGGCGTGGGGTCGTCGCCGCCCTCGTCGGCGTCGGGGACGCCGTCGTAGTCGGAGTCGTCCTCGGTGTCGGGGATGCCGTCGTCGTCGTCGTCGGTGTCCTTGTCGTCCGGGACGCCGTCGTCGTCCCGGTCGCCGTCGCCCGGGGTGTCGTCGCGGCCGTCCTGGTCCCAGGTCGTGCCCTTCTTGGTGTTGTCCTGGTCGAAGCCGCCCGTGGCCTTGCCCGGCGTGTCGTCCTCGTCGTCCGGCGTGCCGTCGTTGTCGTCGTCCGGGTCCTGCGCGTCGGGGGTGCCGTCGCCGTCCGAGTCACCAGGGGTGCCCGGGAGGCCGCCCGGGAGGCCCGGCCCCGCGAAGCCGCTCGCGCGCTCCTGCGCCGAGGCCTCGTCGCGCAGCTTCTTCGCCGCGTCGATGAAGGCACTCGCCACGGAGGCCAGCGCGGGCTTGTGGGTCGAGTCCCACTCACTGCGGTAGCGCTGCGCGTCCGGGCCGTCCCAGCCGGACGCCTGGATCTTGGTGCCGACGCTGCGCGCGTCGTCCTCGAGCCCCTCGCCCGCGCGCTCGAACGCCGACGCGAGCCTGCGCAGCTCGACCGGGTCCGCCCCGAGCCTGCTCATCCTGCTCCCTCGATGTGTGCCTACCGGCGCGGCCGGCCCTGAGGTGGCGGAGGGTGCGGAGCCGCTGTGCTCCGCACCCTCCGGCCGTCGGGCCGCCACGAGGCGGCCGGCGGCGTCAGTTCGACGCCTTCTCCTGCTCGTCCGCGTTGCTCTTCGCCTTGGCGCCGAACTCGTCCAGCGCGGCGGCGACCGTCTTGAGGTCGGCGCGGTGGTGGCCCTGCCAGTCGCTGCGGAAGCGCTCGGCGTCCGCACCCTTCCAGAACGTGCCGTTCAGCTGGCTCGTGACCTGCTGCATGATGCTGGTCAGCTGCTCGGCGTCGTTCTGCAGGCTCTTGGCGAGCAGACGGACCTCGCTGACTTCCATTCCGAGCTTGCCGCTCATGGGTCTCTCCTCGTTCTCGGGCCGGTCCCCCTGGAAGGGCCCGACGGTCTGGCGGACTGGGTGGTCGATGCGTGCGGGGTCGCGGCGCTCAGTGCGACGTCTGCGTCTGCTGGTTGAGCTCCTGCTTCGCCGACTTGGCGATCTGCTCGAGGGCCTGCGCGACCTTGTGGAGCTTCTTCGAGTGGTCCGAGTCCCACTCGTTCTTGAAGCGCGCCGCGTCGGGGCCGTCCCAGGTCGTCGTCTTGACCTGCTGCGTCAGCTTCTGCGCGATCTCCTCGATCTTGCCGGCCTTGTTGTTGAGCATCGTGATCAGCTGCTGCATGTCCTCCGGGTTGAGACCCAGGTAGTTGCCGCTGCCGCCACCGTCACCTGCAGGACGCATCGCGTCTCCTCTCGACACCGGCGCCCCCTGCGGGCAACCGTTGACCTTTTGACGACGGACATGCAACCAGACGTCACGAGCGCCCGTCGATGGGGAGCACTCCCCATCCCACCTGCTACGCGGGCAGCGCGACGTGCACCTTGCGCGGCCTGCCGCCGACGACGAGGAAGCCGCGCCCGGGCGGGAAGTCGTTGCGCCGGATGCGGCCGAGCCCGGTGTTGAGCAGCGTGTCTCCGTCGAGCTCGCCGGGGGTCAGCAGCAGGCCCGCGCGGCCCGCCTTGAACGGTTGCGCGAGGGTCCACGCCTGGCTCCACGTCGATGTCTCGGCCTCGCCGACCACGAGCTGGTCGGCCCGTACCGCGGCGCGCACGAACCGGTCGATCGCGCCCTCGGCGTCCGAGTCGGTGAAGTCCGTCAGCCCCTCGATCAGCACGGTGAGCCTGCCGGGAGCGTGCTCGCCGCCGTCGACCTCCGAGCGCAGCTCGCGCAGCAGGTCGGCAACGTCGTCCTCGCCGTGGGCGCTGCGGTCCCACACGTCGAGGCCGGAGAGCGGCGTGCGGCGCAGCGCGACGTGGACCAGCCGGCCATGGTCCGCGCGGCGCAGCGCGCCCGCGATCGTGGCCAGCGCCGTCGTCTTGCCCGACGCCGGCGGCCCGGCCAGCATGAACGCGCCGCGCGCGGGCAGGCCCACCGGGGCCACGTCGAGGTCGTCCAGGGCGAACGCCGCCCCGCCGCCCACCCTCGCGGGCAGGTCGAGGGCCGGGAACGAGTCGGGCAGGCGGCGCAGCCCAGGTGCGGGCCGCACGCCCATGCGCTCCATCGTCTGGCGCAGGCTGGCCGCGGCACGGGCCTGGAGCGCGACGTTCGCGTCGCCGCCGAGCACTGCGACCTGCAGCTCGTCGCCGTCGACGACGGCGCGCCCGGGCGGCGAGGTGACGCCGAGGACGTCGGCGGGCTCGCCGATCGACGCGTACTCGTCCGGGGTGGCGAGGCGGTGCACCACGCGCTTCTGGATGGTCGAGCCGAGCGACGCCGGCACCGCGTTGGCCCGGTCGCCCGCCACGACGATGTGCACGCCCACCTGGCGGCCGTCCGTAGCGACCTGAGTGAACTGGCTCCACGCGGGCCCCCACTCGTACGCCTCGCGGAACGCGCCCACGCCGTCGACCAGCAGCAGGATGCGCGGCTCGTCCGGCGCGTCCGCCAGCCGGCGGTAGGCGCCGATGCTGTCGGCGCGCACGGCCGCGTACCGCGCCGAGCGCTCGTCCACGACGTCGACCATCAGGCGCAGGACGCGGCCCACCATCTCCTCGTCGTCGCCCGAGACGACGGCGCCGACGTGCGGCAGCTCCTCGAGCATGCGCATGCCGCCCGCGCCGAAGTCGAGCGCGTACACGTGCACGGGGCCGCCGCGGGCAGTGATGGCCGCCGAGACGGCGACGGACCGCAGCGTGGTCGACTTGCCCGAGCCGCCGGTGCCGAAGACGGCGAGGTTGCCGTCGCGGTCCGGCTCGTAGAAGAACGTGGGCTGCGCCTGCGCCCGGGGGTCGTCCCGGACACCCAGCAGCAGCTGGTCGTCGGTGCGCGGGTTCGGCAGGAGCGCCAGGTCGTAGGTCGGCGCCAGCTCGTCGAGCCACGGCTTGCGCGGTGCGGGCACGCCCGCCGACCGGGCCGCCTGCGAGATGGTCGCGACGACGCGCGCGATGTCGTTGGGGCCCGGGTCGCGGACCTCCTCGACCTCGGGCGCCGGCACGTCCCACCGCGCGTTCGTGCCGAAGCTCATCTCCTCGACGTCGACGCGCGGCCGGTCCGGCCGGTCGAGCGTCCACCCGCCCGCGTAGCCCGTCTGGAACGGGGTGATGCGGCCCGGCCCCGTCTTGGCGGCCCCGCGTCCCGGGATCGAAGGGTCGAAGTGGGCCGCCATCGGCAGGCCCAGCACGTCGGCGGAGTCGGACTCGTCGGCCATGCGCAGCGCGACGCGCAGGTTGGTGTTGGCGCGCAGGTTGTCCTTGATGACGCCCGCGGGACGCTGCGTGGCCAGGATCAGGTGCAGCCCCAGCGATCGGCCGCGCTGCGCGACGTCGACGACGCCGTCCACGAACTCGGGCACCTCGCCCACCAGGGCGGCGAACTCGTCGACCACGATGACGAGGCTCGGCGGCGCGTCCGGGTCGCCCGTGCGCTCGAGCGAGGCCAGGTCCTTGGCCTTCTTGCGGTTGAGCAGGTGCTCGCGGTGGTGCAGCTCGGCGCGCAGCGAGGTGAGCGCGCGCCGCACGAGGTGCGGGGACAGGTCCGTCACGAGCCCGACGGTGTGCGGCAGCTGCACGCAGTCGGCGAACGCGGCGCCGCCCTTGTAGTCGACGAACAGGAACGTCACGCGGTCGGGGCTGTGCGCGGCGGCCATGCCGAGCACCCACGACTGCAGGAACTCCGACTTGCCCGCACCCGTGGTGCCGCCCACCAGCGCGTGCGGCCCCTGTGTGCGCAGGTCGAGGTGGAACGGCTCGACGCCGTTGTGCCCCACCAGTGCCCGCAGGTCCGTGGCCTTCTTGCGGCGCACGGGCGACGTCCCGTCGCGCGGGGTGAGCGACCCGTTCTCCTTCCAGCGCTCGACGACGGACGCGGCCTCGTCGCGCACGGCCGTGCCCGCGAGCGCCAGGTACGACACGGAGCGCGGCAGGTCGGAGTCGTCCTCGACCGGAGCGCCGACGTCGACCACGGGCGCCATGAACCGCGCGACCTCGTGCGCCGTCGGCAGGTCGACGGTCTCGCACGCGACCGGGTAGCTGAGGCGGCCCTCGCGCACCTCTCCCGTCGTGCCCGCCGCAGGGTCCTGGACCAGCACGAACGTGCGGCAGCAGGCCGGCAGCTGCTCGATGGTGGGGGCCACCCACAGGACGTGCACGCCCGCGTCGGCCCCGCGCTCGGCGAGGCGGGTCAGCCGCGCCCGGTCGACGGGCGCGTCGTCCTCGACCAGCACGACGACGCTCGGCAGGACGGGCTCGGGCACCTCGTCGCGCGTGGCGTCCCCGACCGGGCCGCGCAGCGCGGCGCGCGTGTCGAGGCGGGCGCCGCGCGCCTCGATGAGCTCCTCGAGCCGCGAGAGGAGGCTCAGCGCGGTCCCGGGGTTGTCGGCCAGGTGGTGCGAGGAGCCCAGCGGGCTGTGCGGCGAGCCGGTGTGCGGCGTCCACTCGAGCCACTCCCAGCTGGTGCGCGAGCGCGGCGAGGTGATCGCGGCGACGACGAGCTCGGCCGGCGAGTGCAGCGCGACGAGCTGCAGCAGGGCGGCGCGGCCCACGGCCTTGGCGACGTCGTCGGCTCCCGCGATGCCGAACCCGCCCGCGACACGTAGCCGCGCGACGACGGGGACGTCGCGGATCGTGGCGCACTGGTCCTGCAGCTCGCTGATGCGCGCCCAGAACTCCGGCAGCGTGTCGTTCTCCGCCGGGCCGTCGACCGTGGTGCGCGACGGCTGGGCACCCAGGCCCATGCGGACGGTGAGGAACGCCGGGTGCTCGGGGCGGTGCGTCCACATGAGGGCGCCCAGGCGCCGCACGGCGTCGAGCGACTCGGCGACCGACGGCGCCTCGGCCAGCCGCACGGCACGCTCGACGGCGTGCGTGCGCACGATCGTCTCGCCGAGCGCGTCGGCCGAGCGGTGGAACGCCTCGGACTCGCTGCGGAACCGCCGCTTCTCCTGGAGCAGGTTGTCGAGGTACATCGCCATCAGGAGCAGCGGGCTCAGCGCGATGAACACGATCGTCGTCGCGCTGCGGGTGATCGCGAACATGACGCCGCCCAGGATGAGCGGCGCCACCATCGCCAGCCACGGCAGGTGGAACGGCTGCAGCGGCTGCGGCGGCTTGGGCGCCTTGAGCGTGCGGTGCGGGAACCGCGCGACGACGCGCGGTGAGCGGTTGAGCTCCACGACGGGGCTGGTGGGCGCGATGCTCGTCGTGCGGTGCAGCGCCACCACCGAGAACGTGGTGTCGCCCGCGACCACGGCGTCCGACGACGTGACGACGGCGCGTGCCATGCGCTCGCCGCCCATGACCAGCCCGTTGGCCGAGCCGAGGTCGGCCACCTCGATCGACTCGCCCACCGTGATGCGCGCGTGGCGCTTGGACACGAGCGGGTCCGCGAGCCGCACGTCCATCCCGTGGTCGCGGCCGAGGTAGCTGGTGCCCGCGGGCAGCGGGAACTCCGACCCGGCGTCGGGCCCGGCGAGCACGCGCAGCACCGCGACCGCCGTGCCGCGGGCCTGCCCGGGCGTCTCGAACTGCTCGGAGACGCGCACGATCGACACGGCCGTGCCCGAGCGCAGGCCCGCCGTGACGAGGTCGCTCGACGGGGGCAGCACGCGCGGCTGGCCGCCGTCGGCCGGCGGCTCGACCTGCAGCGTGAGGCGGTCGGGCACCGGCGAGCCGGCACGGACGGGGTCGCCGCCGAACAGCGCGACGGCCACGTCCTGCACGGAGGCCGTGGCGTCGGCCGTGACGGCCACGTGCGTGGCAGTGCCGTCGGGGCGGTTCAGCGTGAGCTTGATGCGCAAGAGGGCTCCCCTTCCAGGGCGCTCGCGAAGGTTTGTGACGACGACGGGGCGGGCCGGGGACCCGGCGGCGCGTCACCCGTCGTCGGTCACGTCCAGCAGCGGCAGGTCGTCGACGGTCACGAGCCGCGACGCCACGGCGTACTCGACCAGACGCGCCCGGCGGTTGGTCGCCAGCGCGCCCGGGCCGCCGCGCAGGCCCTTGACGCCCAGGCGGTCGAGCTTCTCGCAGACGTTGTCGAGCTTGCGGTTGAACCGGGTCACGGGCCAGCCCAGCCGCTGGGCCGCGGCCTGCGACGACGGGATCTCGGACAGGCTCGTGCCGTCGCGGCGCAGCATGGGCTCGGCCAGCGCGAGGACCAGCTGCTTCTGGCTGACCGTGAACGCGACAGCGCCGATGGTCGTCGCGCCCACCGGGGCGTCGTCGCGGCCCACGGTCGCGTACGGCGCGTCGTCGAGCTGCACCTGCAGCTCGTAGGTCGTCGGACCCGCGGTGAACACGATCGTCGTGGCGGGGAACACCAGCGGCAGGCGGTTGCCCGGCGAGAGCCAGGACTGCACGCCGCCGCCCGCCTGGCTGACCGTCGCCGACAGCATCGTGCCGACGTTCGACAGCCACCACATGCCCCACTCGAACGAGAAGCGCAGGAACCGGCGGTGCAGGTACGGGTTGTCGTCGACGTCCAGGTCGGCCTCTCGGCCGACGTCGAACGGCGGGCCGCCCGGGTCGGGCCGGAACCACTCGCCGCAGAACTCGACCGCGAGGCGCGGGACGACGTCCGGCGCGACCGGCGGCTGGTCCTCGCTCACTGGACCTCTCCGCAAGCCTTCTGGGGCTCGTACGACTGCTTGCCGTGGCGCACGACGACGACCTCGACGCACACCTGGCCCGGCTGCGACGCCTTCACGGTGACCGACGAGGCGTCGACGATCGCGAACCGCGAGTCCTCGGTGAGCGAGAGCAGCCGCCAGCCATACCGGTCGCCCTTCTGGGCGTCCTTCGGCCCCTTCCAGGTGAACGTGACCGAACGGCCGTCGGGCGTGCCGGCCGCGAGGTCGACCACCGGTGGCACGAGCGACGTCAGGTTGTCCTGCGGCGGGGCCTCGGCCGACGAGGTCGGGGCACCGCCCGCGCCCTGGCCGGGGTCGTCCCCGCCGCGCGCCAGGGCCAGCCCGACGACCGTCGCCACCACGACCAGTGCGGCGATCCCAGCGACCGCCGGCCATCGGCGGGCCGGGGCGCCGGGTTCCTCGGCCGGGCGCTCCGCGGCGGGCTCGCCCGCGCGGTGCACCGTCTCTTCGAGCAGCCCGCCGTCCCAGCCGGACGCCGCCGGGGCGAGCGTCGGGACGTACGCGGAGGCGGCGGCGGTGCGGACCGGGGTTGGACCTGGGGCGGCTGTCCCGTCCGCCGGCCCGGGGTGCGTGCGCGGCGCGAACCCGCTCGTGCCGCTCGGCGCCACGGGCTGCGCGGGAGCCTGCGCGTCGATCGAGACGACGCCGCGCAGGCGGGTGCCGGGCTCGTCGTCGTCCACGTCCGCGTCGGCCTGCACGTGGCCCGTCTCGTCGAGGATGTCGACGGGCGTCACGCCGAGCGAGAGCTCGTTCTGGACGTGCTGCAGCGCCCGCGCGAACGCCAGCACCGTCGGATAGCGCGACGTCGGCGACTTCGCCAGGGCCGTGGCGAGGATGCGCTCGAGCGACGCCGGCACGTCGGTGCGGCCGATCGGGGCGAGCGCCGACCGCTCGATCCGCGAGACGAGGTCGGCCGTCGAGTTGGACCCGCCCGGTACCTCGAAGGGCGACCGTCCGCTCAGCAGCGTGTAGAGCGTCGCCGCCAGGCCCCAGACGTCGGTCGCGACGCCGCTGCGTGGCGGGTCGAGGAACGCCTCGGGCGGCGACCACGGGATCGACATGCCCTCGGCGCGCTCGGCGTCGTCGAGCGTCGAGGAGATGCCGAAGTCCGTCAGCGCGGGGTGGCCATACTCGGTGACGAGGATGTTGGCGGGCTTGATGTCGCGGTGGATGATGCCGGCGCGGTGCGCGGTCTCGACGGCGCCGGCCACCTGGATCGTGGTCCGCAGCGCCTCGGCGACCGAGAACCGCTCGGCGCGGTAGCGCGCGCCAAGGTTCGGCCGCGGGCAGTACTCCATCGCCAGGTACGGGCGGCCGTCGGTCGCGATGTCCGCGGCGTACATGGTGACGATTGACGGGTGGCTCGACAGCGTGGCCATGAGGTCGGCCTCGGCCTCGAACGCCGCCACCTGCGCGGTGCTGCGCTCCGAGAGCAGCACCTTGACGGCGACGCGTCGGCGCGGACGGAGCTGCTGGTAGAGGAAGACGTCGGAGAAGCCGCCCGAGCCGATGATCGAGACGTACTCGAAGCCGTCGATGGGGGGCGGCGTGGACGTGGCCCGCTTGCTGCTCACCAGATCTCCTCGAAGGTCAGGGTCGCGCCGTCGCCCAGGTCGACGACGTCGCCGTCGACCACGAGGGTCGCCTCGCCCGGGTGCAGGCGCTGCGGCGGCTGGCTGCCGCGGTGCAGGACCGTGCCGTTGGTCGTGGCGAGGTCGGTCACCAGCACGTGCCAGCCCTCGAGCCGCACCTCGACGTGGGAGCGCGACACGTCCTGGTTCGGGCTCGCGACCGTGACCAGGCGGGGCATCTCCCCCGCCGTCGAGCGCGGCGTGCGCGGGCGGCGTCCGACGACGAGGGGCCGGTCGAGCTCGACCTGCGGGCCGCCCGCGACCCGGATCCGGCCCAGGACCGGCCGCGTGGCCGGGTGCGCCTCGCCCTCGAGCGGCACGCCGCACGTGCGGCAGGCGTCGCGCGACGGCGGGTTGGCATGACCCACCGGGCAGGTGCGGGCGAGCACCTGCGGCCCCGCGGCGAGGGACGGCGTCGGTGCCGGTGCCGGCTCGGGGGCCGCACCCGACCGCAGGTGCGCCAGGGCTGACGACATGACGGTGTGACCGTCGTGGTCGGTGCCGTCGTGGTCGGTGCCGTCGGGCTCGGGGACTTCGCGGCGGGCGGGTTCCGGGTCGGCCGCGCCGCCCCAGGAGCGCGGGACGCCCGAGATGAGGGCCGCCGTGAGCGGCGCGGCGGCGGTGGGCTCGGCGGGCTCGGCGGGCTCGGTGGGCGGAACGGGGGGTGCCGGGGCGGGATGCGGGGTCGGGGGCACCGGCGCGGGGACGAGCGCCGCGGTGGGTGCGTCGTCCGGTTCGTCGTCGTCCTCGGGGCGGACGGCGGCGTCCTCGACGGTACGGATCACGGTCGCGCCCCACAGATGCGCATAGCCGTCGTCGCCGAGGTCGACCGGGCCGGCCTGCGTCGCCTCGGGCGCGGGGGCAGAGCCGAGCTCCTGATAGGGCTCCGGCTCGGGCTTGGGCTCCGGCTCCGGCTCCGGCTTTGGCTCCGGCAGCACGGTCTCCACGTCGGGCACGGTCAGCTGCGGGCGGCTCCCCGCGCCGGGCAGCGGCCAGGCCACCACCCGCGGCGGCGCGGCGGGAGCGGCGGCCGGAGCGGCTGGAGCGACGGCAAGAGCGGCCGGAGCTCCGGCCGAGGCAGCCGAGGGACCGGCCGCTCGCGCACCGTCGGCGGCCGCCTCCCACGCGACCTCGCCGGCCCGCACCACACCCTCGCCGAGGGGCCACGCTCCCGGGTCGGCGACGACCTCTGACGCCGCGCGCACCCGGGTGCCGAGCGTCACAGTCGCGACGCCCGCGACGCGGCGCTCCTGCCACGTCGTGACCTCGGCACCGTCGACGACGACGACGCCCGACGCCGTGCCGAGCGCCGCGCAGAACCCGCCGCGGACCAGCACGTGCGCGGTGCCGTCGTCGGCCAGCGTCACGGCCGCGAAGGGCGGCAGCGTCGTGAGGCTCGTGCCGGGCAGACCGGCGAGCGCGTCGAGCACCGCGGTCACGGGCGACTGGGCGGTCACGCCGTCCCAGACCCGGCGGGCCGCCGCGGCGGGCTCGTCGGCGAGGAGCACCAGCGTGCGCGCGCGGCGCACCACCGTCCCGCCCGAGCCCGTGTACCAGGCCGCAGCGCTCGTCGTCGCGGTCACCGTTCTCCCCCCGTCAGGACCTCGCCGATGCGCGGGCGCGTGTCCTCGTCCGTGAGGACGAGCACGCCGCGCGGCGTCGTCCGGGCTCCGTCGTCCTCGCCGACGGCCGTCACGTCCACCACGACGACCGTGATGTTGTCCCGGCCCCCGGCGGCCAGCGCCTCGCCGACCAGACGGTCGGCGGCGGCCTGGGGGTCCGGCAGGTCGAGCAGCACGCGTGCGATGCGGGCGTCGTCGAGCTCGCCCGTCAGTCCGTCGGAGCACACGAGCATGCGGTCGTGGTCGCTCACGGGCAGGTACCAGAAGTCGGCAAGGAAGCGCTCCCCGGGGCCGAGCGCCCGGGTGACGACGTGCCGGCGTGGGTGCGTGCGCGTCTCGAACGGGGTGATGACGCCGGCGTCGAGCAGCTCCTGGACCTCGGAATGGTCGACGCTGACCTGCTCGAGCTCACCGTCCGTCAGCAGGTAGGTGCGCGAGTCCCCCAGGTTGACCACCAGCCAGTACGGCACGCCGTCCTGCTCGGTGAGCACGACGCCGGAGACGGTCGTGCCCGCCTCTTTGCCGGGCGCGGTCGTGATGGCCGCGACCCGCGCGTGCGCCTCGGCGAGCAGGCGTTCCACACCGGCGGCGCCGTCGCCGGCGAGCGCACCCGGGATCCCGGCGCTCAGGGGACGCAGCGCCTCGATCGCGGTGCTGCTGGCGACCTCGCCCGCCTCATGGCCGCCCATGCCGTCGGCGACGAGGAAGGCGTAGCCGTCGGCGAGGTAGTGGTCCTCGTTGAGGGCCCGGCGCGCGCCCGTGTGCGTCGCGCCTCCCCAGCGCACGACGACGGAGTCGAGGCCGCTCACGACGCCTCCGGGTGCACCAGGATGCGGGCGTCACCGACGTGCACCGTCGCGCCCGCGGTGACCCGCACGCGTGCGCCCGGCTCCGCGAGCTGCGGCGCCCGGCCGGGCACGGAGATGACCGTGCCGTTCGTCGAGCCGCGGTCCACGAGCCACAGGCCTCCCGGGTCGGGGTGGAGCTCGGCGTGCGTCTTGGAGACGGACCGGGTCGGGTCGGGCACGGCGACGACGTCCCAGGGCTCGCCGTCGGGCGCCTGCGGGTTGCGGCCCAGCAGCGTGCGGCCGGTGACGGGATGCCGCTCACCCGTCGCGAGCTCCAGCACGAGCGCGCGCGGGCGCACCGGCGTCATGCGCGTCTCGCCGTCGAGGTCGTCGGCGCCGGCGTCCGCCAGGCGGGCGGGGTCCGAGCCCGCAGCGGCGGCTGCGGGCGGCGAGGGCGCGGTGAGCGGTGCGGCCGGTACCGGTGCCGCCGAGGGCGCAAACGTGCCCGGCACACCGGTGATCACTCCCGAGTGCCCAACCCCAGTACCCAGCCCCGGTTCGGGGAAAGCCCAGGGGTCGGGAACGGCCGGCCCCGCCGGGGCGGACGGCACCACCGGTGCCCGCGGCACGACGGCAGCCGCCGGCACGACGGGAGCCGCCGGCACGGCCGGAGCGGCCGGCGACGGGACGCCCCGCGGAGCCGGGGCCGCCGGCACCGCGCCGGGCACCGCGAACGCGCTCGGCCCCGCAGGCTCGAGCGGCGCGAAGCGACCGCCGTCGTGCAGCACGACGGCGCGCACGGCCTTGTCGTGCCAGCCCTGGCGGCGCGGTCCCGAGTCGAACGCGGGGCTCAGCACCATGAGCAGCTGGCCGACGCCGGGCACGATGCCCGACACCCCGACGAGGAGCCAGCGCAGCAGCGACCGCCCGAACCCGACGGGCCGCCGGGTCTCCGCGTCGACCGTGCGCAGCCGCAGCAGCAACCCGCCGACGGTGCGACCCGTCCGGCCCTCCCAGATCACCAGCGCGAGCCACGCGAGCAACGCGACCAGGCCGGTGAGCAGGTAGGCGCGCACGACCGACGCCAGGATCTGCTGCGCCTCGGCCCCGGTGACCGCGTGGACGCCGCCCGTGAGCGGCACGCCCGCGGCCTGCACGCCGAGCAGCAGCACCACGCCCGCGACAACGCCGAGCACGAGGCCGTCGATCAGGTACGCGAGGAACCGCCGTCCGGTCCCGGCGTACGCCGGCGCGGCGGCGACGGACTCGGGCTCGGGCGCGAGCACGCCGCGCACCGTCGCTGACAGCCGCTCGGGCTCGGTCGTGCCGGTGTGCACCGGCACGGGGATGCTGGGGACCCCGGGGTTCGACGCCGCCTGGATCTGTCCCACCGGGGGCGCCGCGGCCGGGGCGGGCGCGGCGCCGGTGCGCGCGAACGCCGTCCCGCACACCGCGCACCAGGCCGCGCCGGCCGCCTGCGTGCTCCCGCACGCGCCGCACGTGACGTCCGTCATCGGGCGTTCCTCTTCCTCGTGTCCTTGCTGGTCGTCGCGGCGCGGCCGCGGTACCAGGCCGCGGCCTCCGCGGAGGCGTCGGCGCCGTGCCGCCACGGCAACCGGTCGGCCAGGCCGCGGGCTTGCGCTCCCAGGCGGCGTGCGCCCGGGAGGCGAAGGTAGCCGCTCTCTCGCACCGAGCGCAGCGACAGCGCGGCCCGCAGCTGCGCTCGCCGGTCGACGCTCCCGCGCATGCGGCCCAGCACCGCCTCGACCTCGCGCCAGTACGCCTCGGCCTCGTCGTGCGTCGGCTCGACGACGCCGAACACCGTCGCGTCGGCGCGATGGGCGAGCGGCACATGACCGTGGTCGCCGAGCACCGCGACCAGCGTGCCGGCCGTCTCGCGCCGGGTCGCCCCGCTGGGCAGGGTGGCGCCCAGGTCGGTGGCCGTGTCGACGACCTCCCGCCAGCCGCCGCTGACGCGGTCGGCGAACGGGCCGGTGGTGCGGCGTCGCGTGCGGCGTCGCGACTTGAATGTGAGCACCAGGAGCACCGGCGCCGCAAGGATTGCGAGCGGCAGCAGCACCGACACCGCCACCAGCACGGCCGTACCCCAGGCGAAGTCGTGGCTGTCCTGATGGTCGTCCTTGTCGTCCTTGACGTCGCCCGGCACGTCGTCCGCGGGCTCCTCGGGCGGCTCCGGGTCCTGGAGCACGGGTGGCTTGGGCACCTGCTCACTCTTGGGCTCGGGCTGGATCTTGTTGTCCGGGTCCGGCACGGCATCGACCGCCACCCAGCCGTACCCGTCGAACGGCACCTCGACCCACGCGTGCACGTCGGCACCCGTGACGGTCCAGGGCTGGCCGTCTTTGCGCTCGTCCTTCGCCGGGTCGGCGTAGAAGCCCATGACCACGCGCGCGGGGATGCCCGCGTCGCGCGCCATGAGCGCGAGGGCGACGGCGAACTGCTCGTCGTCACCGACCATCTCGTCCGCGCCCAGCAGCGTGTCGATGCGGTCGGCCGAGTGGCCCGGGCGCGACGGCAGCTGGCCGTCGAGGCCCGAGGAGAAGATGCCCGACGCGACGAGCCCGTCACGCAGCGCGAACAGGCGCTTGACCGGGTCAGTCTCCTCCCCCATGAACTGCGCGGCCTTCGACGCCGCCTGCGCGGGCGCGAGCTCGTCGGGCACCGGCGGCTGCTCCACGTCGGTAGCGATCCTGCCGGTCGCGAGCTCCTGCTCGCTCGGCTCGGCCGTGACCTGCGCCTCGACGGCGTACGCGTCTCCCTGCCCCAGCCCGGCGGTGCTGAGGGCCGTGCGCGTGGTCCCGTTGTAGTAGGTGCCGTCGGCGAGCTCCTGGGCGCGCGGGCCGGTCCAGGTGATGCCGGTGAGACTGCCGGCATCGGGCATCCACACGCCGCTGTACGCGCCGACCTCGACCCGCAGCGACCGGCTCGGCGTGGTGTCCGCGGTCGCGATCTGGGAGCCGGCGCGCGTGTAGACGCCCGATCCGGGCTGGTCGCTCGAGGCGTCGAAGACCACGCCGTCGTAGGTGTCGAGCGTGGCCAGGCGCACGCGCGCGTGCTCGGGCAGGCCCGTGATCGTGAACAGGTCGTCCTCGCGCTGGTCCTTGGCGAGCTTGCGGAAGGACGCGAGCGGGCTGACGAACTCGTGCAGGTCGAGCGGTGGCACGACGACGTCGCGCACGACGGTGCGCGGGTCCGCCGGCGCCAGCGCGGGGCCGGCGAAGGCCGCTGCGACGGCGCCCAGGCCGAGGATCGCGGCGCCGGTGCGGAACCGGTACCAGCGCAGGCGGCGGGACGCCTCACGGCTCGACGCCGTCTCGACCGTGTGCCGGCCGACGCGGTTCTCGATGACGCGCAGCGCACCCCACAGCAGGCCGACGACGCCGACCACGAGGCCCTGTACGACCGGCATCGACGCCTCGACGGTGCCGAGCAGGATCGACGCAGCAAGCCCGGCCGCGACGGGCGCGAGCGCCCACGCCGCATACCGCGCGCGCCAGGCGACCGTCCCCGCCAGGAGCGCTGTCAGGTAGAGCACGAGGAACGGGACGACGCCCTGGTCGTCGAACGCGTGCATGGGCGGGACGGTGGTGACGAACTCCTTCCAGCCGTGCACCGCGCCGAGCGCGAGACCGCGCACCGTGCCGAGCGTGGGCGCCACGCCCGCGACCGCGGTGGACGGCAGCGCGAACGCCCCACCCAGCGCGAGGTACCCGACGACGGCGGCCGCGGTCACGCTGAGGACCCGCCAGCGCCGCCAGGCGCCGAGCCACGCCACGGCGAGGCCGACGACGGCGCCGCCGACGGTCGGCCGCAGGTACCCCGTGGAGCCCCAGACGGGGGCGAAGCCCACCACCACGGCGCCGAGCAGCAGGACGAGCACGCCGGCGTCGACCGCGCCGGACGTCGTCACAGCGCGCGGGACTGCCTCGGCCGCCCGCCGGGTCGTGCCGCCCGTCGTCGTGCCCTGGGGGACGCCCACCCGGCTGCGGCGCGACATCGTCGCGCCGGAGGTCGTCTCGCTCATCCGTCGCTCAGCCTTCTCATGGCCAGGGGCAGCTCACCGAGGCTGCCGAGGGTCAGCACCGTCAGCTCGGCGACGGTGTGGCGGCTCATGGCCGCGCCCGGGACGCACTGGAGCGCCATGACGTGCACGTCCTGGGGCAGGCGCGCCGAGGCGGCGCGCAGGTCGGCAGCGTTGACCCCGTTGCCGACGACGAGCGCCACCACGGACGCGTCCGTGACCGTCGTGCCGGCGACGCGGGCGATGTCGACCAGCCGCGTGCGGGAGGGCTGCAGCTCGATGCGGGCCAGGTCGTCGAGCAGCCGCGTGCGGTTGCCGCCGCGCAGCGAGCCGTCGTTGACCAGCACGGTGACACCGCGGTCCTCCTTGATGGCCTGCAGGCCCAGCGAGCCGCACACCGACACGGCCAGCTCGAACTCCTCGTCGCTCGTGTAGTCCTCGGCCCGCGTCGAGAGCAGCACGGCAAGGTGCGAGCGCCGCGTCTCCTCGAACTGGCGGACCATGAGCTGGCCCGTGCGCGCCGTCGTCTTCCAGTGGATGTGGCGGCGGTCGTCGCCCGGCACGTAGTCGCGCAGCGCGTGGAACGAGACGTCGCTGTTCGAGATGTCCTGCGTCACGCGGCCCTCGAGGTCCTTGAGGAAGCCCGTCGAGGAGCCGGCCAGGCTCTTGACCACCGGGTGCACGTACAGCTCCTCGGCGTCGGTCAGGCGCACCTCGCGCCGCAGCAGGCCGAGCGGGTCGGCGCGCACCGAGCGCACCGGGCCGACCGTGATGACCGACCGGCGGCGCGTGGGGATGGTGAAGATCTCCTCGTGCCGGGCGCCGCGACGCAGGCGCGGCACGGGGAACGCGGCCGCGCCGACGCCGACCGGCACCTCCATCACGGACGGCAGCAGGGCACGCGGCGAGTCGTTGCCGACCTCGAGCCGCCCCACGGCACGGTCGCCCACGGTCACGCGGTGCTGCGCGAGGTCCAGGTGCACGGTGTAGCGGAACCGGCCGAGCACGAACCCGACGGCCGCGAGCAGCGTGACCGTCAGGAGCACAGCGAGCACCAGCAGCTCGACCCACGTCAGGCGGAGGCCCACCACCCAGCACGCGGCGGCGGCCACGACGGCCGCCCACCCATAGGGGCTGACGGCGGCCGCCACCGGCGCCGCGGCGCGCCGCACGGGCGCGACGACGCGGGCGAGCGCGCCGCGCACCGGCTTCCCCAGTCGGGACGCCACGCGCGACGGCCACCACGACCGTGCACCCCGCCTCATGCGGTGCGCGCCCTCTCCTGCGGGGCGGCGACCTCGGCGAGGATGCGGGTGGTGACGTGCTCGGGCGTCGCGCCCGCGAACTCTGCCTCCGGGTCGAGGGTGAGGCGGTGCGTCCAGACGGGGTGCGCCAGCTCCTTGATGTCGTCGGGCAGCACGTAGTTGCGGCCGTGCGCGGCGGCCCACACCTTCGCGGAGCGCACCAGCGCGAGCGCGCCGCGCACGGAGACGCCGACGCGGACCTCGGGTGCGTTGCGCGTCTCCTCGGCCAGGCGCGAGACGTACTCGAGCACCGCGGGGTCGACGTGGGTGGTCGCGGCGAGCTCGGCCATCTCGACGAGGGCCTGCGTGGTCACGAGCGGCTGCAGCGCGGCGGAGCGGTCGCGCACCGCGGCGCCCGAGAGGATCTCCACCGTCGAGGCGTGGTCGGGGTAGCCCACGGAGGTCTTCATGAGAAAGCGGTCGAGCTGCGCCTCGGGCAGGCGATAGGTGCCGGCCTGCTCGATGGGGTTCTGCGTCGCGATGACCATGAACGGGCGCCCGACGGCGTGGGGCACGCCGTCCACCGTGACCCGGCCCTCTTCCATGACCTCGAGCAGCGCCGACTGGGTCTTCGGGGAAGCCCGGTTGATCTCGTCGGCGAGCACGATCGACGCGAAGACGGGGCCTTGGTGGAAGTCGAACTTGCCCGACTTCTGGTCGTAGATCGTCACGCCCGTCACGTCGGACGGAAGGAGGTCCGGCGTGAACTGGATGCGGCTGTTGGTGCCCTGGACGCTCGCGGCCATCGCGCGGGCCAGCGACGTCTTGCCGGTGCCCGGCGCGTCCTCGAGCAGCAGGTGGCCCTCGGCGAGCATGCACGTGAAGGCCAGGCGCACGACCGGGGCCTTGCCCAGGAGCGCCTGCCCGACGTTGCCCACCAGGCGGTCGAAGGTCTGAGCGAACCAGGCGGCCTGCTCGGGGGTCATGGTCGTCATCGGTGGTGGTCCTCTTCCGTTCCTGTTCTCGGGGTGTGCGGGCGCGGGGTCGCGGCGCTACCAGACGCGTGGTTCGTAGAGGGTGCCGTCGATCCGGACGGCGACCTGCGTGCCCAGGTACCCGTAGTAGCAGGTCAGCTGGACCGACCCGTTCGCCGGGAGGCTCCGGGTCTTCCCGGACCCCGGGTCGACGATGTTGTGCCAGCCCGAGGCGTCGGGGTTGGTGCCCGACCAGCACTCGACGTCGTGGCTGCCCGCCGGGAAGTCCGACGTGTTGAGCGTGTAGTACGCGCAGCCGGAGCTGCTGCAGCCGGTCTGGCCGACGGCGGTGCTGCCGTGCGTCACCCACGCCCTCGGGGCCGGCGGGTCGTCCGTCGTGCCGCTCGCGGTGGCCCAGCCGCTCCAGCCCGCCGCGTTGTGGGCCCGCGCCTCGAGCCTGAACGTGATCGAGTATCCCGGGCTGACCTGAACGTCGAACGGCCAGGAGGTCGCGGTGCCGGAGTTCGTCTGCGAACCGTCGCGGAAGAGCCGCCACTCGACCTGGTCGACCGCGGCGCCGCCGTCGCCCGACGGCCCGGCCACCGAGAAGTAGCCGTCCTGCGCGCCCTGCTTGTGCCACGCCGGCTGCGGCGCGCCCGGCGTCGTGAACGGCACGACGCCGGCGGAGGCCGCCGACTGCGCGCCGCAGCGCTGGGCGTTGCACGCCTCGACCGTGAAGGTGTACGTCGAGGTCGGCGTGAGCCCGGAGACGTCGACCGCGGTCCCCGTGAGGCCCGACCGGATCAGCGCGCCGTCCTGGTAGACGTTGTAGTTCCCTCCGCCGCCGTTGAACGACCCGGGCGCGTTCCACGCCACCTGGATCGCGCCCGCACCGGTGCGCGCCGCGGACGGGGCGCCGAGGGTGTCGGGCGTGCCGGACGGCACGGTGGCGTTCGACAACGCGGAGGCGGCCGACTTCCCGGCCTTGTTCTCGGCGGTGACGCTGTAGGAGTAGCTCGACGCCTTGTCGAGACCGCTGACCGTCGTGGTCGTCGCCCCGCCGGTGACCTCGATGGTCCGGGTGGGTACGCCGTCCTGGAGCTCGTCGACCCAGTACGTCGCCACCTTGTCGCCGTTCTCGAACGGCGCGGTCCACGACAGCGTCAGCTGGCCGCCGATCACCGTCTCGGCGTTGGTCGTGGTGGGCGCCGCGGGCTGGTCGGGCAGGCCGGCCGGGACCTCGTCGGCGGACCACTCGCCCCAGTCGGAGGGCTCGGGCGCCTGGTTGCGGGCCTGCACGCGCACCTTGTACGCGGTGCCGTTCGTCAGGCCCGTCCACGTGACAGGGCTCGATACGCACTCCTGCTGGATCGCGCCCGACGCGGGGGCCGGCGAGATCTCGAGGTTCACGCACTCGACCGCCGACCGGTCGGTGTACGTCTTGTTCGTCCACGACACGGTGAGGCTCTGGTCGCCGAAGACGAGCGTCGGCGCCGCAGGCGGGTCCGGGCGCTCGTCGGGCCGCGCCTCGGCCGACGCCGGCGACGGGTCGGACTCGCCGACGTCGTTGTGCGCGACGACGGTGAAGTGGTACCGCACGTCGTTGGTCAGCCCGTCGAGGGTGCACGTGGTGGTGCCGCACTCGTGCGCGGTGCCCTGGTCGGACGTCACCGTGTAGCTCGTGATGGGTGAGCCGTTGTCAGCCGGCGGGTCCCAGGAGAGCACCACGGTGTGCGAGCGCACCTCCTCGACGTGCGGCGTCGTCGGCGGCTCGGGGCGGCCCAGGACGGTGATGGTGGCGCGGCCCTCGACCTCGCGGTCCGGGTCGCCCGTCGCGTCGCCCACGCGGTAGCGCACCACCATGACGCCGACGAAGTCGCTCGCCGGGGTCACGGCGAGGACGCCGCCCGACACGCTCGTGCTGCCCTCGACCTGGCCGGTCTCGACCACGGCGTCGAGCAGGTGGAGGTCCTGACCCGGGAACGGGTTGGTGTCGTTGCGCAGCACGTCGACCGTCACGGGCTCGCCCTGGTGCGCGTCGGCGACGGTGTCGGGGTTGGCCCGCACGAGGGGGCGGGTCGACGCCACGACGTCGAGCCGGACCTTGCCCTCGACGGCGGCGTTGGTCGGGTCGGCCGCGGTGAAGGTCAAGAGCTCCGACGTGCCCTTGGCGACGCCCGCCTCCGCCTGCACGTGCAGCGTCGAGCCCTCGACCGTCACCGTCACGCCCTTGCCGCCCGCGGCGGCGGTGAACGTGAGCGGGTCGCCGTCGGGATCGGTCGCCAGCCGCGACAGGTCGAGCTGCGACTCCTCGCCGGCGGCGACCTGCACGCTGCCCGCGGTCAGGACCGGCGGCTGGTTCTCGGCCGGGACCACGGTGATCGGCTGGGTCAGCAGGGCCTTGAGCCCGTCCGGGTCGTCCGGGCCGCTGCCGTCGGTCACCTCGAACGTCACCGCGGCGGGTCCGGCGTAGCCGGCGTCGGCGGTGTAGGTGAGGGACTGCGGGCCGGTGACCTGTGCCGTGCCCTCGACGGCCTTGACCTTTCGCTCCTCGGTGAGCCGCGGGGAGCGTCCGTCGCCGACCATGACGAGCCGGGCGAGATCGAGGCGCAGCGGCTCGCCCGCGGTCACCTCGAGCGGCGGCCCGGGCCGCAGCGCGGGCAGCGGCCGGCCGTCGGCGCCGGGCGCCCCCGGCACCTGCACGAACGCCTGGGCCGTCAGCCCGTCGACGTCGGTGACGGTGTAGGTGACCACCTGCCGGTGCGCGGTCACCGGGACCATCAGGTGACCACCGTCGGTGACGCGCACGCCCTCGACCTCGGACGAGACCTCGAGCGCGTCCGCGGTGCCGTCGGGGTCGGAGTCGTTGGCCCGGACATCCACGTCGACCGTGCGGTGGCCGTAGACGGCCTCGCGCGAGAGGACGTCGTCCTGGGCGACGGGCCGCAGCTGCGGCGCCGTCGCGCTCGTCGTCACGGTGATGGCGCCGCTCGCGCGCGCGCCGAACGGGTCCTGGACGCCGTAGTAGAAGCTCACGGTGCCCGCGTCGTCGGGCGAGGTGATGACGACGTCGTCGCCGTGGACCTTCGCGTCGAGCGCGACCGCGCCCTCGAGCGCGTCCTTGACGAGGCCGATCCGGTCGCCGTCGGGGTCGGAGTCGTTGTCCGTCGCGGGGATCGCGACGGTGCGCCCCGGGCGGACGGTGAGCTCGTCGTCGGTCGTCACGGGAGCGTGGTTGCCGGCGGCCGGCCGCGCGATGCCGACACGGACGGTGCCCGTCGCGACGGCGCCCCGCGCGTCCTCGACGCCGTAGGTGAAGGTGTCCCCGCCCGCCGACGTCGCACCCGCCTCGTACTCGAGGAACCCGTCCACGAGCCGGGCCGTGCCCTGCGACGGCGGGCTCGCGACGCCCGTGAGCGTCACCGAGTCGCCGTCGGGGTCCACGCCGTCGAGCGGCAGGTCGACCCGGACGGTCGCGCCGGCGAGCACGCGCGCCTCCACGTCCGGCGGGCGCGGCGGCGTGTTCTCCGCGTTGTCGCGCACGTGGACGGTGATCTGCGCGGAGTCCTTCTGGCCGTGCGGGTCGGTCACCGCGTAGACGGCGTAGGCCGTCCCACCCTTCGAGCCCGCGTGGAACCGGACGACGTCGCCCGAGACGAAGGCCTCGCCCGTCGCGGGGTCGGGGGTCTCGACCAGGTCGGGCACCAGCTCGAGCGGCAGCCCGTCGGGGTGGGTGTCGTTCCTCAGCACCGGGATGGTCACGACGTCGCCGGCGTGGACCGTGACCTCGTCGGGCGACGCGCTCGGCGGCTGCAGGCGCGTGGGCGCCGGCACCGGCACCACGCGGACCTCGCCCGTCGCGGTCGCCGTGCCGTTGGAGACGGTGTAGTGCACGATGGCCGGCTGGTCGAGGCGACGGACCTCGGTGATGCGCAGCACCTTGTGCGCCAGCACCGCCACGGTGACGCCGGCGTCCGCCGGAACGTCGACCGACTGGACCACCAGGACGCCGCCCGCGGGGTCGGTGTCGTTCGCCAGCACGTCGACGAGCGTCGAGCCGCCCGTCGGCACGAGCGCCTGGTCGGCCACGACGACGGGCGCGCCCTGGGCCTGGGCCGGCGCGAGCACGTCGACGCGGACCAGGCCGGTGGTCGCCGTCGGCCCGTCGCTGACCTGGTACGTGACGTCGTAGGCCCCCGGGTCGGGCGAGGTGAACGTGAACTCGCCGGCGTCCAGGTTGGGCGTGATGTCGGCGGGCGCGGCGTCGCCCACGCCTACGAGGCGCAGCGCGTCGCCGTCGGGGTCGGAGTCGTTGGCCAGCGGATGCACCGTCACAGGCTCACCCGCGGGCACCAGGACGTGGTCGCCGACGGCGACGGGCGGCGACTGCCCGGCGAGCACGTCGACGAGCAGCTGACCCTCGACCACCATGCCCAGGCCGTCGGCCACCGTGAGGTCGACGATCTTGCGGCCCGTCGAGCCGCCGCCGTCGCGCAGCTCGACGGTGCCGTCGGGCTGGAACCGCACCTGGTCGCCCTTGACCGTGGCGGTGGCGGAGGACAGCAGCAGCGGGTCGCCGTCAGGGTCGCGGAAGTACGGCAGCACCTTGATCGACGCCGTGCCGCCCCGCGCGACGCGCAGCACGGGCTTGCCGGTCTGGACGGGCTGCGCATTCTGACCGTCGGGCGTCACGGCGAGCGTGACCGTCGCCTCGTCGGACTTCCCGCGGCCGTCGTCGACGCGGTACGTGAAGCGGTAGCTGCCGCTCGCCGTCGCGTCGACGACCGCCTGCAGCGCGGCGCCACCCATGATGCGCTGCAGCTCGACGCCCGGGCGCGTCGGCGCCTGGGCCAGCGTGGCTGCGATGACGTCGCCGTCCGGGTCGACGTCGTTGCCGAGCACGTCGAGCACCGTCGTGCGGCCCGGGCGTGCGCCGAGCGAGTCGTCCTTGGCGACCGGCGGCCGGTTGGGCCGTGACCGGTCGACGACGAGCTGGTCCACCTGCTCGGGCGTCGCCTCGTCGGACTCGGACTCCTCACCCTGGACGTCCTCGGGCTTCTTCTGGTCCCAGTCGTCCACGAGGCGGAAGTCCTCGGCCGCCATCCACAGGGTGCCCGCTGCCAGGTCGTTGAGCACGATGGCGTCCCGGTTGACGCGGTACTCCAGGCGGGCGTCGGGGCCCAGCCCGTCGAGCGTCTCGTCGACGTCGTGGTCGCTGCCCGCGCAGTCGCGCAGCACGCGGCCGGTGCTCGACCAGGCGCCGTAGGCGCAGCCGCCGAGCTGGACGGGCGCGGCAGGCGTGCCCTCGGCCGCGCGCACCTGCGCGTCCCCGCCGCCGAGCGGCTGCGTCACGAGCCCGCGTCCCGTCGCGACGAGCACGTGGTCGGACTTTCCGCCGGGCTGCTGCAGCCGCGCGGACCGCGCGTCCGCCAGCGCGACGGCGTCGCCGCCCGGGAGCAGCAGGCGGCCGCCCGAGCGGTCGAGCACCACGGGGTCGTCACCGACCGTCGTGACCTCGACCTCCGCACCCGCCTCCACGTCGAGGCCGCGCCGATCCACCTCGCCCGGTGTGCCGGAGTCGCCCGTGGGGACCGTGTACAGCGCGTGCTGCGCCGGCGCCGCGACGAACACGGTGCCGCCCTGCGACACGGCCAGGGCGCCACCGCCCTTGATCGTCGCGACCGGTTTCGTCTTCTCCTCGTCGAACGAGCCGACGGCGTCGAAGCTCAGCACCCACAGGCGGCCGCGCTCGGGGTCGAGCACCGCCGCCGTCGAACCGCCCGAGGCGACGAGGGCGCCCTTCGGGGCATGCAGTGCGCCACCCAGCTCTACGTGCGCGGGGTCCACGGGCGACGCCGAGCTCGTGCCGGCGTCGGTCAGCAGGACGCGCTGCGCCTGCTGCTGGACGTCGAAGTCCGTCGAGCCGGCAAGCAGCGTGCCGTCGATCGCCTGCGACTGCGTGTTGAACCGGCCGAGCATGCCGGTCGAGGCGTTGGTGACCCACACCCCGGAGTCGTTGAGCTCGACCTCGGCCTGCGCCTGCCCGTCGAAGACCACGGCGGCCGCGACGAGCGACGCGGCGAGCGTCACGACGAGGCCAGACGACACGGCCCGTCGCCGCTCCACTGACACGTTCGACCAGCTCACTGTTGACCCCCTGCGCCGGCGCGGGAAAGGAGTCCGGGCGCCAGCGCAGAGGATAGCCATCGGATGACACGTTTTGTCACCCCCTGGGAGGAGTTGTCCCCTTCTGTGGACAACTCCCCCGGGCCCGGCGCCCCGGTGTCAGGCCGCCCGGTCCGCCAGGGCGGTCGCGAACGAGTCGAGGGCCTCCTTGACCGGCCCCTCGGGCAGCGGTGCCAGGTGGGCCGCCGCCTCGCGCGCGTACCGCACGGCGAGCTCGCGCGTCTCACCGAGCACGTCGTGCGCCTGCAGCCGCGCGACGACGTCGGCCAGCACCACGTCCGACGACAGGTCGCCGTCGAGGGCCGCGAGCAGGTCCGCGTCGTCCGGGGACGCCGCGCCGCGGGCCACCCGCTGGCGCAGCAGCAGCACCGGCATCGTGGGGATGCCCTCGCGCAGGTCGGTGCCCGGAGTCTTCCCGGACGTCGCCCCGGTCGACGCGAGGTCGAGCACGTCGTCGGCCAGCTGGAAGGCGACGCCCACCTTCTCGCCGTAGGCGGCCACGATCTCGACCGCCTCGCGCGGGGCGCCACCGAACATCGCGCCGAACCGCGCCGACGTCGACAGCAGCGAGGCCGTCTTGTCCGCGAGCACCTGGAGGTAGTGCCGCACCGGGTCCTCGTGGTCGTCCGGGCCGGTGGTCTCGTGCAGCTGGCCCAGGCACAACCGCTCGAACGTCTCCGCCTGGAGCCGCACGGCCTCCGGGCCGAGCAGGGCCACGCGGCCCGACGCCCGCGCGAACAACAGGTCGCCCACCAGGATCGCGACCGTGTTGCCCCACACCGAGTGCACGCTCGGGGCCCCGCGCCGCAGCGGCGCGGAGTCCATCACGTCGTCGTGATAGAGCGACGCGAGGTGCGTGAGCTCGACGACGACGGCGGCGTCGATCAGCTCGGGCCGCGTGCCGTCGCCCAGCTCGCCCGCGAGCAACGTGAGGAACGGGCGCAGGCGCTTGCCGCCGGCGGACATCAGGTGGCGCGCCACGTCGCCGGCCAGGCGGTCGGCGCTCGCGACGGCTTCGGCCAGCGCCTGCTCGACGACCACCATCCGCTCCGAGAGCCGCGCGGCGAGCGCGGGGTCGGTCAGCGGGATGGCCGTCGCCGTCGAGGCGGCGCTGGGCTGTGCGGGCTGGCTCACGGGACGAACTTAACCGCCCCGGCGGCCAGATCGAGAACCGGGGACGGCAGGACGCCCAGGAGGACGACGCCGATCGCACAGACGGCGACCACGACGGCCGCGGGCCCCCACCCGGTCAGCACCGTGACGACGGCCCGGGCGACCTGGTGCGGCGCCGTGACCGTCGCGGTGGCCGTGCCGCCACCGGCCGGCGCCGGCGCCCCTGCGGTGCTCGTCGAGCGCCTCCCGGCGGCCTCCTCCACGACCGTGTCGGGCGCCGGCGTGAGCACCATGAGCACGATGAGCCGCACGTAGAAGAAGACCGAGATCGCCGACGCGATGACACCGATCAGCGCGAGCGGCCAGGCTCCGGCGCCGACGGCAGCGGAGAACGCCCCGAACTTCGCGACAAAGCCCGCGGTGAGCGGGATGCCCGCCATCGAGAGCATGAACACGACGAACGCCGCGGTGAGCCAGGGCGCCTTGCGCCCGATCCCGGCCCACTGCGCGAGGTGCGTCGCCTCACCGAGGATCACGGAGTCCTTCTCACCCGCCTCGCCCGTCGTGAGGCGCTCACGGACCAGGGTCACGACGGCGAACGAGCCGACGGTCGCCAGGCCATAGGCGAGCAGGTAGAAGAGCACCGCGCGGGCGCCGGCGTCGTCGAAGCCGACGAGCGCGACCAGGATGAAGCCCGCGTGCGCGATCGACGAGTATGCGAGCAGCCGCTTGATGTCGGTCTGCACGGCACCGACGACCGTGCCGATCGCCATGGTCGCGATCGCGACGGACCACAGCAGCACCTGGACCTCGTGGCGGGTCGCGACGTCGAAGCCCTTGCCCAGGTAGAAGAGGACGCGGACCAGCGCCCCGACGGCGGCCGCCTTGGTGCAGGCCGCCATGAACCCCGTGACCGGCGTCGGCGCGCCCGTGTACACGTCGGGCGTCCACGTGTGGAACGGGGCGGCGCCCAGCTTGAACAGGAGACCGCCGGTGAGCAGGACGATGCCCGTGATCGAGAGCGCGTGCAGGCCCTGCAGCGGGGTGTCGCCCCGGCCGGCGAGCGCGTCGGTGATGGCCGGCAGGTGCACCGAGCCGGCGAACCCGTAGAGCAGCGCGATGCCGAAGATCGTCAGGGCCGACGCGAACGCCCCCAGCAGGAAGTACTTGAACGCGGCCTCCTGGCTCAGCAGGCGGCGCCGGCGTGCGGTCGCGCACAGCACGTACAGCGGCAGGCTCAGCACCTCGAGGGCGATGAACAGCACCACCAGGTCGTCGGTCGCCGTGAAGAGCAGCATGCCGCCCGCGGAGAACAGCGTGAGCGGGTAGATCTCCGTCTGCTGGAGCCCGGCCCGCCGCGCCTCCTCCTCGTACCGGCTGCCCGGCACCGCCGCCGCGGTGGGCGCGAACGCGTCCTGCC
Source organism: Xylanimonas sp. McL0601 (assembly GCF_049852175.1). Taxonomy (GTDB): domain Bacteria; phylum Actinomycetota; class Actinomycetes; order Actinomycetales; family Cellulomonadaceae; genus Xylanimonas. The sequence goes on from NZ_CP187527.1 coordinate 3,601,983, forward strand.
CCCCGCTGCGGTCCGCCATGACGAGCACGGCGAGGAACGCCAGGCCGGCGATGATGCCCTGGATCGCCAGGCCGAACGGCGTCAGGTCGAAGCTGTCGCCGACCACGAGGATCGCGTTGTCCCCGACCGTGCCCCACAGCAGCGCGACGGCGACGACGGCGCCCGCGAGCGCGCCGAGCGCCAGCAGCACCTGGACGGCACGGCGGGCCCGCGCGGGCACGAACGCCTCGACGAGCACGCCGAGCACGCCGGCGCCGAGCACGATGACGATGGGCGAGAGGGCCGCCCAGTCGATCAGTGGAGCGTTGAACTCTTTCACGCCGCGACCTCCACGGTGGTGACACTCTCGGTGATGACGTTCTCGGTGCGGAGGGCTGCTGAGGTGCCCAGCACCGGCGACGGGTCGCTCACGCCGACCTGCTCGATCGTCGTCGACGCGGGCGCGTCGACGAACCGCAGGCCGAGGCTGGGGATGAAGCCGAGCACGAGCAGGGCCGCGACGAAGACGCCGGCGACGGTGCGCTCCCGCGCGTCGAGGTCGGGGACCTTGCCGTCGGGCGCGAGGCCGGCCGGAACCGTGCCCGTGAACATGCGCTGGTAGGTCAGGAGCACGTAGAGCGAGGCGAGCACGACCGCGGGGACGGCGATCACGGCCGCCGCGTGGTTGGCGGTGAACGACCCGAGGAACACGAGGATCTCGGACACGAACGTCGCCAGGCCGGGGAGGGCGGCAGCGCTCAGGCCCGCGACGAGGAAGCTGCCGCCCAGGATCGGGGCCACGGTGCGCAGGCCGCCGTAGTCGGCGATCCGCTGGCTGCGGGTGGGATGCCGGGAGATGGCGAAACCCGCGACCAGGAACAGCGCGCCGGTCGAGATGCCGTGGTTGAGCATCATCAGGCTCGAGCCGGCGGTGCCCGTGGACGTGAAGGTGAAGATGCCCAGGATGATGAACCCGAAGTGGGACACCGAGGTGTAGCCGATCAGGCGCAGCAGGTCGGTCTGCCCGATGGCGAGTATCGCGCCGTAGAGGATCGAGACGACCGCGAGGACCACGATCACCGGTGCCGCCCACCGCGCGGCCTCGGGGAACAGCGGCAGGCACAGGGTGAGCATCCCGAACGTGCCCACCTTGTCGAGGACGCAGATGAGCAGCGTGGACGTTCCCGGGGTGGCGTTCTCCGAGGCGTCGGGCAGCCAACTGTGTACCGGCACCATGGGCGCCTTGATGGCGAACGCGAGGAAGAACGCGCAGAACATCAGCCGCCCGGCGGTGTTGTCCAGGTCCAGGTTCACCAGGTTGGCCGTGAGGAAGGTCTGCGGCCCGCGGTCCGCGGCGGGCACCTGCAGGTACAGCGAGATGACGGCGACCAGCATGATCAGCCCGCCGGCCAGGGAGTAGAGCAGGAACTTCACCGCGGCGTACCGGCGCTGTGCGCCCTGCCCGAACCCTCCGATGAGGAAGTAGGCGGGGATGAGCATGGCCTCGAACAGCACGTAGAACAGGAAGACGTCGCGGGCGGCGAACACTGCGACCGTGAACGCCTCGAGCACCAGCACCGTGGCCATGTAGGAGCGCAGCCGCGGGAAGTCGCCGGCCTGCTCCTTCCACGCGGCGAGGATCACCAGCGGCACGAGGCCCACCGAGAGGCCCACGAGAAGCATGCCCACGCCGTCGACGCCGACGGCGTAGCTGGCCCCCAGCCCGGGGATCCACTCGTGGGTCTCCGTGAGCTGGTGCTCGGCCGCGCGCGAGGTGTCGAACGCGAGGAACGCGCCGACCAGCAGGCCCACCTCGACGAGCGAGCCGACGAGGGCCACGATCCGCGCGGCCGGGGCGCCGAACCGGCCCGAGCCGGTGAGCCCGGCCGCGGGGCGGCCGGTCCCCGCTCCGGTCAGCACGGTGGCGAGCGCGGCCAGGAGCGGCCACGCGATGAGGGCGGTCAGCCAGGGGAACATCGAATCCTCCGCGATCCGTCAGCCGGCCAGGGCCCACACGACGGCGGCGACCACGAGCAGGCCACCGAGCGACGTGGCCGCATAGGTCCGGACATAGCCGTTCTGGAACCGCCGCATCCCGTCCCCCGATCGCCGCACGCCAGAGGCGAGCTGCAGGAACGAGGCGTCGACGGTGGTGCGGTCGGCATAGACGAGCGTGCGCGTGAGCACCTGGCCCGGCAGCATCGCCACCGTCTCGTTGAGCGCGTCCTGGTACAGGTCCCGGCGGGCGGCGCGCACCAGCACGGTCGACTCCGGCGCCTCGACGGGCACCGGCCCGACGGCGTACATCCGGAACGCGAGCAGGGCGCCCAGCACCACGAGCACGAGGGTGAGCACGATCAGGAGCCACGCAGGCAGCACGGGCTCGCCCTGGTGCTCGGCTTCGCCGACCACGGGGGCGAGCCAGCTCGTGAAGGCCCCGCCGATCGTCAGCAGGCCGCCGAGGGCCACCGAGCCCACGGCCAGGATGATCATCGGCCAGCGCATGAGCGCGGGCGCCTCGTGCGGGTGGGCCTCGTGGCCGTGGGAGGTGGGCCAGCGGCGCCGGCCCGCGAACGTCATGAAGAACAGGCGCGACATGTAGAACGCCGTGATGCCCGCCCCGAGCAGCGCGGCCATGCCGAACACCCACGGGCGCCAGCCGTCGCCGATGAACGCCACCTCGATGATCCGGTCCTTCGACCAGAAGCCGGAGAAGGGCGGGATGCCGAGGATCGCGAGCCAGCCCAGGCCCATCGTGATGGCAGTGACCGGCAGCACGCGGGCCAGGCCGCCGAACCGCCGCATGTCGACGCTGTCGTCCATGGCGTGCATGACGGAGCCGGCGCCGAGGAACAGCCCGGCCTTGAAGAAGCCGTGCGTCACCAGGTGGAAGATCGCGAACGCGTACCCGACCGGGCCCAGGCCTGCGGCGAGCATCATGTAGCCGATCTGCGACATGGTCGAGGCGGCCAGCGCCTTCTTGATGTCGTCCTTGGCGCAGCCGACGATCGCACCGAAGAGGAGCGTGACCGCGCCGACGATCACCACGGCGAGCTGCGCGTCGGGTGAGGCCTCGAGCACCGGGGCGCTGCGCACCAGCAGGTAGACGCCGGCGGTGACCATCGTGGCGGCGTGGATGAGCGCGGAAACCGGCGTCGGGCCGGCCATCGCGTCGCCGAGCCAGGCCTGCAGCGGGAACTGCGCCGACTTGCCGCACGCGGCGAGCAGCAGCATGAGCCCCATCGCCGTCGCCACGCCGGCGCCCAGGCCGCCCGCACCGCCCAGCACGTCCTCGAAGCTCACCGAGCCGAACTGCCAGACCATGAGCATCATCGCCACGATCAGGCCCATGTCGCCCACGCGGTTCATGACGAAGGCCTTCTTGCCCGCGACCGCGTAGTCGAGCCGGTGGTCCCAGAACCCGATGAGCAGGAACGACGCCAGACCCACGCCCTCCCAGCCGACGAACAGCAGCAGATAGTTGTCGGCGAGGACGAGCAGGAGCATCGCCGCGACGAACAGGTTGAGGTAGCCGAAGAACCGGCGTCGCGAGGCGTCGAGCTCCATGTAGGCCACGGAGTAGACGTGGATCAACGTGCCCACGAACGTCACGAGCATGACGAAGGTCAGGGACAGCGGGTCGATCCGGAAGGCGGCCTCGACGTGCAGCGGGCCTGCCACGATCCAGGTGCCGAAGCTCGAGATGCCCGTGCGGTCGTCCGCGGGCTGCCCGAGCGTGTCGATCAGCAGCACCAGCCCGAGGACGAAGCTCGCCGTCGGGGCGAGGACGCCCAGCCAGTGGCCCCAGCGGTCGGAGCGGCGACCGCCCAGCAGCAGGATCGCGGCCCCGATCAGCGGGAACGCGACGAGCCAGGGTGCGAGACCCAGGGTCTGCATGTCCTTCCCCTCAGCCGTTGAGCAGGTTGACGTCGTCGACCGAGGCCGAGCGGCGGGTGCGGAAGATCGTCACGATGATCGCCAGGCCGACGACGACCTCGGCGGCGGCCACGACCATCACGAAGAAGGCGAGCACCTGCCCCGTGAGGTCGCCGTGGATGCGCGCGAACGTGACGAACGCGAGGTTGGTCGCGTTGAGCATGAGCTCGATGCCCATGAACACGACGATGGCGTTGCGACGCAGCAGCACGGTGGCGGCCCCGATCGAGAACAGGATCACCGCGAGCACCAGGTAGTTGGTGACGGCCATCAGTCCTGCGCCTCCTCGTCGTCGGTGGTCGGGCCCGTCGAGGCCCGGGAGCTTGTCGAGACCACGCCGTCGTCGATGAGGGTGATCTCGCCGGGCTCGGCCACGGCGACGGCGGGCAGCCCCAGCCGCGCGCGGAGCGTCTCCTCGGCGGTGAGCACCTCGACGGCCGTGCGCTGCTGGCCGCGGATGCGCAGCACGCGCGGCACCGAGTGCTCGAGCGGGTGCCCGTCCGGCCCGAGCGCCGGGGTGTCCATCGCGTTGTTCTGCGCGTAGACGCCGGGCGCGGGCAGCGGCGTCAGCGGCCGCCCCTCGGCCACCGCGGCGACGCGTTCGCGTGCCATCGTCCGCTGCGTGCGGTGCACGCCCAGGCGACGCCGGTGCGTGAGCACCAGGCCGGCGACCGCCGCGGTCACGAGCAGGACGCCGATGACCTCCATGGCGATGACGTAGTCGCCGAACAGGATCGCGGCGAGCCCCGTGGGGTTGGTCTGCGCGTTGGCGAGGTCCAGCCCGACGGCGGGCGGCAGGTGCGTGCGACCCAGCACGCCCAGCAGCACCACGAGCAGCCCGGCGCCGAACAGCACGCCGATCCAGCGCTGGCCGCGGATGGTCTCGGTGAGCGAGTCCGCGGAGTCGATGCCCACGAGCATGAGCACGAACAGGAACAGCATCATGACCGCGCCGGTGTAGACGACCACCTGCGCGACCCCGAGGAACGGCGCCTCGTTCGCCACGTAGAGCATGGCCAGCGAGATCATCACGAACACCACGCACATCGCCGCGTGCACCGCGCGGCGCACGAACAGCAGCCCGAGCGCGGCGATCACCATGAGCGGGGCGAGGACCCCGAAGAGGGCGGCCTCGCCGCTGGTCGTCGTCATCGCGTCACTCCCCTCACGCCGGCGGCGGTCGCGGCCACCGCGGAGGCGTCAGGCGCGTCGCCCACGCGGTTCTCGCCCACGCGCCCGCCCTCGGCGGCCGCCTTGGTGTAGTTGGCCTTGGTGGCCGGCGGCCGCAGCACGTGCTGCGTGGGCTCGGGCGCCGGGGCGTTGCCCTCGACGACGGCGGTGGCCGCGTCGAGCGTCGGGTCGTCGGGCCGGTGCTCGCGCACCCAGGCCACCTGCTCCGCCGTCGGCGCCGTGACCTGGCCCTGGTAGTAGTCGGTGTCGGTGGTGCCCTCGACCATCGGGTGCGGGACCGCGAGGGTTCCCCGTGAGGGCGGGGCCAGCAGGTCCTGCTTCTCGTAGATCATCCCGGCCCGGGTCGGGCCCGCGAGCTCGTAGTCGTTGGTCATGGTGAGCGCCCGGGTGGGGCACGCCTCGATGCACAGCCCGCAGAAGATGCAGCGCAGGTAGTTGATCTGGTAGACGCGCCCGTACCGCTCGCCGGGGCTCACCTGGCCGCCGCCGGTCGCGGCGAGGACGTCGGCGTTGTCCGCGCCCTCGACATAGATGGCGTCGGCGGGGCAGGCCCAGGCGCACAGCTCGCAGCCGATGCACTTCTCGAGCCCGTCGGCGTACCGGTTGAGCTGGTGGCGGCCGTGGTAGCGCTTCGGCGTCGGCACCTTCTCGAACGGGTACTGCTCGGTGACGGTGGGCCGGAACATCGCGCCCAGCGTCACCCCGAACCCCGCGACCGGGGCGAACAGTCGGCCGACCGGGCCCTTCTTGGGCCGTATCGGCTGGTACTCGCTCATCGAGCGCCCTCCTCGGCGTCGAATCCGGATCCCTCGGAACGGGGCGTGCTGACCGCGTCGACCGTCGCGGCGTCCACCGTCACGGGGCGGCGGGCCGTGCGTGGCGACGGCGGCAGGGTCTGACCAGGCATGGGCGGCACGGGGAAGCCGCCGGCGAAGGCGTCGAACGTGGTGGTGCCTTCGACGGGTTCCTCCCGGCGCTCGGGCCAGAAGGTCACCACGGCCACGATCACCACCCCGATCGCGGCGAGCACGGTGACCAGCGTGGTGCGGCTGACGCCGGCGCCGAGCCGCACGTACTGCACGACCGCCAGGAGCACGAGCCAGCCGAGCGCGACCGGGATGAGCCGCTTCCACCCGAAGACCATGAACTGGTCGTAGCGCAGGCGCAGCAGCGTGCCGCGGATCCACACGAACACGAACATGAGGATCCAGACCTTGGCCAGGAACCAGAGGATCGCCCACCAGCCCGTGTTGAGCATGCCGTCGCCGATCGCCGACAGCGGCCACGGGGCGCGCCAGCCGCCCAGGAAGAGCGTGGCGCACACGGCCGAGACGTTGAGCATGTTGATGTACTCGGCCAGGAAGAACCAGGCGAACTTCATCGACGAGTACTCGGTCATGTAGCCGGACACGAGCTCGCCCTCGGCCTCGGGCAGGTCGAACGGCAGGCGGTTGGTCTCGCCGATCATCGAGATGAAGTAGACGAGGAACGCCGGCAGCAGTGGGATGACGAACCAGCGGCCGGTCTGCTGGTCGACGATCGTCGAGGTCGACATCGAGCCCGACAGGATGAACACGCTGACCAGCGACAGGCCCATGGCGAGCTCGTAGCTGATGACCTGGGCCGTGGAGCGCACCGAGCCGAGCAGCGGGTACGTCGACCCGGACGACCAGCCGCCCAGCACGATGCCGTACACGCCCACCGAGGCGCAGGCCAGCACGTAGAGCACCGCCACCGGGAAGTCGGTGAGCTGCGCCGGCGTCGACCAGTCGGTGAACGGCAGGCGGACCTGCGGCCCGAAGGGCACCACCGCGAACACGAGCAACGAGCAGAACACCGAGATCATCGGCGCCAGCAGGTAGACGAACCGGTCCGCCGAGGTGACGTTCATGTCCTCCTTGAGCAGGAGCTTCATGGCGTCCGCGAGCGACTGGAGCAGGCCGAACGGGCCGTGCACGTTCGGCCCCGGCCGCACCTGCATCCGGCCGACGACCTTGCGCTCGAACCAGATCGCGACGAGCACGCTGAGCAGCAGGAACGCGAGGATGAGGACGGCCTTGACCAGGAACGTCCAGCCGTTGTCCTTGCTGAAGTCGGCGACGACCCCGGGGATCATGCGGCACCTCCCTGTGCCTCGTCGGCCTCGGCGACCTCGATGCGGACGACGTCGCCCGGCGAAGCGCCGAGCTGGTCGTGCACGCGGCAGCCCTTGCTCGCGAGGGGCAGCCACACGACGTGGTCGACCATCGCCGTGACGCGCACCGGGAGCGTGACCGACCCGCGATCGGTCGAGACGGTGACGTCGTCGCCGTCGAACACGTCGACCGCCGCCGCCGTGGCCGCGCTCATCCGGGCGACGGGCTTCTTGGCCGTGCCCGCGAGGTGCGGCTCGCCGTCCTGCAGGGCGCCGTCGTCGAGCAGCAGGTGCCACGCGGCGAGGACCGCAGTGCCGGGCTCGACCTGCGGCGGCGTCACTGACGCAGCCTCGGGCGCCGTGGCGCGCTCGCCGGTCCAGGCGGGCAGCACGGCGGCGGCGAGGTGCGCAGCGAGCGGGTCGCCGGCGCCCAGGTCGACGCCGGCCTGCGCGGCCAGCGCGTGCAGCACGCGGTGGTCGGGCATCGCGGCCGACTCGAGCGCCTGCGGGAACGACCGTACGCGGCCCTCCCAGCTCACGAACGTTCCGGCGCGCTCGACGGGCGGCGCGACCGGCAGCACGACGTCGGCCAGCGCGGTCACCTCCGAGGCGCGGACCTCGAGGCTGACCACGAAGCCCGCCTTGTCCAGGGCGCTGCGCGCGGCCGCGGGGTCGGGCAGGTCGGCGAGCTCTAGGCCGCCGACGAGCGCCCCGCCGAGCGTCCCGGCGTCCAGCGCCCGCAGGATCCCCGTGAGGTCGCGGCCCGGCCCCGCCGGCAGCAGGGCCTCATCGACCCCCCATGCCTGCGCGACCTCGGCGCGGGCGGCGGCGTCGGTGATCGGACGGCCGCCGGGCAGCAGGCCCGGCAGCAGGCCCGCCTCGACGCCGCCCCGCTCGCCCGCACGCCGCGGGACCCACGCGAGGCGGGCCCCGGTGGCCTCCGCCAGCCGCATCGCGGCGCCGTACGCGCCCGGCGCGCCGGCCAGGCGCTCGCCGACGAGGACGACCGCACCGGGCTGGCTCAGCGCCTCGGCGGCATCGGCGATGGCCGACGCCTCGGCCGGAGCCAGGTCCGCGGGCAACAGCCCGCCGCCCGCCTTGGCGGCGACCGCGCCCAGCCACTCGCCCTCCATGCCCGGCGCGGCCGGGAGCAGTGCGCCGCCGAGGCGCTGGAGCCCGCGCGAGGCGAACGGCGCCAGGCCCAGCACGCGCAGCTTGTGCTGCCGCACCGCCTTGCGGAGCCGCAGGAAGAGGTACCCGCCCTCCTCCTCGGCCTCGAGCCCGGCGAGCAGCACGACCGGAGCCTTCTCCAGGTCGGCGAACGTCACGCCGACGCCCGTGCCGGCCACGGCGTGCGCGAGGAACGCAGCCTCCTCGCCCGAGTGCACGCGCGCACGCTGGTCGACGTCGTCGGTGCCGAGCACGGTGCGCGCGAAGCGCGACCAGGCGTGGGCGTCCTCGAGCGTGAGGCGCCCGCCCGGCAGCACGCCGACACCGCCGGCAGCCTTCGCGTTGGCCAGGCCCTCGGCGGCGAGCTCGAGCGCCTCGACCCAGCTCGCGGGCCGCAGTTCCCCGTCTTCGCGGACCAGCGGGGTGGTGATCCGGTCGCTCGCCGACTGCCACGCGAACGCGAACCGGTCCTTGTCGCTGATCCACTCCTCGTTGACCGCCGGGTCGTCGCCGGCCAGGCGCCGCATGACGACGCCGCGGCGGTGGTCGATGCGGATCGCCGCACCGCTCGAGTCGTGCTCGGCGATGCTCGGCGTCGACACCAGGTCGAACGGGCGGGCGCGGAACCGGTAGGCCGCGCTGGTCAGCGCGCCCACCGGGCAGATCTGCACCGTGTTGCCCGAGAAGTAGGAGGAGAACGGCCTGCCGCTGAGGTCGGTGGCGGCGTCGCCGACCACGTCGTCGGCACTCACGCCGGTGGGCGTCAGCGCCGGCAGCGGCGACGTCGTCACGACCCGCTCGCCGGTCGTCCCGTGCGCGAACCCGAGCACGTCCTCGTCGAAGCGGCCGATCTGCTGCCCGGCCCCGCGGTCCTGGAGCGCGATGAACGCGTCGCCCGCGATCTCGTCGCTGAACCGCGTGCAGCGCTGGCACAGCACGCAGCGCTCGCGGTCGAGCAGGATCTGGGTCGAGATCGGGATCGGCTTCTGGAAGACGCGCTTGACGTCGATGAACCGCGAGTCGGCGCGGCCGTTCGTCATCGCCTGGTTCTGCAACGGGCACTCCCCGCCCTTGTCGCACACCGGGCAGTCGAGCGGGTGGTTCATGAGCAGCATCTCCATGACCCCCGCCTGCGCCTTGTCCGCGACGGGCGAGGTGTGCGCCGTCCGGACCACCATGCCCGGTGTCGCCTCGAGCGTGCACGACGCCTGGGGCTTCGGCATGGGCCGCACGTTGCCATCGCGGTCCGGCGTCGCGACCTCCACGAGACACTGCCGGCAGGCGCCCACGGGCTCGAGCAGCGGGTGGTCGCAGAAGCGAGGCACCTGGATGCCCAGCTGCTCGGCGGCCCGGATCACCAGCGTGCCCTTGGGCACGGTGACCTGGACGTCGTCGATCGTGAGGGTCACCGCGTCCTTGGCCGGCTCCACCGGACCGCCGCCCTCTGCCTTCTTGTCCGCGGTCGCGGTCATCAGTGGCCTCCCGCGCCGGCGAGGACGCCGGCCTTCGTCTTCGGGGTGTAGTCGAACAGCGCCGACGCGACCGGGTCGAACGGGCAGCCGTGCCCGTCGATGTGCGCCTGGTACTCGTCCCGGAACAGCTCGATCGAGCTGGTCACGGGCGAGGTGGCGCCGTCGCCGAGCGCGCAGAACGCGCGGCCGAGGATGTTGTCGCACAGGTCGACCAGCAGGTCGATGTCCGCGTCCACCCCGCCCCCGGCCTCGATGCGGCGCAGCACCTGCTTCATCCAGTAGGTGCCCTCCCGGCAGGGCGTGCACTTGCCGCACGACTCGTGCGCGTAGAAGTCGGTCCACCGGCTCACGGCGCGGACCACGCACGTGGTCTCGTCGAAGAGCTGCAGCGCACGCGTGCCGAGCATGGACTTCGCCGCGCCGACCGACTCGTAGTCGAGCGGCACGTCGAGGTGCGCGTCGGTGAACATCGGTGTGGACGACCCGCCCGGGGTCCAGAACTTGAGCCGGTGCCCCTCGCGGATGCCGCCCGCGAGGTCGAGCAGCTCGCGCAGCGTGATGCCGAGCGGCGCCTCGTACTGGCCGGGCCGCGTGACGTGACCGCTCAGCGAGAACAGGCCGAAACCCTGCGACTTCTCCGTGCCCATCGACGCGAACCACTTCGCGCCGTTGGCGACGATGCCCGGCACGGATGCGATCGTCTCGACGTTGTTGACGACCGTCGGCCGGGCGTACAGGCCCTCGACCGCGGGGAACGGCGGCTTGAGGCGCGGCTGGCCGCGCAGGCCCTCGAGCGAGTCGAGCAGCGCGGTCTCCTCGCCGCAGATGTAGGCGCCTGCGCCGGCGTGCACGGTGACCTCGAGGTCGAACCCGCTGCCCTGGATGTCCTTGCCCAGGTAGCCGGCGTCGTACGCCTCCTGCACCGCCTCGAGCACGCGTCGGTAGACGTGCAGCACCTCGCCGCGCACGTAGATGAACGCGTGGTGGCAGTCGATCGCGTAGCTGGTGATGACGACGCCCTCGACCAGGTGCTGCGGGCTCGTCATCATGAGCGGGATGTCCTTGCACGTCCCCGGCTCGGACTCGTCGGCGTTGACCACCAGGTAGCGGGGCTTGCCGTCGTCGGGCGGCAGGAAGCCCCACTTCATCCCCGTGGGGAAGCCGGCGCCGCCGCGCCCGCGCAGCCCGGAGTCCTTGACCGCCTGGACGACGGCGGAGCGCTCCATCGCCAGTGCCGCCCGCAGGCCGCCGTAGCCGCCGCGGGACAGGTAGGTCTCCATCGTCCAGGGGCGCTCGGCGTCCCAGATGTCCGTGAGGACGGGGGTCAGGGTGTCGGTCACTTCGCTTCGCCCTTCTCGCGTCCCGGCGTGCTGCCCGCCTGGGTGTCGGGCGGCGTCGTGGGCTCGCGCTCGGCGCTCGACCCGTGCTCGCCCGCCGCGGGCGCGCCCGCGGTCGCCGTGCCCTTGGCCGGCCCGGCCGCCTGCGCCGAGGGCGCCGTCCAGCCGTGCTCGCGCGCCACCTTGAGGCCGGCCAGCGTCGGCTCGCCCGGCAGACCGCCTTCGTTGGCGAGCCCGTCGGGGAACCCGGCCAGCACGCGGCTCATCTGCTTGAACGAGCACACGTGGCTCGCGCCGCGCGTGGGCGTGACGCGCTTGCCCGCCTGCAGGTCGTCCGCGAGCGCCGTCGCCGACTCGGGCGTCTGGTTGTCGAAGAACTCCCAGTTGACCATCACGACGGGCGCGTAGTCGCAGGCCGCGTTGCACTCGACGTGCTCGAGCGTGATCGCGCCGTCCTCGGTGGTCTCGTCGTGCCCGACGCCGAGGTGCTCGCTGAGCTCGTCGAAGATGGCGTCGCCGCCCATGATCGCGCAGAGCGTGTTGGTGCAGACGCCCACGGTGTAGGTGCCGTTGGGGTGCCGCTTGTACTGCGTGTAGAAGGTCGCGACGGCGCTGACCTCGGCGGGCGTGATGCCCAGCCGCTCGGCGCAGAAGAGGATGCCGTCGCGGCTGACGTAGCCGTCCACGGACTGCACCAGGTGCAGCATCGGCAGCAGCCCGGACCGGGGGTCGGGGTAGCGGGCGACGATGGCCTTGGCGTCGGACTTCAGCGACGTCAGGGTCTCGGCGTCGTAGGTCATCGGTCGACACCTCCGAGGACGGGGTCCAGGGACGCGACGGAGACGACGACGTCGGCCACCTGGCCGCCCTCGCACATGACCGACACGGCCTGGAGGTTGTTGAAGGACGGGTCGCGGAAGTGCGCCCGGTACGGCCTGGTGCCGCCGTCGGACACGACGTGCACGCCGAGCTCGCCGCGCGGGTGCTCGATGGTCTGCCACGCCTGCCCGGCGGGGACTCGGAAGCCCTCGGTCACGATCTTGAAGTGGTGGATCAGGGCCTCCATCGAGGTGCCCATGATCTTCTTGATGTGCTCGAGCGAGTTGCCCTGGCCGTCGCCGCCGACGGAGAGCATGGCCGGCCACGCGATCTTCTTGTCGGCGACCATCGTGGGCGCGCCCTGGGTCTTCTCGAGCCGGGCGAGCGCCTGCTCGACGAGCTTGAGCGACTGGTAGCACTCCTCGAGGCGGAGCACGACGCGGTCGTAGCAGTCGGCGTTGTCCGACACCGGGACGTCGAAGTCGTACGTCTCGTAGCCGCAGTACGGGAACGCCTTGCGGACGTCGTACGGCAGGCCCGCCGAGCGCAGCACCGGACCGGTGATGCCGAGTGCCATGCAGCCGGCCAGGTCGAGTGTGCCGGTGCCGACCAGGCGCGCCTTGAAGATCGGGTTCGCGAGCATGAGGTCGCCCAGCTGGCCGACGTACTTGCGGACCTCCGGCAGGGCCTTCCTGACCAGGTCGCCCAGGTCGTCCGGTGTGTCCTGCGCGACGCCGCCCGGGCGGATGTACGCGTGGTTCATGCGCAGGCCCGTCACGGCCTCGAAGACCCGCAGGATCTCCTCGCGCCCGGTGAACGCGACCGTCATGACCGTCGTGGCGCCCATCTCGTTGCCGGCGGTCCCCAGGCAGACCAGGTGGGAGGCGATCCGGTTGAGCTCCATCATGAGCACGCGGATCACGCTGGCCCGCTCGGGCACGTCGTCCGTGATGCCGAGCAGCGTCTCGGTGCCGAGGCAGAACGCGGCCTCCTGGAACAGCGGCGCCAGGTAGTCCATCCGGGTACAGAACGTGGTGCCCTGCGTCCAGGTGCGGAACTCCATGTTCTTCTCGATGCCGGTGTGGAGGTAGCCGATGCCGGCACGCGCCTCGGTGATCGTCTCGCCGTCGATCTCGAGCATGAGACGCAGCACGCCGTGGGTGGACGGGTGCTGGGGGCCCATGTTGACGACGATGCGCTCCTCGCCCACGACCTCGCGGGCGATCTCGTCCCAGTCGCCGCCGGACGCCTCGTAGAAGCGGGCACCGCCGAGGTCGTCCGCCGCCGCACGGGTGGCGTGGAAGGTTCCGCTGGTCACTTCGGGGCCCCCGCACGATCGTGAGCGCAGCGAGCGATGTTGTGGGGTGAAGTCACGAGTAGCTCCTGCGCGTGTCGGGCGGCGGCACCGTGGCGCCCTTGTACTCCACGGGGATGCCGCCGAGCGGGTAGTCCTTGCGCTGCGGGTGGCCGGGCCAGTCGTCCGGCATCTCGATGCGTGCCAGGCCCGGGTGGCCGTCGAAGACGATGCCGAAGAAGTCGAACGTCTCCCGCTCGTGCCAGTCGTTGGTCGGGTACAGCGGCGTCGTCGACGGGATGTGCGGGTCGGCGTCGGGGCAGGCCACCTCGAGCCGGATCCGACGCCCGTGCGTCACGGACGTCAGGTGGTAGACGGCGTGCAGCTCGCGGCCCGCGTCGTCGGGGTAGTGCACGCCGCTCACGCCGAGGCTGAGCTCGAACCGCAGGTCCTGGTCGTCGCGCAGGGCGCGCGCCACCGGCAGCAGCTGCTCGCGTGCGACCCACAGCGTCAGCTCCGCGTACGGGGCGGGGTGGGCGACGACGACGCGCTCGATCGCCTGGTCGAAGCCGATGCCCTGCTCCGCCAGCACCTCGGCCAGGACGTCCACGGCCTCGTCGAACCAGCCGCCGTACGGGCGCTCGCTCGCGCCGGGGAAGCGGATCGGCGCCGTCGTCGCACCGTAGCCCGAGGTGTCGCCGCTGCCGAGCGACCCGAAGAGCCCCTGGCGGCTCCCGATGACCTCGCCCTGGGGGCGGCTCCCGGCGGTCGCGCCGGTCGGCACCACCTCGCTGCGCACGGAGGTGGCCCCCGAGGGCTCGACCACCGGGCGATTCTCCTCGTCCGTCACCGCAGCAGCCCCTTCATCTGGAACGTCGGCGTGGCCTCGAGCGCCGCCGCCTCGGCGGCCTGCGCGGCCTCGCGCCGGTTGACGCCGAGCGGCGTGTCGAGGATCTGCTGGTGCAGCGCGAGGATCGCGTTGATGAGCATCTCGGGCCGCGGCGGGCAGCCCGGCAGGTAGATGTCCACGGGCACGATGTGGTCGACGCCCTGCACGATCGCGTAGTTGTTGAACATGCCGCCCGACGACGCGCACACGCCCATCGAGAGCACCCACTTGGGCTCGCTCATCTGGTCGTAGACCTGGCGGACCACGGGTGCCATCTTCTGGCTCACGCGCCCGGCCACGATCATCAGGTCGGCCTGTCGCGGCGACGCGCGGAAGACCTCCATGCCGAACCGCGACAGGTCGAACCGTGACGCGCCCGCCGCCATCATCTCGATGGCGCAGCACGCCAGGCCGAACGTCACCGGCCACAGCGAGGCCTTGCGCAGGTAGCCCGCGATGTCCTCGATCGTCGTCAGCAGGAAGCCCGACGGCGCTTCTTCCAGCCCCATTGTGTGTTCCTTCCCCGTCCTCGTTACCCGTGCCGTCAGACCCAGTCGAAGCCGCCGCGCCGCCACTCGTACACGAACGGCACGGTGATCAGCGCGAGGAAGACGAGCATCGCGACCAGGCCGAAGCCGGCCAGCCACGCGAAGCTCACGGCCCACGGGTAGAGGAAGACGACCTCGATGTCGAAGACGATGAACGTCATCGCCACGAGGTAGTACTTGACGGGCAGCCGCCCGCCGCCGACCGCGTGGGGGGTCGGCATGATGCCGCACTCGTAGGCCTCGAGCTTGGCGCGGTTGTAGCGCTTCGGGCCGATGACCGCGGAGGCTCCGACGCCGCCGAGAGCCAGCACGGCGGCCACGCCCATCAGGACCAGCACCGGGACGTACGGGTTGGTCATCGCCCCTCCTTCTGCCACATCGCTGCGATCACTTCCTTGAGATCGTGCACGTGCCCGTCACCGGGCCTAGGCCGCCGGCACCACTCGGGTCAGCGCGGAGATGAGCCGGTCGACCCAGTCGCCCCCGCGTGGCTCGTAGCAGTCCGACAGCAGCTTCACCACCAGCTGCATGACGACCGGGACCGGCAGCGCGTACCGCGTGCCGAACCGCATGATCGCCGGGTGCTCGATGAGCCGGACGAACGCCCGGCCCAGCGTGTAGTAGCCGCCGAGGTCCGCGCGCATGCGCTCGGCGTAGCCGCCGAGCACCGCCTCGCGGGCCGCGTCGGTGGTGCGGGTGCGGGCCTGGGCGATCGCGTCGGCCGCGACCCGCCCGGCCTGCAGCGCGTAGGCGATGCCCTCGCCGTTGAACGGGCTCACCATGCCGGCGGAGTCGCCGACGAGGATCGTCCCGTCGCGGTAGATCGGCGCGCGGTTGAACCCCATCGGCAGCGCGGCGCCGCGGATCGGGCCCAGCTGGTTCTCGGGCGTGAAGCCCCAGTCCTCGGGCGTGTTCGCGACCCACTGCTGCAGCAGCGCCTTGTAGTCGTGCCCGACGGCGGACTGCCGCGCGGGCGTCGAGCTCACCGAGCCCAGGCCTACGTTCACCGTGCCGTCGCCGAGCGCGAAGATCCAGCCGTACCCGGGCAGCAGGTCGCTCTTGCCCGGCTTGCCCGACCACAGCTCGAGGTGGGACTCCATCCAGGAGTCCTCGTGCCGCGCCGTCGTGCCGGCGGCACCGTCGGTGCGGAAGTAGGTGCGGTACGCCGTCCCGAGCGGGCGGTCGTCGCGCCGCGCGATGCCGAGCGCGGTCGCGAAGCGCGAG